>CAJOGQ010000012.1:0-4282 GCA_905234125.1 uncultured Bacteroidaceae bacterium | reverse complement strand
CAGGTCCAGCAAGTAGAACTCATCATCGCGAAGGACGAACAGACCATAGCGTTCGTCCCGTTTAAAATGTTCGGAAACATAGCACAACATCTGCTTGGCTGGCATAATCTCGAACAACCCGAAGGGCGAATCCTTGACATGCCATCGGGTGATTTCCATTTCAATGCCCTTGTAGGCAAGTGTGCAGGTCAGGGCATAGACATTCTTACGTTTTTTGTATGCGACCAGACGTGATTCGCCATCTGCATCTCTTGCCGTTTCCTGCACCTCCATCTTGAAGAGGCTCAGGTCGGCTCCCATTTTCTTTAAGGCTTCTCGAATTCCTTGTTCCGAAAATGAGAACTTGCCGTCAGCCAGACAAACGATAGGGTTAGGCTTTCCGCTGAATTTATTTGACTCACCCAAATAATAACAGAGATACTTAATCTCTAGATTGGGATTCACTTTTCGCTTGATTCCTTCAAGGCTTAAGTGATGCCCGCTAAAGACTGCGTAACGTTCTTCAAATGCAGCGCGACGCTTCTGTGCGTCTTTCTCGCTATGTGCTAAAATCTTTTTCATAATATGTGCTATTATTATCACAAAGAGTTTTATAATTCTATTAGACAGACGCGCCCCGTCTTGCGCAGCGCATCGTAGTGTTGTTTGTAGGATGGTTCATTGTCGATCACCCAAAGGAGTTTGGTTTTCAGATGGGCAGGAACAGAGGGGATGGGGGCATAACCATCAGTCATGATGATAAGGCCGTCGTAATCGGGATGCTCTGCCACATAATTGACGGGTGCCTGGAAGTTTGTGCCGCCGCGCCCTTTCACCTCAAATGTCTGCTTGTTCTTTTGTGCTTCTTTCAGGGTAACGGGTTCTCCCTGTACATCGAAATCGAACATCAGCACATCTATCTCCTGGATGCCATATTTGAAGAAGGTAGTGATGATGCGGTAGTAACGTCCTAACTCATCTGAACCTACCGACCCGCTGGTGTCGATAGCCACCAGCAGTCGGGTGGTGAACTCATAGCGACTGCCCATCTGCTCGAAACCGAAGCGGCGGCTGGGATACATGCGGGTGAGGTGTCGCTTCTGCGAGAGGATGGAACTTCGGAAAGCACGCAAGGCATTACGATAGTCAATCTTACCTTCAGCGGCTTTCTGGATGAGTTCCACCATTCCTCCTGGCAGACTTCCCCATTGCGTGGTGCTATGGATGATGTCCGTAATCTGCTGACCCATGAAGGCATCTTCTTCCCACAAAGAAGTATAGTCCCCGGAGGACGGGGCAGAGTTGAGCGATACCTCTTCTGCATTCTCTCCCTGCTCGTTTTGCTCTTTATTTTCGCCACTGCTGCCACCTGTCGAATCTTCATCTTGCTTCTCAGAAAGTTCTGACGAAGATGCTGCACTACCTTCTCCAGCCTCGCCTTCGGCACAGGAATCTCCTTCGCTGGGGGCTGGACCATCCATGTGGATTCCCATCGCGCTCAGTCGGTTGGCATACCACTCAAAGTGCTGTCCTGTGGGCAAACCGAATTCCTCGGGATGTATCAGACCAGCCCAAGTTAGATTATAGGCAGGCGCAATGACCATGTCGCTCGCCATCTTCAGAACTATGCCAAGACAACCCAGCGGCTGACGGGAGTAGGGATGCTTTAGCAGAATGCGAATCATCTCCACGCTCAGCAAGGCCCGCAACTGATGGTCGGGCATAGAGTCGATCACTTCCGGGTTGTATTCAATACGCCCCTGTCCAGAACGCAGGGCGCACAACATATTGGGATTGATGGTCAGCCGGTGCGAACAATAGACGGTGAAGAAGAGCGGTTCGGTCAGAAACCACTGCTCCACCTCCTGTTGTATGCGCTCAAGTGTACTCATAGCGACTGGATGAACTCAATGATTTGCTTATAGGTCTCAGGCAATTCCTTGTTGATGAGCAAGAGCATCTGCTTGTAGCCCGTACCGTCGATGAGCGACACAAAGTGGGCGTATGCTTCGCGATGGTTCTTGGCCAGATAATCGTGATAGGCTTTCAGGTTTTCGCGAACCAGTGTGCGCTCCATCGTGTCAGCTTGGTCGGTCTCGAAGAAACGGCATAGGGCATCGTTCACCAGCGACAACTGATGCAACTGATACTTGTCCAGCTGTCGTTTTACGCTCTTGAAGTCGGTAAGCAGTTCCTGCGGTGTGACGAGTTCTTTCTGGAACGAGAGAAACAACTTGGCAGCAGCCTGCACACCCACGATGCCTGCAATAATCTTCTGATGCACAGGCATCGGATTGGGAATGTTCTCCATCGCACGTGCCACTTTCTCCCAAGCCCGTCGGTCGGGGTCTTTCTCCAGTCCCTGCTCCTCCTTGGTGTCACCGCTGCGGTCAAGCAGTTCGGGATTGGCTTGGATGAAGTTGATGACACGCTCGTCCAGTCCCTTGCGAGTTGCCCACAGCAGCCATTCCTCCACAGATGGGCGGAAAGTGTAGATGTTGAAACGCGAAACGAGGGCTGGGTCAAGGTCAGTCAGCTGGTACTCGTCGCCATCGTTGCAGGCCGAGATGATGCGACTGTCCTCTGGCAGCATGCGCCCTGCCAGCTTGCGGTTGAGCACGAGGTCCATCACCGTCTGTAGGATTTCTGGACGTGCGCGGTTCAGCTCATCAAGGAACAATACGATAGGTTCTCCATCGACAGGGAACCAATAAGGTGGCATGAAGGTCGTCTTGCCCGTCGCCTCGTCCTTGTTGGGCAAACCAAGCAGGTCGCCGGGGTCGCTCATCTGTCCCAGGAACAGGGCTATGACACGCATGCCTTTCGATTCAAAATAGTTAGTCAGAATCTGCGACTTGCCGATACCATGTCGGCCTGCCAGCATAATGTTCTGCCACGAAGGAGTCACCTCCAAGAGGGTCTCCAGTTCTTTGGTATTGATTGCTATTGCCATAATAACTATATTTTTTGTTCAATGAAATCAATGGAGAGGGAAGGTTTTGCCTTCTGTCGCATTTGCTCTTGTGTCATTGATATCATATGGTTGCTCCATGCAAAATGGAGGAAATGTTTTTTATTCTTCGTCCGTAATGAGGCCATTCAGGAAACGTTCATCCATACGTCTTATGGCTTCTCTGTATTTGGTATGGTCCACCCATTCATTTCCGACAAGAACCTGAGGTTCATGATTTTCAATGTGGCGCCCTTTGTAACCACGGGAGATATAGTAATCGGCAACAATGAAGACAAATTCATCATTCCAGTCAAAACCACATACCTCACGGTTTTCGCCTTCTGGAACAAAGATACGTCCTACTAGCTGTTGGCGATTGCCCTTTTCTTTCAACTCAACGAAAAGCATATCACCCACACGTTTCTTCACCTCAAAGAAACGAACTGGTTCACCTTTCTTTTTCAGAATGTATGTGCGACTCCAAAGGAATCTCGTTGGCTCTTTAGTATTATTCATATCCAATATTACTTTAATTCTTTTCTAATATAGTCACTTTGCCAGAAAAATTCAAATTTCGCCTACAAATACAGAAATTTCTTTTGAAAAATTTATAGAAAGACAGAAAAAGATTAATTTCCATGATGTTTTTAAAACTTTACATGATTTCTCTTTTTCTATTTTATTATTCCTTCTTTTTGCCACCATTTAAAGATGCCAAGGGCTTCTTCCTCACTTGTGTTCAAAGTCTCGGCAATCTGTTTATATGTCACATGAAGATTATTGTCAATAAGTTTGATAATGGCTTCTCTTTCTTGGGGTCCCAAATCCTCAGGCATAAGCATATCATCAAACCATGGCTCAAGATTCTTTACGCATAATTGAACCTGATAATCACGTCCGATGGGTCTGCCATCCATCTTGACTGGTACTCTTTTACTGACAACTTGTCGTTCATATATAATAGAATCCTCATCCATTATAACGAATGATTTTCCTTCTGCAAGATACTGCTTATATAAATCTGAATAATCTCCATTCGGAACAGATGTGGCACCTTGCTCAATGATAATATATGGGGCGATGCTAAAAACCTCAAATTCAGCATCAGACTCAAAGTAAACAGTTTCGTTGATTATTAACATATTCCGTCTTTGCGATTACCTATACATCGAGAGGTTTAAATTTCATTTTGATTATAAGTTTTTTCCATCTTATTTCATTTGGTTGAGACCTAATATAGTCACTTCGCTTGAAAAATTCAAATTATTCCGCAACTTCTTTCATATACTTCTCCTTTGGCATTAGATCTGCCGGATACGTAATCCGCTAAAGAGTTCGGGATGGGCATCG
>CAJOGQ010000011.1 GCA_905234125.1 uncultured Bacteroidaceae bacterium | reverse complement strand
GTCTTAGCCTTCATTCAGGTGATAGACATCGACGATGTGAACAATGGTACGCTCATGTACATCGCCCAAGCGTTCCTCTTGGCTGGCTCCATCTTCGGCCTGGACTACTACGTCCAGAAGCTGAAGAGGAACTACCAGAGGGAAAACAAAGAGAGTGACGAGTAAATCGTCACTCTTTCGTTGTAAAAAAAGTCGAAAAGTCGATAGTCGATTGACGGGCGTTTGCGCGGAAGAAGGTGACGAATGGCAACATGCTCTTTTTATTCACTCAGGGAAATTTTTCCCTCAGTATCTATCAGGACACTACCTCTTATCCGAAGAAGAAATAGGCGACGGCGATGGCGGCAAGGACACCAGCGAGGTCGGCCAGGAGGCCGCAGGTGACGGCGTGGCGGGTGTGACGGATGCCCACGGAACCAAAGTAAACGGCGAGGATGTAGAAGGTGGTGTCGGTGGAACCTTGGAAGATGCAGGCCAATCGGCCAGCAAAGGAGTCGGCTCCGTAGGTGGTCATCGTATCGACCATCATGCCACGTGCGCCGCTGCCGGAGAGGGGTTTCATCAGGGCTGTGGGCAGGGCGGACACGAAGTCGGTGTTGCCTCCGCAGAGTTCCACGAGCCAGTTGATGCCGCTGATGAGGATGTCCATGCCTCCACTTGCACGGAACACGCCGATGGCCACGAGGATGGCCACGAGATAAGGAATCACGCGGACTGCCGTCGTGAAGCCGTCCTTGGCTCCCTCGATGAAGGCCTCATAGACGTTCACCTTCTTCAGCATGCCTGCCACGATGAAGGAGAGGATGATGCCGAAGAGGATGATGTTGGCCGAGAGCGTGCTGACGATGTCCATCGTCTCTTTGTCCATGCGTGAGAAGCCCCAGATGATGCCTGCCACGAGGGCACAGAGGCCGCCCAAGGTGACCAGCAGGACGGGATGGAAGAGGTTGATGCGCTGATAGATGCTCGTGATGATGATGCCTGCCAGGGTGGCGGCGAAGGTGGCCAGAAGGATGGGCACGAAGATGTCGGTGGGTTGTGCGGCTCCCAGTTGTGCGCGATACACCATGATGCTCACGGGGATGATGGTCAGGCCAGAGGTGTTCAGCACCAGGAACATGATCATCGGATTGGTGGCCGTGTCCTTCTTCGGGTTCAGTTCCTGCATGCTCTCCATCGCCTTCAGACCTAACGGAGTGGCTGCATTGTCGAGTCCCAGCATGTTGGCGGCGATGTTCATGAAGATATGACCTGTGGCGGGATGCCCCTTGGGAATGTCGGGGAAGAGACGTGTGAAGACAGGGCTGAGCATCTTCGAGAGCAGGTTCACCATGCCTCCCTTCTCGCCAATCTTCATCACGCCCATCCAGAGCGAGAGCACGCCCGTGAGTCCGATGGAAATCTCAAACGCCGTCTTGGCATTGTCGAACGTGGAGCCGACGATGTCAGCAAACACGCCCGAATTGCCTGTGAAGCACTGGATGATGGCGCACACGGCAGCCAAGAGGAAGAATGCTATCCAAATGTAATTCAGTACCATATTATTCTTTTTGATGTGCAAACAAGTTCGCCAGAATCGTTCCGCTGATGCTGTGCCAAGCGCAGGAGATGGCGCATGGGACGACAGCCATCGGGTTGGAAGCCACGAAGAAGGTCATGGCCAGATTCGTGCCTAAGCCAGCGTTTTGCATGCCCACCTCGATGGAGAGGGTGCGTTTCTTCGCCACAGAGAATCCGCACATCCTGCCGACTGAATAGCCCAGCAAGTAGCCTATCGTGTTGTGGCAGAACACCATTCCGAAGGTGAGCAGGAAGAGAATGAGGCCGTTCTCCACCAGCGGGTCGTGCACCGTTGTGATGACGCCTCCGACGATGCAGGCCAGGCTGATGACTGACACACCAGGCATGCAGCCCTGAATCTTCTTGAACACTTCCTTATGTCCCAGCCACACGTTCAGGAAGAAGCCGATGGCAATGGGGATGATGGTCACAATCAGGATCTGCTGAAACATGCCCCAGGCATCCACGTTCACCCGCTCGCCAGCCAGCCAAAGCACCAGCAGGGGGGTCAGCACAGGCGCCAGCAGGGTGGAGGCGCAGGTCATGCCCACCGAATAGGCCACGTCGCCCTTGCAGAGGAACGACATGATGTTGCTCGACACGCCACCAGGACAGCATCCCACCAAGATGATGCCAATCGCCATCGCCGTGCTGTAGGGCGCAAAGGCGGGCACTTGGCTGAACAGCCACGAAAGTGAGAACGCCACCAAGGGCATGATGGTGAACTGCGCCACAGCCCCTATGAGGATGTCCATCGGACGTTTCGCCAACAACTTGAAATCTTCTGGTGTCAGCGTCAGACCCATCGTCAGCATGATGATGCCCAGGATGATGGTCTGCGTGTCGCCCTTCACCCACACAAACAGTCCAGGGAAGAAGAAGGTGACCACAGCCGTCAGGATGATGAACACGCTCGCTTTCCCACTCAAAGTGTCACTGATTGTCTTAAAAATTCTATACATTATATACTATTATTAAAAAATCGGGTGCAAAGGTACGGAAAAGTTGAGAGTTGAGCGTCATGAGTTGAGAGTTTTTTGTATCTTTGCCGCGAAAACTATTTATTTACCAATAACTATCTATTATGAAAAAGCTGATTTTGCCTCTTCTGCTGATGTTTGCCCTTGCGGCTCGGGCAGATGAAAACCCAGTGTTAACTATCGAGGGTGGTCAGGTGCAAGGCGTCGTGGCCGACGACCATCCTGACGTGTATGTTTATCGGGGCATTCCTTACGCCGCACCTCCCATCAAGGAGAATCGTTGGAAAGAGCCGCAGCCCATCGTGCCCTGGAAGGGTGTGAAGATTTGCGACACGTTTGGCCGTCCGAGCTTCCAGGCCATCCAATATACTGGTGGCTACTACACGGAGTGGGGCTATGGGAAAGAGGCCGCTTTCAGCGAGGACTGCCTCTATCTGAATGTGTGGACGAAGGCACCTGGTCAGGTGGGCAAGAAACTGCCTGTGGCGCTGTGGATTCATGGCGGTGGCTATCGCGAGGGCTTCGGCTCTGAGCCAGAGTTCGACGGTCAGGAGTGGGGTGCCAAGGATGTGGTGCTCGTCTCCATCAACTACCGCTTGGGCGTGTTTGGATTCCTCGTACATCCCGCATTGGCAGAGGAGAGTCCCCACAAGGTGTCGGGCAACTACGGCATCCTCGACCAGATTGAGGCGCTGAAATGGATTAAGAAGAACATCGAGCAGTTTGGCGGCGACCCCAACAATGTGACCATCTTCGGACAGAGTGCAGGTGGTGGCAGCGTGAGGACGCTTTGTGAGTCTCCGTTGGCTCGTGGCCTGTTCCACAAGGCTGTCATCATGAGCGCCCAAGGCCTCAGCATCCCCAATCCCAATGGCGGAGGCATGATGGGCGGTCGCTACAGCGGTGGAAGCATCGAAGACGCTGGTGCGAATGCCAAGAAGATTTTCGACTGGGCAGGACTGACCGATTTGCAGAAAATGCGTCAGGCAAGCACGGAAACCATCTTCGCGCTGACCAACATCTATGGAATGGTGAACGGCAACGGACAGCAGGCTGGCGGAATGGGTATGCCTGGCATGCGCATGGGACTGCCTTTCATGCCGATGATTGACGGCTATGTGAGCGTGAAGAGTTTCGACGACGCCACCCGCGAGGGAACTTTGGCCGATGTGCCTTACATGATTGGCTTCACGCTGAACGATATGGGTGATATGGCTCCCAACATTGCTGAGTTCTGCAAGGTTCGTCAGCAGAAAGGTGGTAAGGCTTGGGCATACGAGTTTGCCCGTCCGCTACCTGACGATGGAAGCCATCCTGAGGTGACACAACGTCTGCGTGGCGCTTTCCACTCCAGCGACCTTTGGTTTGTGTTCAAGAGCCTGAAGCATTGCTGGCGTCCTTGGACAAAGGGCGACTGGGATCTCTCTGAGAAGATGCTGACTGCATGGACGAACTTCGCAAAGTACAGCGACCCGAATGGCCCGCAGGGTGGAAATTGGGCTCCCTGCACAGAAAAGACTCCTAAATTCATGGTGTTCAAACTGAATGAGCAGGACGCTGAGGCTTCCGTCTTTGGTGATCCTGAAAAGGCACCTCAGCAGGGCGGCTTCCCAGGTTTCGGAGGAGCAGGTGCCCCAGGTGGTGGCAGATGATCAGATGAAAAAGATTTGTGATTTCATTGCCCAATGGATGGGTTTGCTGGTGCTGGTGGTGGCCGTCTGGTCGTTGCTGGCGCCAGCTTCATTCGTGTGGATTGACACATGGGCTATCAATCCGATGCTCGGCGTGATCATGTTCGGAATGGGCTTGACGCTCTCGCCCCACGACTTGAAGATTGTGCTGAGCAGACCCAAAGACATCCTCCTTGGTTGCCTGGCTCAGTTCACCGTCATGCCGCTGCTGGCCTGGTGCCTGACCTGGGCGTTCTCTCTGCCGAAAGAACTCGCCCTGGGTGTGATTCTCGTTGGGTGTTGTCCTGGAGGAACGGCTTCCAACGTCATCACCTATCTGGCAAAAGGTGACTTGGCGCTCTCTGTCGGAATGACAGCCACATCCACCTTGTTGGCTCCCATCCTCACTCCGCTTCTGGTTTGGCTGATGGCAGGGACAATGGTCGATGTTGACACGTGGGGCATGCTGCAGAGCATCGTCTATGTCGTCATCGCTCCGATCGTTGCCGGATTGCTGTGCCAGCGTTTCCTTTCCAAGATGACCACGCGTGTAGTGCCCTACCTGCCCGCCGTCTCCTCCATCGCCATCGCGTTGGTGGTGGGCATCGTGGTTTCCCATACGGCTGACAAGCTTTGGGCAGGAGGAATGCTGGTCGTGCTGGTGGTGATGGCTCATAATCTGCTTGGACTCGCCATCGGCTTCCTGTTGGGCACGCTCTTCCGATTGTCCAAACCCAAGTGCGTGGCTGTCAGCATCGAAGTGGGCATGCAGAACTCAGGCCTTGCGTCGTCGTTGGCCGTTCTGCATTTTGCGGCGTTCCCCCTTGCCACCATACCAGGTGCCATCTTCAGCGTGTGGCACAACATCAGCGGGGCTTTGGTCGCCAAACTGTATCAGAGGATTTTCCCCTCTTCTTCCGCTACTTGAAGAACTGCGTGAAGGCCTTGACCACATAGATATGGTCGGCCATACTGCCCGTTTCCCTGCAACTGTGCATGGCGAGAATGGCATTGCCCATATCGACACCTCTCAGCGGAATCGATGAAGCCAGAATGTTGCCTAACGTGCTTCCTCCAGCCACATCGGAATGATTGACGAATCGCTGAGACGGTACACCCGCCTCCCTGCAAATCTCGGCAAAGACGGATGCCGAAACTGCATCGCTGGCATATTTCTGGGCGGCATTGAACTTGATGACGGGGCCACCGCCGAGCACGGGATGGTTCGTGGGGTCATACTTCTCGCTGTAGTTGGGATGCCAAGCATGGGCGTTGTCGGCAGAAACCATGAACGCCCGTTCGATGGCCTGATAGAAAGCCTCCTCAGTTTCGCCTTGTGCCAACGCAATGCGCTTCAACATCATAGAAAGGAACGGACTTCCAGCCCCCTGTTTGGTCTGGGAGCCCGTTTCTTCGTTGTCGAAGATGGCCAACACCTTCGTGGCATCGGCAGTCTCTGTGCCCAGCATCGCCTCCAATCCTGCAAAGCACATGGACAGGTCGTCCAAGCGTCCAGAGGAAATGAACTCATTGTGCACGCCGAAAGTGCAGGCAGGTGTGGCATCGGCCAGATAGAGGTCGAAGTCGAGGATGTCGCGCTGAAGGACACCCAGTTCTGAACAGATGACGTTCATCAACATATTGCCCTGCTCCAAAGCATCGTTGACAATGCCTAAGATCGGCAACATGTCTTTCTGTCTGCTCAGTTTCACACCGTCGTTCACCTCGCGATTGAAGTGGATGGCCAGATTGCTGATCTGAAGGAGCGGACGCTTGACATGCAGAAGCAACGTCTGGGGACTGAACGCATCCTCACCACGCACAATGACACGTCCGGCAATGGTCAGCGGACGGTCGAACCACGTTGACATGATGGGACCACCATACACTTCTGTGTTCAGTTTCACGATGCCACCCTCGCACAGCATCTCAGCATTGGGCTTGATGCGGAACGTGGGTGAGTCGCAATGTGCGCAAATCATCCGAAAACCAGCTTCGGCCATCGGCTTGTGTCCGATGTGGAAAGCATAGATGGAAGAGTCATTCTTCGTCACATAGAGTTTGTCGCCTGCCTTCACCTCGCCGAGCGCCTCCTTGGGGTCTATTCGGCGAAAACCTGCTTCCTCCAGTTCGCTGGCAATATTCTTGACTGCCCAAAAGTTCACGGGCGAAGCATCCAAAAAGTTTAATAACCGCTGTATCATTGTCTCATTTTATTTATTGATGAATACAAAATAATGGATTATAATACATATTTTTGTTGCAAAGGTAATGATAATTCCTCAATTATTCATAACTTTGTCCTCAAATTTAACATGGCACGAAATGAATATACAAGAATTATTGAATCGTACAGACCGTTTCGCGGCAAATGCTGGATGTGAGATTACAGAGGTGGATGAACAACATGCTGTGGCAGAGATGACGGTGACGGTTGAGCATCTGAATGGCGGTCATGTGTGTCAGGGTGGAGCACTGTTTACTGTGGCTGATTTGGCCATCGCTGCGCTGATGAATTGTCATGGAGAACTCACTTTTGGCATCAGCAACAACATCATGTTTGTCTCCAGCGCCAAGGAGGGTGACCACCTTCGGGCTGAAGCCGTCTTTGTGACCAATCATCCGAAGGTTCCTTCTGTCGAGGTTCGTGTCACCAACCAGACTGGCAAATTGATTTGTCACGTTACAGGCATGGGCTATCGTAAATCATCTGAAATGCTTAGGGCTACGTCATCCGTTGCTCCTGAAATAAAGAAATAGATCATGAAACGAAGAAGATACATACAACACTTGTTGATGGCGATGCTGACGTGGTGCGCATGTCAGGGAATCTTCGCCCAAAGCCCCGCTCCTGGGGCAGAACTCGTGCTTACACAGAAGAGCACCCCTTAGTCTATGAAGACATGTGGGACTTGTGGCCATACGCCTTCCTGAATGAGAATGGCGAGCCAGATGGGTTCAACGTGGAACTCATCTGAATGTTGCTGGGCGAACTGAAGATTCCCTACGTCATCAAGCTGAAGGAGAAGCTTATTCATAACTTTGTGCACATTTTTATGAGAATGACTGATATGTCAATAAATATTCGGAGATATGAAGATTATAGACGACAACTTAATGAATGATTTGGCTGAGGAAGCCAAGAAGTCACCGAGGCTGAGGAAAAACTACAATTTCCATCAAAGTTTGCAGGATAAATGCCATCGTTTCCTCAATGCTTTGGAACCTGGCACGGTGATTCCTGTGCATCACCATCCCGACAAGGACGAAACCTTTGTGATATTGAGGGGGAAAGTCCGCGTGACGACCTACAATGACGAGGGTGAAATCGTGCAGTCCTGCGTCATCAGCCACGAAAGTGGCCGTTATGGTGTGGATATTCCCAAGAATGTCTGGCACGGGCTGGAGTGCTCAGAGCCGAGCGTCTTGCTGGAGTGCAAGGCTGGTCCATTCGTTGAGCATGAGGTGGATGGGATTTTGGAAACGAAGCCAACGAAGGACATTTACCTTGCAGGGGGCTGCTTCTGGGGAACGGAGCATTACTTCAAGCAGATTGAGGGCGTGGCCATCACGGAAGTGGGATTCGCCAACGGACATACGGAGAATCCGACCTATAAGGAAGTCTATACCGACCAGACGGGTTTTGCTGAGACAGTCTTTGTGCGGTACTATCCCGATGTGGTCAGCCTCGAATTTCTGCTGCGGATGTTCTTCAAGGCCATCGACCCGACCAGTCTGAACAAGCAGGGACACGACGAGGGCACTCGCTATCGCACGGGTGTCTATTATACCGACCCAACGGATTTGCCCGTCATCGAGAAGATGTTTGCCGAAGAGCAGAAGAACTATCAGCAGCCCTTGGCCGTGGAAAAGCTGCCCTTGCAGAACTACTATACCGCCGAGGAGTACCATCAGGACTATCTCGACAAGAATCCTGACGGCTACTGCCACCTGCCTTTGTCGCTGTTTGAGTTTGCGAGGAATGCGAAGGAGCTCCGTGCGAATCGCTGACGTTCAGTCTTATTTGTTGACAAATTTATGGCCCTTGTAGATGACAAGGCCTTTCTGAGACTTGGAGCCAGAATCAGAACAATCCATTTTCTATAGTCTTGTTTAGTTATTGCCATATTTTCATATTTCCCTTTGCAAAGGTAGTGATTTTTTTTCACACTACAAAGCAACTCCACTTTGACCTCAACTGAAAAAGGTTGTCAATTAGTTCCGGATGGGTGAAAATGCGCTGGTCGAGTGCGTTTTTTGAGGAAAAGTGCAGTGGTTGAGTGCATTTTTTCGTACCTTTGCACCCGAAATCATGATAAATGGGCGGTAAAAACAAGAAAGCAGCAATGAGGATAGTTGGTGAGGACACGGAACTCAGGCCTTGTGTGGCGACGATCGGTTCGTTCGATGGCGTTCATCAGGGACATCGTTTTGTGGTGGAGCAGATGGCGAGTCAGGCTCGGAAGAAAGGACTCGACGCTGTGGTGGTGACCTTTGGCGGGCATCCCCTGCAGGTGCTCCGTCCTGACCTGAAACCCCAGATGCTGACGCTGGCTGAGGAAAAGGTGGAACTGCTGTTGCAGACGGACATTGACAAGGTGGCACTCATCGACTTCACGCAGGAACTGGCACAGATGAGCGCCAACGACTTCATGCGCATCGTCTTGAAGGAACAGTTGCGGGTGGAGGTGCTGATGATAGGCTACGACAATCACATCGGGCATGACCACAAGGGCTTTGACGACTGTTGCCGTTACGGAGAAGCATTGGGCATCGAGGTCATCGGGTGTGAAGAGTTTCCATCGGTTCCCAAGGTCTCTTCCACCGAGGTGCGTCGGGCATTGCTGGGAGGCGATGTGGAGATCGCCAACGACTTGCTTGGCTATCCTTATTTCCTGCAAGGCAAGGTGGTGAAAGGTTTTCAGAATGGACGCAAACTGGGCTTTCCCACAGCCAACCTGCAAGTGGATGATTGCAAACTCATTCCTGAAAATGGAGTGTATCTGGTGAGATGTAAAATGGAAAATGGAAAATGGAAGCTCCCAACTGTCAACTGTCAACTGTCAACTCAATTCGGAATGCTCAACATCGGCACCCGCCCTACCCTCCACAATGGTCGGCAACGAAGCGTGGAGGTGCACATTTTCGATTTCGATGGCGACCTGTATGGGGCAGACATGAGGTTGGAATTCTTGCACCATCTGCGGAAGGAGAAAGAATTTGAATCGTTGGAGGCTTTGCAGCTGCAATTGGCTGAAGACGAAAAGGCATGCAGGGAATTGGCAGGGAAGGAATCTTTTCACTTTTAGTTTATAACTCATAAGGTATGGTAGAGATACAGAACACATTGGTTTCGCTCGACCTCTTCAAGGTCTTCTTCTGTTGCGACCTGGAGAAGTGTCATGGGATGTGCTGTGTGGAAGGCGATGCTGGCGCACCTGTCACGATGGAAGAGGTGGAGTTGCTGGAAGATGCCTACGAGATGGTGCGCGACGACCTCTCTGAAGAGGCTCAGTATCAGGTGGACACGGAAGGAGTGGTCTATCCTGACAAGGATGGCGAACTGGTCACTCAGATCATCCACGGGAAGGATTGTGTGTTTGTGAAGCACGAAGGTGATTGTGCCTTGTGTGCCATCGACTCTGCCTATCGCAGCGGACATCTCCATTGGCAGAAACCCATTTCCTGTGCCCTCTATCCTGTGCGCCTCTCGATGGTGGGTGGCGTGGTGGCCGTCAATGTGCATAAATGGGATATCTGCCAACCAGCCCGCGAGCTCGGAAAGAAACTCCAGATGCCCGTCTATCAGTTTCTGAAAGAACCCCTCATCCGACGCTTCGGACAAGCTTGGTGGAATGAGTGCGATTTGGTGGCAAATGAACTTAAGAAAGCGGGTTATCTTGACTAAAAGAGAGCACTTTGGCCCCAAAATCATAAAAAATGCAACTTTTTCTTAAAAAAAATCCATCAAAACGCTTTTTTTAGAAAAATTTATCATAAATTTGCAACCCGACACGCAAGGCAGTGTCCCATTTGGGCAAGACACGCCTGCTCATAGTTCTGACAAATCTATCTTAAGAGATACATGATTACTATTCAAAATAATGATGGCGACAGACGAGTGCTTCTGCTCGACAGTCCGTTCGCTCTCGACGAAAGTCCTGACTTTCCCGAGTACCTTTTTGACGTGATTTTCATCACGAATCATTCTGCTGGAGAGGTCAAGACCATCCTCAACAGCATCAATCCTGTCACGTCAACGAAATGTTGCTACAAGCCACTCTTCGTGCCCAAGTCGCTCGAAGGGAAAATGGGCAACTATGCAGAAATCATCGATGGCTATGCTGACGACATGAACAGCATGGAGGTGTTGACAACCATCGAGAACATCATCAACTACAACACGCTGATTGGACTTTCGGCCACAGAAGACCCCATCCTCTCGTCCAACCAGTTCTTCATCCGACTCACGCGATACCTTATATCACGTAAGAAGACCATCCTCGAGCCACAGCTTGATGTGTCCGCATCGACGGGTTATGTCATCCCTGTGTTCGACCTCTTCTACCGTCAGGGTGCCTACGAACTGAGCGACTACTTCGTGTTCATGCAGTCGATGACGGAGAAGGGACTCTTCCGCGCCTCGAAGTTCGTCAACAAGGTCTATCTGTGCCCAGAGTGTCTGCACTCTCATCTGCTCTATGTGCATGTCTGCCCCAAGTGCGGACAGTCGTCCATCCAAACAGAAGAGGTGATTCACCACTTCCGCTGCGCCAATGTCAGCCCGGAGCACACCTACAACTTCGGCGGACAGCTTCGTTGCCCCAAGTGTCATAAGGTGCTCCAGCACATCGGAATGGACTACGACCGTCCAGCCATCATCTACACTTGCAACACCTGTGGCAACACCTTCATCGAGCCTCAGACCAAGACGCTCTGCACGAGCTGTCACGGTGCCTTCAATGCCGATGAACTCATCCCACAGGATTTCAACATCTACGAAATCACTTCCGAGGGCAAGCAGTCCATCATCTCGCCCAACATCGGATTCACTATCTACACAGAGTTCTACGACAACTACATCGAGTTCAACCGCTTCCTCAGCCGTATCCGCTTGCTGGCTGAGCAGAAGTTCTCGGGCAACATCACAGGCGACCTACTCGTCGGCAAAATCTGGGTGCTCGACTCAGAGGGTATCACGATGTCCATCAAGCCAGAGATCATCGAACTCGTCTGCCAATACTTCCCCAACAACAAGGTGTCTGTGGCCAACAACATCAGCTACGTCGGCTCTGTCGTTCGCAACTACAAGAACGTTGGCGACACCGAAGAGGACATCATCAACTTCCAAGTCCTGCTCTCCGAGACGATCCGTGCTTGCGGCCACACGCTCAAGGCAGGCGAACGCATCTGCTATTCCTACATGAAGCTGCAGGGCAACCAGTCCACCATCGACGACTTCGTCAAGGAGATGGAGTTCATCTCACCCAACCCTGACGACAGTTTCAGCCCTGACGATGTCCAACATCTCATGCAGCCAAAACCAACAACCTCATCTTCAGCACAAGATGAGCCAGTGATAGAATAAACATGTACAACAAATAAAAACTTACCAATATGAACGACTTTATTGAATCCGGAATCAACGTCGAAAGTTTGTCCGTCCTTGTGGTCGACGACGTCCCATTGAACATCCTCCTCATCAAGAAGATGCTCTCGCAGTATACGTTCGAAATCCGTACAGCCAACGGTGGTCAGGCAGCCCTTGACGCCATCGCTCAGAAGAAGCCAACGCTGGTGCTTCTCGACCTCATGATGCCAGGCATCGATGGTTTCGAAGTCATCCGTCGCCTCCGTGCTTCTGATGACACGAAAGACCTGCCCATCATCATCTTGTCTGCCCTCAATTCAGAGCAGGACATCTCCAAAGGCTTCCAGTTGGGTGCCAACGACTTTATCAACAAGCCTATCATCATGGAGAAACTGCTCAGCAGCGTGACCACACAAATCAACCTGCAGGCAGCCAAGCAGAAGATCTAATCACACGCCCCTCCATACAGGTCGTGTGACATAAAAAAACGAAAGATACAGTTCCCTCATCATGAGGGTTCTGTATCTTTCATGGCTTTATTGGTCACCTCAACTTCTCAGCTCTTCTTCAATTCTTCCACCAGTTCCTCAGCACTCACTAACTGCTGTTCACCAGTGGTCATGTTCTTCAGATTCACCTTGCCCTCAGCCAACTCCGATTCGCCCGCGATAGCCACAAACGGGATGCCCTTCGCATTGGCATAGCTCATCTGCTTCTTCATCTTCGTGGCGTCAGGATAAATCTCAGCGCTGATGCCATTGGCACGCACCTCAGCCAGCACCTTCAGGCAGAAGTCAGCCTCAGCCTCGCCAAAGTTCACAAACAGCACCTTCGTGGTCTCCACAGCCTCCTTGGGGTACAAATCCAACTGATTCAGCACGTCGAAGATTCTGTCGGCACCAAACGAAATGCCCACACCACTCAGGCCAGGCATGCCGAAGATGCCCGTCAGATTGTCGTAGCGCCCACCACCCGTGATGGAACCAATCTGCACGTCTAACGCCTTCACCTCGAAGATGGCACCCGTGTAGTAGTTCAGGCCGCGAGCCAGCGTCAAGTCCAGCTCCACCTCGTTCTTCAGGTCGCATAGTTTCGAGAGGATGAACTCCGTCTCCTCCACACCCTTCAGACCCACCTCCGAGTCCTTCAGCACCTCCTTCATCGTGGCCAGCTTCTCCGCATTCGAACCACTCAGATTGATGATGGGTTGCAGCTTCTCGATGGCCTCAGCAGGGATGCCGTCCTCAGCCAATTCCGCATTCACAGCATCCAGACCAATCTTGTCCAGCTTGTCGATGGCCACCGTGATGTCCACAATCTTGTCAGCCTGCCCAATCATCTCGGCAATGCCTGTCAAAATCTTGCGGTTGTTGATCTTGATGCACACCCTCACACCAAACTTCGTGAACACAGAGTCCACAATCTGCATCAGCTCCACCTCGTTCAGCAACGAGTCGCTCCCCACCACATCAGCATCACATTGGTAAAACTCCCTGTAGCGACCCTTCTGCGGACGGTCAGCCCTCCACACGGGCTGAATCTGGTAACGCTTGAAAGGCAATGCCAGTTCCTCCCTATGTTGCACCACATAGCGAGCAAACGGCACCGTCAGGTCATAGCGCAAGCCCTTCTCGCAGAACTTCGCCGCCAGCTTTCCTGTGCTCGTCGTGGCCACCTCCTCAGCAGTCATCCCATGCAGGAAATCGCCCGAATTGAGAATCTTGAAGAGCAACTTGTCGCCCTCCTCGCCATACTTGCCCATCAGCGTAGAGAGGTTCTCCATCGCTGGTGTCTCAATCTGTTGGAACCCATACAAGGCATACACCTCCTTGATGGTGTTGAAAATATAATTGCGCTTCGCCATCTCCACAGGCGAAAAGTCACGAGTACCCTTCGGTATGCTTGGTTTTTGTGCCATAATCTTTAGTCAAATTGAATTTTGGGTGCAAAGGTACGACTAAGTGAGAGAAAAACCAAATATTTTTCCCTTACTTAACTGATTTTTTCGTATCTTTGCATGCGAATTTGCAACACATCCATCATAAATATAAGGCTTATGGCAAAAAGATTCGTTTTCATGCTGATGCTCCTGATGAGTATCGTGGCACGTGCCCAGAATGCAGATGCGCTCTACGACGAGGGCAAGAAACTCTATGACCAGAAGAAGTATGAGCTGGCTTTCAAGAAGTTGTTGCCTGCTGCGCAGAAGGGGCACAAGAAGGCGCAGTATCGTGTGGGGCGATGCTATGACAAGGGGCATGGAGTGAAGGAAGATAACCAGAAGGCTTATCAATGGTATCTGAAGGGGGCACAACAGGGACATGCCAAGTCGCAGTATCAACTGGGCAGGTGCTATATGAAAGGCAAAGGCTGCACCCAAGATGCAGCCAAAGCTAAATCGTGGCTCCTGAAAGCCGTGAAGAATCCTAAAGGTGGCGACAAGGTTGTCGAGAAAATCAAGGAAGACATTGCCGATGGCGACAAGGATGCCATCGCAATCAAGAAGATTGTCGGCCTTTAGTTGTGTACCAACGTACCAATCTCTTCGCCTTCCATCACCTTCTTCAGATTGCCAACCACATCCATATTGAACACGTAGATGGGGAGGTTGTTCTCCATGCACATGGCTGTAGCTGAGATGTCCATCACCTTCAGCCCTTGGGCAATCACGTCGGAATAGGTGATGTCGTGATACTTGGTGGCTGTTGGGTCTTTCTCTGGGTCGGCTGTATAGACACCATCCACACGGGTGCCCTTCAGCATCACGTTGGCTTCAATCTCAATGCCACGCAGGGAAGAACCTGTGTCGGTGGTGAAATAAGGAGAACCAGTTCCTGCACCCATGATGACCACCTCGCCAGCCTTCATGGCATCGATAGCCTTCCACTTGCTGTAGAATTCGCCGATGGGTTCCATGCGGATGGCCGTCAGCACCCGGTTCTTCTGACCTACTGCATCGAGTGCGCTCGACAATGCCAAAGAATTGATGACTGTGGCACACATGCCCATCTGGTCACCCTTCACGCGGTCGAAACCCTTGCCTGCTCCACTCAACCCACGGAAGATGTTTCCACCACCGATGACGATGCCAATCTGCACACCCATATCGGCTATTTCCTTAATTTGCTGGGCATACTGATTGAGTCGCTCCACGTTGATGCCCTGCTTCTGTTCTCCTGCCAAACTCTCACCAGAAAGTTTGAGCAATATACGCTTGAATTTTGCCATAACTGATAGTTGTTTTTGTGATTCTATTGTCTTTGAAGTGCAAAGGTAAGAAAAAGTTAAGAGTTAAGCGTTAAGAGTCGGAAGTTTTTTCGTACCTTTGCACCCGATTTGAATCAATAAGTATGCAGGACATTAGAAATATTGCGATTATTGCGCATGTCGACCACGGAAAAACGACGCTGGTCGATAAGATGTTGTTAGCAGGAAATCTGTTTCGTGAGAATCAGCAAACGGGCGACCTGATTTTGGATAACAACGAACTGGAACGTGAGCGTGGCATCACGATTTTGTCGAAGAACGTCTCCATTAATTATAAAGGTACAAAGATTAATGTCATCGACACTCCTGGACACTCCGATTTCGGTGGTGAAGTGGAGCGTGTGCTGAACATGGCCGATGGATGCATCCTGTTGGTTGATGCGTTTGAGGGACCTATGCCCCAGACACGATTTGTGTTGCAGAAGGCTTTGGAAATTGGCCTGAAGCCCGTGGTGGTGGTGAACAAGGTGGACAAACCTAACTGCCGCCCAGAGGAAGTGTATGAAATGGTGTTCGACTTGATGTTCTCGCTCAACGCCACTGAAGATCAACTGGACTTCCCTGTGGTGTATGGTTCAGCCAAACAAGGATGGATGGGACCAGACTACAAGACCCCCACAAACGACATCACCTATCTCCTGGATGTGATTCTTGACACAATTCCTGCTCCTGAGCAGTTGGAGGGTACGGCACAAATGCTCATCACCTCGCTGGATTACAGCACTTATACGGGTCGCATCGCTGTGGGACGTGTGCATCGTGGCACACTGAAGGCTGGCCAGAACATCACCATCGCCCATCGCAATGGCAGTACGGAGAAGACAAAAATCAAGGAACTGCACACATTTGAGGGCATGGGGCATCGTGCCACAGAGGCTGTCAGCTCAGGCGACATCTGTGCTGTGATTGGCCTGTCGAACTTTGAGATTGGCGACACCATCTGCGACTTTGAGGAGCCAGAGGCTTTGCCCACAATCTCAATAGACGAGCCCACAATGTCGATGCTCTTCACCATCAACAACTCACCGTTCTTCGGCAAAGAAGGCAAGTTCTGCACAAGCCGACACATAGGTGACCGTCTCTATAAGGAACTGGAGAAGAACCTCGCCTTGAGAGTGGAGGCGAAAGAAGGCACGACCGACCAGTGGATTGTGAGTGGACGTGGTGTGCTGCACCTCTCTGTGCTCATCGAGACCATGCGTCGTGAAGGTTATGAGCTGCAGGTGGGTCAGCCTCAAGTCATCTTCAAAGAAATCAACGGAGAGAAGTGCGAGCCTGTAGAGGAACTGACCATCAACGTGCCAGAGGAGTTTGCGAGCAAGATGATTGATATGGTGACCCGTCGCAAAGGTGAGATGGTGAGCATGGAAGCACAGGGTGACCGTGTGAACATCGAATTTGAGATTCCTTCACGTGGCATCATCGGCCTGCGCACAAACGTGCTCACAGCCAGTCAGGGGGAGGCCATCATGGCACATCGATTTAAGAACTACCAGCCTTTCAAGGGTGAACTGACACGCCGCACGAATGGTTCGCTCATCGCAATGGAGTCGGGCACAGCCTTCGCCTACGCCATTGACCACCTGCAAGACCGAGGCAAATTCTTCATTTTCCCACAAGACACGGTGTATGCTGGCCAGGTGGTGGGTGAACACGTGCATGAGATAGACCTGGTCATCAACGTGACGAAGGCCAAACAATTAACTAATGTACGCGCGAGCGGAACAGATGAAAAGGCACACATCATCCCCCCGGTACAACTTTCGTTGGAGGAGGCGCTGGAATACATCAAGGCAGATGAGTATGTGGAAGTGACCCCCAAGAGCATGCGCATCCGCAAAATCATCCTCGACCATCTGGAGAGAAAAAGAGCCAATAAGGAGGATTAAAGAAAAATGCTTGTTTTTGCACAATAGAGCAATCAAAAGTGAAAAATAAGCCCTTTTTATTGCACAAATTAGTCCGTTTGTGCAATAAAAGTGTATTTTGTGAGAATATTTTTGCTTGGTTTGAAGAATTATTCCTACCTTTGCACCGCAATTCATAAATAGCGACTAAATAGAAACTCATCAATTAACAACTTAAAAAATTAAAGATTATGTCTGAAATTGAATCAAGAGTAAAATCTATCATCGTTGAGAAGCTCAACGTTGACGAAGCAGAAGTTAAGCCAGAAGCAAGTTTCACTAACGACCTCGGCGCAGACTCTCTCGACACTGTAGAACTCATCATGGAGTTCGAGAAGGCTTTCGGCATCAATATTCCTGACGATCAGGCTGAAAAGATTTCTACTGTAGGCGACGCTATCGCTTATATCGAGCAGAACGCAAAATAATTATCGAGGCTAACGCTAAGTAATTATGGAATTAAAGAGAGTTGTTGTAACAGGTATTGGCGCTCTGACTCCGCTCGGCAACACTGCTGAGGAGTCTTGGGAAAACCTCAAGGCTGGCAAGAGTGGCGCTGGTCCTATTACACATTTCGACGCTTCACAGTTCAAGACTCAGTTCGCATGCGAAGTGAAGGGATTTGATTCGGCTGCCTACATCGACCGTAAGGAAAGCCGTAAGATGGATCTCTACACCCAGTATGCCCTTGCGGCAGCCAAGATGGCCATCGAAGATTCTGGCATGGATCTCGAGGCTGTTGACAAGAACGAAATAGGAGTTGTGCTTGGTGTAGGTATCGGAGGTATCAAGACTTTCGAGGAGGAAGCTGGCAACTATGCCATCAATGGTCCTCAACTGGGTCCCAAATTCAATCCTTTCTTCATTCCGAAGATGATTGCAGATATCGCTTCTGGCCATATCAGCATTCAGTATGGATTCCGTGGACCTAACTACACGACAACTTCCGCATGCGCATCTTCTTCAAGCGCACTGGCCGATGCGTTCAACCTCATCCGCTTGGGTAAGGCTAATGCAATTGTGGCAGGTGGTGCTGAAGCAGCCATCGCAGCATCGGGCGTGGGTGGTTTCAATGCCATGAAGGCACTTTCCACTCGCAACGATGAGCCAGAGAAGGCAAGCCGTCCATTCAGCGCAAGCCGTGACGGTTTCGTGATGGGTGAAGGTGCAGGCATCCTGATTCTTGAGGAACTGGAGCACGCTAAAGCACGTGGTGCCAAGATTTATGCTGAGATGGTGGGTGCAGGCATGTCTGCCGACGCTTACCACATCACAGCCACTCACCCAGAGGGTCTTGGCGCAAAACTCGTGATGGAGCGCGCACTCAAAGATGCCGGATTGAAGCCAGAAGACATTGACTACATCAATGTACACGGCACATCCACTCATGTGGGCGACATCTCCGAGGCAAAAGCCATCAAGGAAGTGTTTGGCGACGCTGCTTACAAACTCAACATCAGCTCCACCAAGTCTATGACGGGTCACCTGTTAGGTGCCGCAGGAGCTGTGGAAGCTATGATCAGCGTTCTCGCTGTGAAGAACGACATCGTTCCTCCCACCATCAACCATGCAGAAGGCGACGAAGACCCAGAGATTGACTACACACTCAATTTCACCTTCAACAACGCACAGAAGCGTACCGTTCGTGCCGCACTCAGCAACACTTTCGGTTTTGGTGGTCACAACGCAAGCGTCATTTTCAAGAAATACCAAGACTAAAAAGGTGATTTCGAATATCTTTGATAAAATTAGGCTTCTTTTCGTCACCGAGAAGAAGCCTTTTTTGCGACTCAAGTCCATTTTGGGCTTCTATCCTCACGACATCAGACTGTACCAAATGGCGCTGATGCACAAGTCTATGGCCTATTACGAACAAGGGAAGGAACAGCCGGAGGAGAAGACGGAGCAAGAGAAAAAGCGGAGGAAGAGAGAACCAAGCCAAGATGTGCAACAAACAAAGAAGCTCTACATCAACAACGAACGTCTTGAATTCTTGGGAGATGCCGTCTTGGGCGCCATCGTCGCAGACATCCTCTACAAGCATTTCGGACGCAAACAGGAGGGTTTCCTGACCACATTGCGTAGTAAAATTGTATGTCGCAACTCGCTCAACAAGCTTGCCATTGATTTGGGACTTGACAAGCTCATCAAACATGCAGGAGCCGTAACAACGGGGCACAACAGTTTCATGAACGGCAACGCCTTCGAAGCATTCGTAGGTGCCATCTATTTGGACAGAGGTTACAAGTATTGCTACCGATTCCTCGAGGAGAAGGTCTTCAAATACTACATCAACATCGATAATGTGGCCAAACAAGAGAAGAATTACAAGAGCACTCTCATCGAATGGTGTCAGAAGCATCAGTATAAGTTCGCTTTCCAACAGAAAGAGTCACGTGACGGTGTTCACAACAACATCCCCACGTTCCACTCTTCTGTTCTTGTACAGGGTATTCCATGTGGCACAGGCGATGGATACAGCAAGAAGGAAAGCGACCAAAATGCCGCCAAGCAGGCTCTTAATCGCATCAAGAGAGACAAAGAACTACTGAACGGCATCAAAAACGCAAAGGGTTTTTAGTTTTTAATTTTTGGACACCTTTGGCCTCATCGGAGGTACTCTCGTTCGGAAAAACTCAAATTTATTTGGTTTTTCCCTCACTTATTCGTACCTTTGCACCCAAATTGACTTGGCAATGAATACGACAGGTTTTCTAAATAAAATTTATTTCTCCAAAAGACAGAAGCAATTGGAGAGATATGCCACCAGAGCGAAAGACATACAACAGAAGATTTTCCGCCATCTGATCCGTCAGGGCAGGAAAACGGAATGGGGTGCGGAGCATCACTATGACCTAATTGAATCATACGAGCAATTCCGTCAGCAGGTACCTGTGAACACCTATGAGGAACTGAAGAGTTACATCCACAAGATGCGCGAAGGCAAGGAGAACATCCTTTGGCCAGGTGTGGTGCGCTGGTATGCCAAATCGTCTGGTACAACCAACGACAAGAGCAAATTCATTCCTGTCAGTGGTGAAGGTCTCAAGAACATCCATTATCGTGGTGGTACGGACTGCATCGTGAGTTACCTCCACATCAACCCCAAAAGCAAATTTTTCTCAGGCAAGAGCCTCATCCTTGGGGGAAGCCACTCGCCAAACCTTAACACACCTAACAGTTTGGTGGGCGACCTCAGTGCCATCCTGATTGAGAATATCCCCACCGCAGCAAAGATTATTCGTGTGCCGAAAAAGAAAATCGCCTTGCTGAGCGACTTTGAGGAGAAGCGCGACAAGATTGCCCGTGCTGCGATGGACACGAACGTCACCAACATCAGCGGTGTACCTTCGTGGATGCTTAGCGTTCTCAATAGAGTGATGGAACTGAAGGGCGTGAATCGGCTTGACGAAGTATGGCCTAACCTTGAGGTGTTCTTTCACGGAGGAGTGGCATTCACCCCCTATCGTGAGCAGTACAAGAACATCATTGGACTGCCCAACATGCATTACATGGAGACCTACAATGCCAGCGAAGGCTTCTTTGGTCTGCAGAATGACCTCTCCGACCCCAATATGCTTCTGATGATTGACTACGGAATCTTCTATGAGTTCTGTCCTATGGACAATCTCGACGATAACGGCTATCCAATCGATGACCAGAAGATTGTGCCACTTTGGGAAGTGGAGCCCGGCACCAACTACGCCATGATTATCAGCACCAACTGCGGACTTTGGCGTTACCTGATTGGTGACACGGTGAAGTTCTCGCAGAAAGACCCTTACAAGTTCAGCATCACAGGGCGCACCAAGCACTTCATCAATGCTTTTGGAGAAGAACTCATCGTCGATAATGCCGAGAAGGGACTTTTGCAGGCTTGCGTGGCTACAGGTGCTCAGGTGAAAGATTACACCGCAGCCCCTATCTTCATGGACAGCAACGCCAAATGCCGACATCAGTGGATGATAGAATTTGTCAAGCAACCCAGTTCCATTCAGGAGTTTGCGTCTATTCTTGACCGTTCTCTCCAAGCCATCAATTCCGATTATGAGGCCAAGCGTCATAAAGACATCACCCTGCAACCTCTTGAAATCATTGCCGCTAAACCTGGCCTCTTTGACGAATGGCTTAAGAGCAAGGGAAAACTCGGTGGACAGCACAAGATTCCACGTCTTAGCAACTCGCGCCAATACATCGAGGAACTCATCTCAATGAATTCATAATTCACCCTCCATAACGCATCATCACCATGCGGATTGCCTCTATCAAATATCGACGTCTGCTTATCGTCTTCTATGCTTTGTGCATGATGCATGTTGCATTCGTTTCTTCTTGTGCCCGCATGGGGTCACCAGATGGAGGTCCCTACGACGAGACTCCGCCCAAGGTGGTAAGCACTTCACCCAAATTCGGTTCGTCCAATGTCAAGCACGCCAAGAAAATCGTCATCGAGTTCGATGAGATTGTGAAGGTGGAAAATGCGATGGAAAATGTTGTCATCTCTCCTCCACAAATTGAGCAACCAGAGATTTCTGCCACAGGCCGAAAGGTGACCATCGACCTCATCGACTCCCTCAAACCAAACGTAACCTACACAATCGATTTTTCCGACGCTATCGTTGACAACAACGAGGGTAACCCATACGGTGACTACGCATTCACTTTCTCCACAGGCGAACAGGTTGACACCTTCCAGATGTCAGGTCACGTGCTTGATGCCCAAAACCTTGAACCCATCAAAGGCATGCTTGTAGGTCTGTACAGAGAGGAAGAAGGAACGACCTTGCCTGATTCCACTTTCCGCACCCTCCCTTTTGAACGTATTTCACGCACAGACAGCAAAGGGCACTTTGTGGTGAAAGGACTTGCATCAGGCAATTACCGTGCCTTTGCCCTCAAAGACCAGAATCAGAACTACATCTACGACCAACCAGCTGAGATGGTAGCTTTCTCAGATCGCATTCTTTCTCCATCGAGCCGACCTGATGTGCGACCAGACACAGTGTGGCACGACAGCATTCACTACGACTCCATCGTATATACCCCCTACACCCACTACTATCCAGATGACATCGCCCTGCTTGCCTTCGAGTCTGCCCTCCAGAACCGCTACCTCCTGAAGAGCGAGCGTCTCACTCCACAGATGTTCACCATCTACTTCACAGCACCCTCCGACACCCTTCCACATCTCAAAGGGCTCAACTTTGATGTTGAGGATGCCTTCATTGTCGATGCCACGCCCCATAACGACACTATCAATTATTGGGTCAAGGATTCTCTCATCTACAACCTTGACACCCTCACCATACAGATGGATTTCTTTGCTACAGACACTGCTGGTGTCCTCGCTCTCACCACCGATACCCTTTGGCTCGTTTCCAAACTTACCAAAGAGAAGATTGCGAAAGAGCAACAAGAAAAATATGAGGAATGGGTAAAGGAATATAAGCAACAATTGAAAGAAGCACGCCGTGCAGCCCGACGAGCTGAAAAGGAAAACGCTGACAACCCTGACGTTCTTCCAATCTCCGATGCATCAGAAACTCCAGAAAAGGCAGACAAATCAGACAAACGAAAAAAGAAGAAAAAGGACGATGACGAGAACATCGACATTCCTCCAATGCCTGAAGAGTTTCTCGAATATAAGACCAGCAACTTGCAGGCTATGGTGCCCGACAAGAACATCGACTTCACTTTCCCTGAACCCCTTGAGAGTGTTGACCTCTCCAAGATACACCTCAGTATTCAGGTTGACACTCTCTTCCAACCTGTCGAGTTTCTCTTCCGACAGAAACTCGACGACATTAAGACTTACCGTCTCTATGCCGAATGGGAGCCTGACACAACCTATCAACTTGTGATTGATACTACAGCTTTCGTCGGCATTTATGGGAAACGTGTCGAAGCCTCTAAACGTGCAATCCGCATGAAACGTCTCGACACCCTCTCTACCCTCTTTGTTACACTACAAGGAGGACGTACAGCTCAATCTTCAAGTTCCAACTCACAACTCCCCACTGGTACTTGGGACGGAGCTTTAGTGCAACTTCTCGACGGTAGCGACAAAGTGGTCAAGACCATCAAAGCCCAGCGAGGTAAGGCCGACTTCTATTTTGTGGAGCCAGGCACTTACTATTTGCGCCTCATTGACGACCTCAACGGCAATGGTCTGTGGGACACTGGCGACTACGACCAGCACCTCCAGCCTGAACCTGTCTATTACAACCCAAACGCCATCACCCTCAAGGCACAATGGGAAATCAGCCAAGACTGGAATCCGACCTTACTGCCCATATCCGAACAGAAACCTCTTAAGATCACCAAACAGAAGCCGGACAAGGCCAAGATGCCTAAGAACCGCAACGCCGAGCGACTCAGGAAGAAGAAAGAAGGATAATCTGTATGACAAAAACGTTAAAAAGAATCCTTCAAATGACCATTTCTCTTAAAAACGTTGGTAGTATCATATAAAATGAGTACCTTTGGCGTTCCAAACTCAATAATAACATTAAGATTTACCATATAATGAAAGATTTTGTACAAGAACTGACCTGGCGTGGCATGATACACCAGATGATGCCAGGCACTGACGAACTGCTCAAGAAGGAGCAGGTAACCGCTTACCTCGGCATTGACCCAACAGCCGACTCTCTTCATATCGGACACCTTTGCGGCGTGATGATGCTCCGCCATTTCCAGCGTTGTGGCCACAAGCCTCTTGCACTGATTGGTGGTGCGACAGGTATGATTGGCGACCCATCAGGCAAGAGCACAGAACGCAATTTGCTCGATGAGGAAACCCTTCGTCACAATGTAGCATGTATCAAGAAGCAACTCTCTCACTTCCTCGATTTCGACAGTGATGCCCCCAACAAGGCAGAGCTGGTCAACAACTACGATTGGATGAAGGATTTCAAGTTCCTTGACTTCGTGCGTGACATTGGCAAGCACATCACGGTCAATTACATGATGGCCAAGGAGTCTGTGCAGAAGCGACTCAATGGCGAGGCACGTGATGGACTTTCCTTCACCGAGTTTACCTACCAACTCCTTCAGGGCTACGACTTCTACTATTTGAACGAGCACAAAGGTTGCAAACTTCAGCTGGGTGGTGCAGACCAATGGGGCAACATCACCACGGGTTCTGAACTCATCCGTCGCATGAACGGAAATGAGTGCTTTGCCCTTACCTGCCCTCTCGTAACCAAGAGCGATGGACGCAAATTTGGCAAGACTGAAAGTGGCAACGTGTGGCTTGACCGCCATTACACTTCTCCATACCAATTCTACCAATTCTGGCTCAACGTACCTGATGAGGATGCTAAGCGTTACATCAAAATCTTCACGTCGTTGGAGAAAGATGAGATTGATAGCCTCATCGCAGAGCATGACACCGATCCCGGTCGCCGTGTGCTCCAGAAGAAGCTGGCAGAGGAAGTGACGGTCATGGTACATTCGCGTGAAGACTACGACCTTGCAGTCGAAGCCTCCAACATTCTCTTCGGAAAGTCCACCAAGGAAAGTCTTCTCAAACTTGATGAGCAGACCCTATTGGATGTCTTCGCTGGCGTGCCTCATTTCGAAGTGGAGAAATCCCTCTTTGAGGCAGGAGTGAAACTCGCCGACCTCATTGTTGACCACGCACCAGTATTCCCCAGCAAGGGCGAAGTGAAGACCCTCGTGAAGGGAGGCGGTGTGAGCGTCAACAAGGACAAGGCCACAGCACCCGACCAAGTGCTCACAACCTCAGATCTGCTTGATGGCAAGTACATTCTCGTGCAACAAGGCAAGAAGAAGTACTCGCTGATTATTGCGAAGTAATTATGGAAGAACTGATTCTTTTGCGTATCACGGGCGAAGACCGTCCTGGGCTGACGGCAAGCATCATGGACATTCTGTCGCGTTACGATGTTGACATCCAAGACATCGGACAGGCAGACATCCATTCAACGCTTTCGTTGGGCATCCTGATTCGCGTGGAGGAAGAGAAGTCTGGCCACGTGATGAAGGAACTGCTCTTCAAGGCGAGTGAGCTGGGTGTGAACATCGGGTTTGCACCTGTGACTATGGAGGAGTACGAAGCTTGGGTTGGACGTCAGGGAAAGAATCGCTACATTCTGACCGTGCTGGGCAGAAGGCTCAGGGCAAGACAGATTGAAGCAGTGAGCCGACTGATTGCCAACCAAGGCCTGAACATCGATGGCATCAAGCGACTGTCTGGTCGTGCCAGCATCCGTTTCCCTAAAGAGAAAACGAGAGCTTGTATCCAATTTTCAGTACGTGGTACGCCAAAAGACAAAGAGGCCTTGCACGCAGAACTCCTACGGATGTCGAGCGAGCTGGAAGTAGACGGTTCGTTCCAGACAGATGACATGTATCGACGCATGCGCCGTCTCATTTGCTTCGATATGGACTCAACGCTGATTCAGACCGAGGTGATAGACGAGTTGGCCAGACGAAACGGAGTGTATGAGGAAGTGGCATCCATTACAGCGAGCGCCATGAGAGGAGAGATTGATTTCAAGGAGAGTTTTACACGTCGATGCAAGTTGCTGAAAGGCTTGGATGTGAGTGTGATGCGAGAAATTGCTGAGAACCTGCCATTCACGGAAGGAGTGGATCGCTTGATGTATGTGCTGAAGAAGTATGGTTACAAGATTGCCATTTTGAGTGGTGGTTTCACGTTCTTTGGCGAGTATATCCAGAAGCGTTATGGCATTGACTATGTGTACGCCAACGAATTGGAGATAGACGAGACGGGGCATCTGACTGGCAATTATGTGGGAGAGATTGTGGATGGCCGTCGCAAGGCAGAACTGCTGAAGTTGATTGCCCAAGTGGAGAAGGTTGACTTGCAACAGACCATTGCTGTGGGTGATGGAGCCAACGATTTGCCTATGCTTTCTCAAGCAGGTTTGGGAATCGCCTTCCATGCAAAACCACGTGTGGTGGCCAATGCACAACAGAGCATTAACACCATAGGATTGGATGGCGTACTCTATTTCTTAGGATTCAAGGACAGTTATCTGGACGCGAAAGCACAATAATCAGCCTACGCGCTGGACAATTTCCATATGTAGATAGTCAATCAAATACTAATACTAACTAATCAATCAACCAGTATGAAACTTAAACTTTTAACTCTTAGTTTTTCACTTTTCACTTTCTCTATGGCTTTTGCACAGACTGGTTCTGACTATTTGCAGGCTATGAAGAAAGCAGATGTGGACATCACGTTCGACGTGACGGCTACAGGTAAAGAATACAAGGTGAACTGGGGCATGGATGCCGCATGGGACTGGGACTACAATGTGATTCGTGGCGTGAACTTCATTGGCAAAGGAAATTTTGCTACAGGACGTGTGTCATTCCAACCAAACGACCTTGTGAAGGATAATGGTGACGGCACATACTCGCTCACCACACGTCAGCAGAAAAAGCTGAAATGGCGTTGTGACTTGATGAAATTGACAGGAACGGCAGAGGTGAACATCAACTGCGACCATGAGGCATTGTTCTGCAAGGTGGATGCCGATGGCAATTACCCTGTGGATGCCAAAAACGAAAAGATCCAAGACTACACGGGACGCACGAACTATCAGGGAAAGCCTGAGGAGTGGTACAAACTCATCAAGGCCAGTGTGGCATACGTGGAGAAGCAAGGATTGAAGGTTGTGAGCATCTCGCCTTTCAACGAACCCGACTATGTGTGGGAGCAGGCTAAAAGCGAAAATCAGGCCATGAAGGATTTCCTTGCTATCGCCAAATTGCTGAAGGCTGACGACTATTTCAAGGACATTCGTATTTGTGGTGGCAACACACTGAACGACGACAAGGCACTCTCTTGGTACAACTATCTGTATGACTACCTCGACGAGGGCAATACCCACCAGTTGGCTGGTTCGTTTGACAACTATGCCGATTTCTTCACCAAAGTGAAGACTGACGGAAAGATAGCTACTGCTGACGAGTTGCACAATGTGGGTGAAGCTATCGTCGGAGTCAATTATGGTATGGAGAATGGCATTTGGTGGGGTTTTGATTCGAAAGCTCGCGGACAGTTCTGCATCGACTCCAACGAGGGTGTGCGCATTGGTTATGGAGAAAATCGTGACGCATGGACGAGCGGTGCTGTCTATCGGAATGATCAAACAGGCGAGGTTCATGGTTATTTAGGCTCGTCTGAACGTCAGGCCTCCTCATCCAGTTTTGCCTTCATCAGCACTACGAAGGACGTATATTTCAATGGATATGGTCCCACCAGGATATATGTCTATGACGTGCCAGGTGGTACAGGCTATCAGAAAGGACAAATCAATGCCGAACGTCTCTTCGACATCACTTGGGGTGAAGATGTGGCGCCAGATGTGATTGACGGCACCTATCAAATCATGAATGCTTCGAGCAAGAAAATGCTCACCTATCAGGGTACCAGCCCAGCGCAGAGCGCCACTCGCAAAACCAGTGGAACCACCCAACAGTGGAAGGTCGCTCCTGGCTATACCGATGGGGATATTTCTTATTGGTTCATCGACAACAAACACGCCACTGCCACCAGCACGCACCTCAACGTGCTGAACAATAATCTCAACGCAGGGGCAGAAGTCATTTGCTACGATGCCGGACATAGTGCCAACGAGCAATGGTATCTGAAATATGCAAAAGATGGCTATTACTACATCATCAGCCGTCTTTCTAATAAATATCTATACTGCCCCAGTACCACTTCTGGCGCCAATGTCTCTTTGCAGAATGCACCTGCAGAAGACATCACTCCCACCAATCTAAAAAAGTATCTGTGGCGATTCATGCCGATTGATGCCAAAGCTGAGACGAACGCCCCAGAAGCACCTACACAATTAAGCACTAAACAGCATACGAACAGCGTGGAACTGGCATGGACAGCATCTGCAGATGATGACGCATTGACCTATATCGTACTGCGTGCTGAGAAGCCGATGGCTGATGGGGTTTATATTGAGTATAACACCATCGGACGCAACATCACAGGAACAACTTTCATCGACAATACAGCCACCCCAGGAAAAGCATACCTATATAAAGTGAAGGCTGTGGATTATGCAGGTAACCGTTCTGAGGCATCCGAAACCATTGAAGCAACTACACTCACCCAAAACACATTGGTTAGTCAATGGCAGTTCGATGGCGACCTGACGGAAAATTCCGCCAACGCACTCCATGCATCCTACTACGGTACCACATCTTACGGAGCCCTCTGCAAGTCGGGTGTGAAAAGCCTCAAGATGGACGGAAAAGGCTATGCTCAGATTCCTTATTCGCCTGTACAGGGCGACGAAATCACTATCGCTACTTGGGTGAGATGGGGCAACGGTGACAACTGGCAACGTGTGTTCGACTTCGGCAACGGCACCAGCCAATACATGTTCTTCACTCCCAGCACTGGCTCTGAGATGCGCTTCGTGATGAAGAATGGTGGCGATGAACAGATACTTACCAACGGCAAGAAACTCACAGCCAATGTATGGAAACACATCGCTGTAACCCTCAAACCCGTAGGTGAGAAAGTCGAAGCCATCCTCTATCTCGATGGTGAGAAGGTGGCTGAGAGCAGTGATTTCACCATCAAGCCATCCGACATTGCACCTTCTTTGTGCTACATCGGACGCTCCATGTTCGCAGCCGATCCCTTCTTCAATGGCTACATCGATGATCTGCGCATCTACAACTACGCGCTTTCTGCCGATCAGGTCAAAGGCATCATGGAAGACCTCGAAGCCGTGTCGAAGGATCTGAACGAGGACGAGACAGCCATCAAGGCACCCGCTATTGCTATAGGGCGTACACTAGAATCAGATGGCAACTGGTACAACCTCAACGGACATCCAGCCGATGCTTCCCAAAAGGGGTTCCTGATTCGCAAAGGAAAGAAAGTATATAGGAATAAGTAAATCGATTAAATAAGAAATAATATGAAGACATTGGAAAAGATTTTTGCAGAGAAACTGCTGAATATCAAAGCTATCAAGTTACAGCCTGAGAATCCGTTCACATGGGCAAGCGGATGGAAGTCGCCCTTCTATTGCGACAACCGCAAAACGTTGAGTTACCCTGATTTGCGCAACTTCGTGAAGTTGGAGATTTGCCGTGTCATCGAGGAAAACTTTCCAGAGGTGGATGCTGTGGCAGGTGTGGCGACTGGTGCGATTCCACAGGGCGCATTGGTGGCTGATGCATTGTACAAGCCCTTTGTGTATGTAAGGAGTAAACCAAAGGATCACGGCCTGGAAAACCTCATCGAAGGTGAGTTGAAGCCGGGCATGAAGGTAGTAGTGATTGAAGACTTGATTTCTACGGGTGGTTCTTCGCTGAAGGCAGTAGAAGCGATCCGCAACAATGGTTGTGAGGTCATCGGCATGGTGGCCAGCTACACGTATGGTTTCGAAGTGGCCAAGAAGTCGTTTGCCGATGCAAAGGTGAAACTCATCACGTTGACGAACTACGAGGCCGTGCTGGAAGTGGCGCTGAAGACAGGTTACATCACAAAAGACCAGATTCCTGTGCTGAACGAATGGAGAGCAAACCCAAGTGAATGGAAGAAGTAATATGGCAAAGTACGAAAGTCAGATAAAGCAGGTTCCCTACACGCAGAGTGCCGTGTATGCCAAAATTTCGGATTTGACGAACCTGGCAGTGATTAAGGAGCGTTTTGACGACCCCAATGTGCAGGCTCAGATGCCTGCCGACAAGGTGGAGGAGGTTCGCAAAGCAGTGAGTCAGATGGAGTTCACGACCGACACGGTGACGGCTCCTGCTGGCCCCATCGGCACGATTGCCGTTGAGATTGTGGACAGAGAACCTGAGAAGTGCGTCAAGTTCGCTTCAACCAGTTCGCCTGTGAGTTTCAAACTGTGGATTCAGGTGCTCCCCATCAGCGAGACAGCCAGCAAGATGAAGGTGACGATTGACGCCGACCTCAACTTCTTCATGAATCAGATGCTGGGTAGTCATTTGGAGAAGGGAGTGAACAAGTTTGCCGACATGTTGGCAATGATACCTTACGAATAATGGATAAGCTTTGGACTAAGAACGTATCGATGACAAAGGAGATAGAGAAGTTCACCGTGGGCAGAGACCGCGAGATGGATCTCTATCTGGCCAAGTATGATGTGCTCGGCTCGATGGCGCACATCACGATGTTGCAGTCGATTGACCTGCTGACGACAGACGAACTGAAGGTGCTTCTGAAGGAACTCCGCAACATCTATGCACAGGCCGAAAAGGGCGAGTTCGTGATTGAGGAGGGTGTGGAAGACGTACACTCTCAGGTGGAGATGATGCTGACCCGCAAACTTGGCGACATTGGCAAGAAGATTCATTCGGGCAGAAGCAGGAACGACCAAGTGCTGGTTGACTTGAAGCTGTTCATCCGTGACCAAATCAAGGACATTGCAGGACTGGTGAAGAACCTCTTCGACGAACTCATCGCGCAGTCAGAGCGTTACAAGAACGTGCTGATGCCTGGCTACACCCACTTGCAGGTGGCGATGCCCAGTTCGTTCGGCTTGTGGTTTGGTGCCTATGCCGAAGGACTTGTGGACGATATGCAGTATCTGCAAGCCGCTTGGAAAATCACCAATCGCAATCCGTTAGGTTCGGCTGCGGGATATGGCAGTTCTTTCCCCTTGAACCGCCAGATGACCACAGACCTGCTTGGATTTGACTCGATGGATTACAACGTGGTGTATGCCCAAATGGGGCGTGGCAAGACAGAGCGCAATGTGGCGTTCTCGATGGCGAGCATTGCAGGCACTTTGGCGAAGTTGGCGTTCGATGCGTGCATGTTCAACTCACAGAACTTCGGCTTCGTGAAACTCCCTGCCGACTGCACCACAGGCTCCAGCATCATGCCCCACAAGAAGAACCCTGACGTGTTCGAATTGACGAGGGCAAAGTGCAACAAACTTCAGGCTTTGCCTGTGACGGTGACGATGATCATGAACAACCTGCCCGTGGGTTATTTCCGCGACTTGCAAATCATCAAGGAGGCCTTCCTTCCTGCCTTCGACGAATTGAAGGACTGTCTGCAGATGGCGGCTTACATCATCAATAAGATGGAGGTGAACGAGCACATCCTCGACAACCCCATCTACGACCCGATGTTCTCTGTGGAGGAGGTGAACCGCTTGGCACGTGAAGGTATGCCGTTCCGCGATGCCTACAAGAAGGTGGGTCTCGACATCGAGGCAGGCCAGTTCACACCCAACAAGGATATCCATCACACCCACGAGGGTTCCATCGGCAACCTCTGCAACGACAAGATTCAGGCGCTGATGGACGAAGTGGTGAGCGGATTTAAATTCGAGAAGATGGAGAAGGCCGTGAAGAAACTTTTGGCATTATGATCTATCAATATTGTGGTAAGAGCGGAGTGCAACTCCCTGTGCTGTCACTCGGTTTGTGGCACAACTTTGGCAGCGTGGATGACTTCTCTGTGGCGACGCAGATGGTTTTGAAGGCTTTCGATGCAGGGATTTGTCACTTCGACTTAGCCAACAACTACGGTCCAGAGCCAGGGTCGGCTGAGACGAACTTCGGACGCATCCTGAAGGAGAACCTTGCTTCTCATCGTGATGAGCTCTTCATCTCGTCGAAGGCAGGGCATGACATGTGGCCTGGAGTGTATGGAGGCAACAGCAGTCGGAAGAACCTCATTGCCTCGTGCGACCAGAGCCTCAAGCGGACGGGCTTGGATTATTTCGACATCTTCTACAGCCATCGCTACGACGGTGTGACACCCATCGAGGAGACCATGCAGGCACTTATCGACCTCGTCCGTCAAGGAAAGGCCTTGTATGTGGGCATTTCGAAATATCCGCCTGAGTTGCAACAACGGTGTTACGACATCCTGAAGGAGGCGCATGTGCCTTGTTTGCTGAGTCAGTACCGATGCTCCATGTTCGACCCAAAGGCTAAGAACAACAACTTCCAGATTGCCTCCGACAACGGCAGTGGCATCATCTGCTTCTCTCCCTTGGCACAGGGATTGCTGACTGGCAAGTATGACAACGGCATCCCTGCAGGTAGTCGAGCCTCTAAAAGCACAGGATTCCTTCAAGAAAGCCAAGTGACGCCAGAACGTGTGGAAGCTGTGAAGAAACTGGCTCTCATCGCCAAGGAACGCAGGCAGAGCATGGCGCAGATGGCGCTCGCTTGGGTGTTGGCTGACGAACGCGTGACCTCCTGCATCATCGGCACATCGTCTGTGGCACAGTTGGAGAACAACCTCGAGACGCTCCAAAACCTCACCTTCAGCGCAGAAGAGATGGAGCACATCAACAACATCATCAGCAATCCTTCACTTTGGTTCTGACGCTCTGTAGCCAAAGTCCTATAACATATATAATGTGTATGAAAAAGAAACTGAGAGCTTTCACGCTTCACTTTTCACTTCTCTCTTGTCTATGGATTCTCTGCGGATGCAGTGACGACGCCACCACGATGTTCTCCAAACGTGAGTACGTCTATTGCTACTTCGATGCCTTCCAATACACGGAGCTCTTCCAGGTGATGGGCAATCCAGGACAGTTCGCCAGCATCCGCAAGCATGTGGTGGATGGGGTGACGAAGGTGACGATGAAGTGCGCCAGCAGCACCACCGACTACACCATCGATGCTCTCAACAAGAACTTCGGACTTGGACTCGGCGGACTCATCGTGGGCACCAACAACTTCGGCGAAGTCCTCTGCTACGACCTCGCCTGTCCCATCTGCGATCGTGCCGACCGTCGGCTCACGCTCTCCAACGACGGTTATGCCAAGTGTGCCAAGTGTGGTGTCACCTACGACCTCAACAACTCAGGCGTCATCTACCATGTGCCTGAGGATGCCGATCTGATCACCCGTCGAGGCCTCTACCGCTATCGCATCAACTACAACGGACAGATTGTGAATGCTTACAACTGATTTGAAGACGAAGGCGGCCCGAGGTTTCCTGTGGGGAGCCCTCAACAACGGAGCCATGCAGGTGCTGAACGCTGTGTTCGGCATCGTCTTGGCACGTAAGCTCGACCAGGCCGACTACGGACTCATCGGCATGCTCACCATCTTCACCCTCGTAGCCAACTCCTTGCAGGACAGCGGGTTCGTAACAGCCTTGACCAACAAGCGCAACGCCACCCACCACGACTACAACGCCGTCTTCTGGTTCAACATCGGTGTCAGTTTCATCCTCTACGTCCTTTTCTTCTGCTGCGCCCCCCTCATCGCCTACATCTACCACGAGCCCATCCTCACCAACCTTTCCCGCTACTATTTCGCAGGCTTCTTCATCGCCTCCTTCAGCATCGTGCCACGTGCCATCCTCTTTCGGCAAATCAAACAGCGCGAACTCGCCATCATGGGACTCATCTCCCTCATCATCTCAGGCACCGTTGGCATCATCATGGCCTACAACGGAATGGCCTACTGGGGGCTTGCCACACAGACCATCACCTTCAACCTCATGGTCAGCATCCTCAGTTGGGTGCTATCAGGATGGAACCCGAGCCTTCCGACCCCAAAAGGAGGCTGGTGGACGTTCTTCGCCCCCATTCGAGAGATGTTCTCCTTCTCCTCCAAGATGCTCATCACCAACATCATCAACCAGGTGAACAACAATATCTTCTCCGTCGTGCTTGGCTTGCTCTACAACAAGAACGTCGTGGGCACCTACACCCAAGCCAACAAGTGGAACACGATGGGTGCATCCACCATCACAGGCATGGTGCAAGGTGTGGCGCAACCCACATTCGTCGAGGTGGGCGATGACCTCGAACGCCTCCGCCGAGCCTTCTCCAAGATGCTCCGTTTCACCTCCTTCGTCTCCTTCCCCGTGATGTTCTGCCTCGCCCTCGTCGCCCCCGAATTTATCGTCACGCTCATCAAGGAGAAGTGGCTCCCCTCCGCTCATCTGATGCAAATCCTCTGCATCGGCGGAGCCTTCCTTCCCATCGCCACTCTCTACTTCAACCTCATCATCTCGCGAGGCAAATCAGATGTGTATATGTGGAACGTCATTGCCCAAGGATGCGCCATCCTCGGAGCCATCCTCATGATTCACGGTATTGAATTCCTAATTCCTCATTCCTCATTCCTGATTCCTCATTCCGTCACCTTGATGGTTCTCGCCTACGTCCTCATCGTCATCCTCTGGACGGGCATCTGGCATCGTTTCCTCTACCAGGAAATCCGCTACCCCTTCCTCTCTGCCTTGAAAGACATGCTCCCCTTCCTCCTCACAGCTGGCGTGACGATGCTCATCACCTGGTTCGCCACCCGATGGATTGAGAGTCCCCCCATCCTCCTCATCGTCCGCATCCTCATGGCCACCCTTATCTACCTCGGCCTCCTCTGGCTTTTCGGCGCCAAGATTCTCCGAGAGTGCATCGGCTATCTTATGAAGCGGAGCGATAAATAAAGTATGTGCCACCGTCACTTTGGCTATACTTCCGGAGCAAAGTCTGAATGTACTCTGCATTCTCCCTGACACGTTGCTCATTACCATCGTAGCCGTTGATGAGGACGAGCAGATGCTTGGTCTCAAGGGTCATCTTGGTTCGCTCATGATCGCTTGTTGGGGTTCCCACACCACCTTGTGCGTCACGATAGACAGGCAGGCCGTGGATGTTGATGTTGCCACGGCCTATGCCTTCATACAGTTCTCCTTCACGGCCTATGCCCAATGTGAGCGTGTCGCCCACAAACTTGTCTGCATCGAAGCCGCCAATGCTGTATCCGTAGGCGATGGAGGCCAGATTGATGAGGTCGACGAGCGTGTCGCGCTGATACAGTTCCTTGCCCTGGAGCACACGCCGAATCAGCGCCTCAGAAGCAGGACGGTATCTGGAAGGGTCTTTGCCACAAGCCCTGTACACCTTTCTGGTCGCCGAAATGCTGGTCAGTTCCTTCAGCGATTCAGTGGTCAGTTCCCCACGAAACTTCTCTGCCAGTTGCTCAATCTCCGCCCACAAGGCCTCATTGTAAGGGGAATTGACCACCTCCGCCTCTAAACATGCCCCCACAAACTCGGGGCATATCTGCTCCATCTCATTTGATACGATGACTTTCATGATCCAAGTTTTGACAAGAATAGTTCAGGAACCGCATCCATCTCAGAAATTCTTACGGACTCCCTGCCACTCTGGGAATTTCATCTTCAGGTATTCATCGTCGAGGAAGAGAGCAGACTGTCCCACCCGACCTTTCAGTTGCCAGTCGAGCCACTTCACCACCGCCTTGGCATAGTTGCCACCGTGCTTCTCGTAGTAGGTGCCACTATGTCCGTCTTTCGAGTTGAGCATCACCACGGGGATGTTGTCGGCGATGCGCTCATAATCCTTCTGTGCATTAACGTAGGCAATGTCGCCAGGACCACCAATCATATAAAACATGGGCGTGTGAAGGTTCTTCAGATTCTCCTTCGTCGTGCCCATCATGGCCATGTCGCCAATGCCGGAGTTCAGCATCACGCAGGTCTTAATGCGAGGGTCGTAGGCCACACCCAGCACCTGTGCACCTCCGCACGACTGACCCATCGCTGCCACATGATCGAGTGCGAGGCAATGGTAGTACTCCGAACCTTGGGTGGCATTCTGCTCTGTCAGCCAGTCGAGCACCTCTAACAGCATCTTGGGATAGGTGCTGAATTGCGGTGTCTCCTGCTGCTTTTTGTTCTTCTTGGCTTTCTTGGCAGCCTCCTCGCGCTGTTTGGCTTGTTGTTCTTGTTGAGCCTTCTTCTCCTCGGCAGTCATGGGCAGAATCTTCTCACCGTTAGCCATGATGACCTCTCCTTTGGTTTCAGGATAAGCAGACTTCAGCACACCTCTCCATTGTGCCATCACATCCTCTTCGTCGTAGGGACCGATGGCCGCTGCCACATAACCGTAGGAAGCCACCTCGCTCAGCAACAGGCGCATCTCCACATTATTGTTGAAACAGGCGCCGTTGGCATAGACAATCACAGGCAGGGCACCTTGCTGTGCCACCACTTCCTTCAGGTTCTGGGGACGATACACCGTAAAGCCCGGGCAGGAAGCATCGCCCACCACTTCCGACTTGAACGGTCCCGTACCGCCTTCTTCCACCACTTGTTTTTTCTCTGTCTGGGCATTCACAAGCCCCACACTTGCAGCGACCATCATCGCTGTCATGAATAAATTCTTTACAACCATAGTTTCTATCTTTTTTACTATATTTTAGTTTTTAATTGATTATTGTTTTCTCCTTTTCTATTTTGCCGACAAAAGTACGAAAAAATAACGAAATACTTTCACTTCGAGCGTAAAGATATGTAGTGTGGGCACTTTTTTCACTCACTTTTTTTCACTTTTCATTTAGTTTCGTACCTTTGCAACCGAAATAACTGATCATTGATTGCTGATTTTGAAACGAACTTATGATGAAGAAAATGTATTTATTGTTCCTGGCCGTCAGTCTGTCGATTTCGGCTTTTGCACAGGAAAAATTCGAGTTGGGTAAGCCTAACGATGACAACTACCGATATTTGGATGAATATCAAGCTCTCAAGGACTATATTGACCACTCCAAATATCCTAGTTTCAAACTTGGAGTTGGGGCAATCGAAAGTGACTATCTCAACAAGTCTCTGGTCAAGAAACTGATTAACACGAATTTCACCGAGACGGTTCCAGGCAATGCCATGAAGATGGGAAGTGTGGTCGATGCCAATGGCAACATGAATTTCACAACCGTGAAGAACTTTGTGAATACTGCCACCAGAGCCGGCCTCAATGTCTATGGCCACACCCTCGCATGGCATTCACAACAGCCCAAAGCCTGGTTGTTAAAGCTCCTTACCAGCAAGTCAGCCAAGACTCCTCTCACTCAGCAGGAATGTCACGACACCCTCGTCTATGCGATGGACAAGTGGATCAAGGGTATGATGAAGGCTTGCAACGGTAAGGTGAAGGCCTGGGATCTCGTCAACGAGCCGCTTGCAGGCGAAGGGAATGACGGTGAGGGCAATTACACGTTGCAACACGCTGAAGGGTATGATCCTGACGACACAAGTACATGGGATGTTGGTGGCGAAAACTTCTTTTGGCAAGATTACATGGGAGACCTGGAATATGTGCGTCAGGCCTGTCGTCTGGCTCGCAAGTATGGTCCCGAGGATATGGTTCTCTTCATCAATGATTACAATCTTGAGGGCAGCTGGGATTTGGTGAATAAGGATGGCGTCATGGCGAGCAAGAAGCTCGTTTCGCTCATCAATTGGATTAAGAAGTGGGAGGCTGATGGCGTCACCAAGATTGACGGTATCGGCACTCAGATGCACCTCTACTACTTTGAGGACAGCGGAATGCAAGCCAACTTGAAGAAAGCCATCACCGGCATGTTCAAGCTCATGGCAAAGACAGGCAAGCTCGTTCGTGTCAGCGAACTGGATATGGGATATAGTCTTAACGGCCATTACGAAAGCATTCCCACCAGCCAATTGACAGAGGCGCAGCACAAGAAGATGGCGAACTTCTACGAGTGGATTATCAAGGAGTACCTCCGCATCATACCTCCTGAACAACAGTGGGGCATCTGTCCATGGAATGTCACCGATTCACCTGCAAATAGCGGATGGCGCCCCAATTCGCCTGTAGGCATTTGGGACACCAACTACTACCGCAAGCATGTCTATGCCGGTTTCGTGCGTGGACTTGGTGGGGTGGTTGATGGAATTATGCCCATCACACCTCATTTCAGCGAAGGCGTCTGGTACGACATGAAAGGTCAGGAACTGATCAATAAACCCACGACAACGGGAGTGTATATCATCAATGGCAAAAAGGTTGTGATAAAATAGAGGGAATGGATGGGCACAAACGCCCGTAAAAAGAGAAAAGAGAAAAAGAGAAATCGAGAAATGGCCATTGACCATTCCTCGATTTCCTTTTATAAGAACAAGTTCCTGCGGAACGATTGACCTGATTTTTCTGATTATTCAGCTTTGTCAACTGTCAACTATCACCTGTCAACTTGTTAACCTCCAAAGCCGCCTCCCTCTGGTGGAGGACCATCATTGCCCTGGTCGCTGCTGCTGCCCCCTTGGTTGTCGTCCACCACGGTGCCGTTGCCGTTGTCCGTGTCGGTCTCCTCAGTCTCCACCTCGGAGTTCTTGGCGAGGGTGGCCACGTC
>CAJOGQ010000010.1 GCA_905234125.1 uncultured Bacteroidaceae bacterium | reverse complement strand
GTCGCTCGAAGAGAGGAAGATGACGCAGAAACAATTGGCAGAAGCTGTGGGTGTCAGTCCTTCGCGCATCAGCGATTATGTATCAGGCCGTACTGAGCCGACACTTAAAATTGCTCGCCGGCTGTGTCACGCATTACATATCACTCCTGCGTCAATGATGGGTTGGTGAGTGCCAAAGAAAGGAATCCTAATAAAATTAAGAGTTGAGGGTATAGAGAAAGGTTGTGGGATTGGATGTGGCTAAATCATCGCATTGGTGATGATGACATTTTGTAAACTTTCTGTCACAAAGGCTGACACTGTGGAAAATGGGGCGTTGGGGTGCTTAAAGATATGTTAAGATTGCAAAAAGATACGGCGTATAGGCCGTTTGGGGCTCACACAATCTTGTGTGACACAAATTTGTGTGACACAAACTTGTGTAGCTGACCCTATTTTGGAAAAGTGGTTGCAGAAGCAAGGAATCTGAATATAGCCAAAGGATTCTCTTTTTGCAGATAAGAAACGAAACAGCCCCCAGATTGGAGGCTGTTTTGTTTTATGTTTATCGACTAAAAATAGACGAGGGTGAGGCGACGATGGTTTTCTTCCGCATCGGCGGCTGTCTCCAAGAGCTTGGTCTTGGGGTCATAGTATTGGGGCTTCTTCATCACCAACATGGTGCGTGCCAATTCCCTGACCCAGAAGCTGCCGTCGGGATTGATGTGCATGCCGGCTTCGTTCAGCTGTTTCCACAGCTTTTCGTTCTCACGGACAATGGTGAGGACTTCCTTCAGTTCCTCGATGGTGGGGAAACGGTAGCTGTAGTAGATGGTCTGCTCAAGAGCCCCGTCTTTATCGTCTTTGCAGAAGGGTTCGCCTGCGATGATCTGGATGTCTCTCTCTTCGACCCTGCCGATCATCTTCACCAGTATGCCACGCTGACCGTCTGCGGATTCACGGATGCAAACATACTTGTCGGCAGTCAGATGCTCATACGTCTTCTGACCACTCGTCTTCACTTTATTGCTCTTTCGAGGGAGAATGACTACCTCGCCCAATTTCCATATTCTCTCGTTCATTGTATGATATGTGTATTAGTTATTTGTCGAAAATGCAGTACAAAGGTACAACTTTTTTTACTTCTTGAACAACTTTTTTTCTGCTGAATTGCCATTTTTTTTGTAAAAGTGTTGGTCAATTCGGGAAAAGTGTGTACTTTTGCACCGATTTAAGATGAACTGGGGAACAGAAGGGCTGAAAAATTCAAACATTTCAACACGAGACATGAAATCATTGTTTAACGCATATTACTATTTTTACTTTTACTTTGGCACGAAGTAAGAGCGGGTAGTGATGTGTTTAACAATCATGAAAGATTCATAGGACATGAAACAATACAAGCCCCGCTCTGATGAGTGGGGCTTATACATTATATAATATATATGAGAAAGATTGCGATACAAGGTTTGATAGGGTCGTTCCACGACATCGCCGCCCATCTTTACTTCGAGGGGCAACAGGTGCAGTTGGTCTGTTGCGCGACATTCGAGGAGGTGTTTGCATCCATGAAGCAAGACCCCACCACCATCGGCATGCTGGCCATCGAGAACACCATCGCTGGCTCGTTGCTCCACAACTACGAACTGCTGAGGGATTCGGGCACGACAATCGTGGGCGAGCACAAACTGCACATCACCCATTGCATCTGTTGTATGCCTGAGGACGATTGGGACACGATTACGGAGATTCACTCGCATCCTGTGGCGCTGATGCAATGCCGGAACTTCCTCGCCCAGCATCCGCAGATCAAGCATGTGGAGGCAGAGGACACAGCTGGAAGTGCGAAGATGATAGGGGAGGGGAAGAAGCGCGGATGGGCTGCCATCTGTCATGCTGAGGCTGCAAGGCTCTATGGGCTGAAGGTGTTGGAAGACCACATCGAGGACAACAAGCACAACTTCACGCGCTTCCTCGTGGTGTCGAATCCCAACAAGGCTGACCTGCTCCGTCCGCTGACTGAGGCGAACAAAGCCAGTATCGTGTTCTCATTGCCACATGAGGAGGGTTCGCTGAGCCACGTGCTCGCCATCCTCTCGTTCTACCACATCAACCTGACGAAGATTCAGTCTCTGCCCATCATCGGACGGGAATGGGAGTACCTCTTCTATGTGGATGTGCTCTACGACGACCTGACGCGCTATCGCCAGTCGATTGATGCCATCATCCCCCTGACGAAGGACTTGAGAATCTTGGGAGAATACAAAGACGGAAGACAAACAATGTAAATATAGAGAAAAATGATACAGCCAGCAGATAGACTCTCGCTTGTGAGCGAGTACTACTTTTCGAGAAAACTGAAAGAGGTGGCGAAGTTGAACGCCGAGGGACAGGACATCATCTCTTTGGCCATCGGTTCGCCCGACATGCCACCCAGTGCCGAAACCATCGACGTGCTCTGTGAGCATGCCCATCGTCCTGATGCCCACGGCTATCAGCCTACGGTCGGCATCCCTGAACTGAGGAAGGCGATGGCCAGATTTTATCAGCGTTGGTATGGGGTGACGCTCGACCCTGCTACGGAGATTCAGCCACTCATCGGCAGTAAAGAGGGCATCCTGCACGTGACGCTTGCCCTTTGCAATCCTGGCGACAAAGTGTTGGTGCCCAATCCCGGCTATCCCACCTACACCTCGCTGAGCAAGATTCTTGGACAGGAGATTGTGAACTACGACCTCTTGGAGACGAACGGTTGGCAACCTGACTTCGAGCAGTTGGAGGCGATGGACTTGACGGGCGTGAAGCTGATGTGGACGAACTATCCCAACATGCCGACGGGTGGTCGTGCCACTCGCGAACTGTATGAGAAGCTGGTGGCGTTCGCTCAGAAGCACAATATCGTCATCGTGAACGACAACCCTTACTCCTTCATATTAAATAGAGATGAGCATCTGAGCATCTTGCAGGTGGAGGGCGCGAAGGAGTGCTGCATCGAGTTCAATTCGATGTCGAAGAGCCACAACATGCCAGGCTGGCGTGTGGGCATGCTGGCGACGAACAGCACGTTCGTGCAGTGGATTCTGAAAATCAAGAGCAACATCGACTCTGGCACATTCCGACCCCTGCAGTTGGCTGCTGCACAGGCATACGAGAACACGGAGGCTTGGCACACACACGCCAACATAGAGACCTACGCCACTCGTCGCAAGATTGCTGAGCAGATCATGACCACGCTCGGATGTACGTTCGACCCCACGCAACAAGGCATGTTCCTATGGGGACGCATCCCAGACTCGGTTGCTGACGTGGAGGATCTGACGGAGAAAGTTCTTCATGAAGCTCGCGTCTTCATCACCCCAGGCTTCATCTTTGGCTCGAACGGCAAGCGCTACATCCGCATCTCGCTTTGCGCCAAGGACGAGAAAATGACCTTGGCTCTCCAAAGGATACAATCGGTCTTTTCTAAGGGTTAATTTATTTCTAAGGAATTTGGGATTCAAGGAAGGTCGATGCAGGCATCGATATAATTCCTATATTCCTGAATTCCTTAGGGAAATGACAAAAGACAAGAAAACATGGATAGAAATTACACATACAAGGTTTTAGGCTGTGTTTATGAGGTATATAAGCAGTTGGGACCAGGCTTACTCGAAAGCATCTATGAACAGGCAATGATAAAAGAATTACAGATAAATGGATTTGACGTGAAAAATCAAGTTCCTGTTCCTGTGTTCTATAAGGGCGAAGTAATCTGCCCCGAATTGCGATTAGACCTTATTGTGGACACCAAACTTATATTGGAGCTCAAATCGGTCACAGAATATAAAAAGCTGTATGAGAAGCAACTGTTAACCTATTTGCGTTTGATGAATTGCGAATTAGGTTATGTGGTTAATTTCAACTCCGAAAATATCAGAGACGATATATATCCAGTCTATAATAATCGGTATGTGCCGTAAGGGTCTTTTATTTCTAAGGAATCAAGGAACCAAGGAAGGTCGATGCAGGCATCGATAAAGAAATCCTATATTCCTAAATTCCTTAGAAAAAAAGAAACTACAGCAAATTCTTCAGAGAAATAACAAAAAGTACAACAATCCATAGAAATCAATTAAAAATAGAATAATGGAACTTGAATTAGAGAAATTGAATTTGCCGAGCGACAACGAGCGTCCGTTCGTGATTGCTGGCCCATGCTCCGCTGAGACTGAGGAGCAAGTGATGCAGACTGCACGTGAATTGGCCATGAAAGGCTGTCACAATTTCCGTGCTGGCGTATGGAAACCACGCACCAAGCCAGGAGGCTTCGAGGGCAATGGCGAGAAGGCGCTTCCCTGGATGAAGCAGGTGAAGGATGAAACCCACATGCTCGTCTCTACTGAGGTGGCCACGCCTGAGCACGTCGAGCTGGCGCTGAAGTACGACATTGATATCCTCTGGGTGGGAGCACGCACGACCGCCAATCCCTTTGCTGTGCAGGCTTTGGCTGATGCGCTGAAAGGCGTTGATGTGCCTGTGTTTGTGAAGAACCCTGTCAATCCTGACATCGAGTTGTGGATTGGTGCCTTGGAGCGCATCAATCAGGCTGGCGTCAAGCGTATGGGAGCCATCCACAGAGGCTTCTCCAGCTATGAGCAGAAGATCTACCGCAATGCTCCCATGTGGCAGATTCCCATCGAGTTGCATCGTCGCATCCCCAACCTGCCCATCATCTGTGACCCCTCCCACATCGGAGGTCGTCGCGAACTCATTGCTCCGCTCTGTCAGCAGTCTATGGACTTGGGCTTCGACGGACTCATCGTTGAGGCTCATTGCGACCCCGACAAGGCTTGGAGTGACGCCAAACAACAAGTGACGCCCGAAGTGCTCGACTACATCCTCTCCCTCCTCGTCATCCGTGATGAGCACACTACTACTGAGGGACTCACCAGCCTCCGCAAGCAGATTGACGAACTCGATAACCAGATTATGGACATCCTTGCCAAGCGCATGAGAGTGTGTCGTGAAATTGGTCACTACAAGAAGGAGCACAACATGACCGTGTTGCAGGCTCAGCGTTACAACGAGATTCTCTCCAAGCGTGGTGTGCAGGGTTCACTCTGCGGAATGGGACCAGAATTCGTCGCTAAAGTCTTCGAGAGCATTCACGAAGAGAGTGTGCGTCAGCAGATAGAGATTATTAACAAGTAAATGGTGCATGAAATTATGAAGATACTGATATTAGGTGCTGGCAAGATGGGGTCGTTCTTCACTGACCTGTTGTCGTTCGACCACGAGGTGGCCGTGTATGACATCGACCCCAAAAGATTGAGATTCATGTACAACACCCAGCGCTTCACGTCGCTGGACGAGATAGACGCTTTTGAGCCAGATTTGGTCATCAATGCCGTCAGCCTCAAGTACACCTTGAGCGTGTTCGACCAGGTGATTCCCCATCTGCCCAAGTCGTGCATCCTCTCTGACATCTCGTCGGTGAAGACTGGCTTCAAAGAGTACTACGAGGCCAGCGGATTCCACTACGTTTCGACTCACCCCATGTTTGGCCCCACCTTCGCCAACCTCGGCAAGCTGAGCGACGAGAACGCCATCATCATCAACGAGGGCGACTACATGGGTCGTTGTTTCTTCAAAGACCTCTACCAGCGTCTTGGCCTGAACATCTTCGAATACACCTTCGAAGAGCACGACCAGACCGTTGCCTACTCGCTCTCCATCCCCTTCATCTCTACCTTCGCGTTCGCAGCTGTGATGAAGCACCAGGATGCTCCTGGCACCACCTTCAAACGTCACATGCAGATTGCCAAAGGCGTGCTCTCAGAGGATGACACCCTCTTGCGCGAAATCCTCTTCAACCCCTACACGAAGGGACAAGTCGAGCAGATTCGCCGCGAGATGAAGGAGATCATCGAGATCATCGACACTCGCGACGAGGGACACATGCAACAGTACCTCACGAAGATTCGCAAGAACATCAGATAGCCAACTATCTGGAGCCAATATATTGGAAAATCAAATCAGCCACTTCGTCTTCCGTTTTACCCTGCATGCTGACGGCAAGATCGTAGTTGCGGAGGTCGTAGCGTGTAGTACCCGTATATTTCTGGATATAGTTCTCGCGCATCGTGTCGACCCTCCGAATGATGTCCTTGGCAGCCTCCTCGTTAATATCCTGCTTGGACATCAAACGCTGGATGCGATGCTCCATGGGGGCTGTAATCATAACGTTTAAATGGTTGGGGTAGTCCTGAAAAACGAAGAAACCGCTGCGTCCTGCTATTACGCACGAACCCTTGGCAGCGATGTTGAGAAGTATTTTCTGTTCGGCCTTGAAAATGTCGGCAGAATTGTACAGATCGGGTTCGTCGATGATGGAGTTGCTTTTTGCACTGGCTATGCCTAATATGTGTTTGAACTCAGTCCACCAGTCTTGCTTGCGCCCCTTCAGCTCTTCTATCTCGTCGGCGGAGAGGTGGTATTGCTCCATGAGAGCCTCTACGAGTGCCTTGTCGTAGAAAGGCACACCCAGTTTAGCTGCAAGTTTACTACCTACGGTTCGGCCTCCGGAGCCGATCTCACGATTTATGGTAATCACAAAATTTTCGCTCTTATTCATAATGGTATGTTTTTTATCAATTAATAAAAGATCATGGTAATGATATATGCCACGATGGTGGATATGAAGACGCATATGAGACCCGGCATCATAAAGGAGTGGTTCAGCAGATATTTTCCGATGACCGTGGTGCCAGAGCGGTCGAAGTTGACCGTGGCAATGTCAGAGGGATAGTTGGGGATAAAGAAGTATCCGTAGACCGACGGCAGCACACCCAACAGCACGGGACCTTCTATGCCCAAAGAGTAGGCTAACGGCAACATAGCGACAACGACGGCTCCTTGCGAGTTGATGAGCACCGAGACCAGGAAGAACACAAAGGCTATGGACCAGGGGTATTGGCGCACAATATCAGCCAGCATGGTCTGCATCTCTGTCATGTAGTTTGAGAAGTAGGTGTCGGCAAGCCATGCAATACCGTAAATAGCTACTACAGCCACCATACCCGACTGCCAAACAGGACCTGCTACGGCTTTCTTGGGCGAGGCCTTGCAGAAGATAATCATCAGCGCGGCAGCAGAAATCATCACAATCTGGATGACGATGTTCATCTTCAGCGGCTTGTCATCCCATGCAGGCAATAGCGACGGTACGACGGCAAACAAGACGATAACGCCCAGAGCTGCCAGGAATATATAAACGGCGCGTTTGGCTTCGATGGGAATCACCTTGTCGAGCGTAGTGGCACCGCTGCCATAGATGTAGTCACGCTGCTCAGGAATCTTCAGACGGGCCTGGAAAACGGGATCCTTGTCGAGGTCCAGTCCGCGATGATAACTGGCTGCGGCAGCCGCCATCAATCCGCACAGGCAGGATGGGATGCTGACCATAAGTACCTTGGGAATGGTGATATCGAAGCCATTGGCATTCGATATGCTGACAAAGGCAACCACGGCAGCAGCGATGGGCGAACAGGTGATGCCGACCTGCGAGGCGATGCTTGCCACGCCGCAGGGGCGCTCAGGACGGATGCCCTTCTTCAGCGCAATGTCGCAAATGATGGGCATCAGCGTATAAACTACGTGACCAGTGCCGACGAGTACCGTCAGGAAGAACGTGCACAGCGGAGCGAGGAACGTGATGCGGTCGGGATGCTTACGCAGCATCTTCTCCGCAATCTGAATGAGCCAGTCCATACCCCCGGAAGCCTGCATAATGCCGGCACAGGTCACCGCTGCGATAATGATGTATATGACGTCCGTTGGAGGCGAACCGGGCTTCATAGAGAAACCAAACACAAGTAGTGCCAGTCCGATGCCGGATATAGCACCCAATGCAAGCGAGCCATAGCGCGAACCCACCCACAACGCTCCTAAAACAATGAGGAGCTGAAGGATCATTAATAATGTCATAGTTTTAGTTGTTATTATTTTTTTGATATTTGTTTTTTTGTGGTGTCAAATTCCACGCTCGGCCCACTTCTAACTATAATATATATAATATCATAATGTGTAATAATCTCTATGTGGTTTGCAAAGATAATCAAAAATCTCTAATAAAACCTCTTTTCTGGCACTAAAACACACCTTAAAACCCGCTTTTTAATCAGTTTTAAGTTGTATTGCCTTACAAATATCAACTTTTATCTTGACTCTTTGGCCCACTTCGTTTATTTCATCTGATCCAAGAGGCGTGCCAGGGTTTCGAGGTCGCGAGCATCTATCTCCAGGTCGAGCAGATTGCCATCGCGATTGAAGAGTTTGTAGGTAGGGTAGGAGTGGATGTCGAGATGGCGCTCAATGGCACTCTGCTGTTCGCTGGGCAGATTGTAGTGTGCCACGTTGTCACCACTCACGTTATACTCCTTGATGACGTTCTCCCACGATTCCTGGGGACTGTTGTTGGCGAGATAGAGGAACTGGATGTCGTAGTCTTGCAGACGGGCGTACTCTTCTGTAGAGTGACTGAGGGCTTCCTTGCAAGGGCCACACCAAGTGCCCCAGATGTCGAGCAGGACGAATTTCCCCTTGAACGGTTCGAGGATCTTCTTCAGCAATGCTTCACCCTCAGAAAGGTCGACAAGGTTGTCGGACGACTTGAGCACCAGCTTGTCGAACTCACGATTCTCGATGGCAAGATAGTGGGCGTTCTTTTCCTCCACCATCTCGATGCAGAAGGGGTTGCTGATCATTGTCTTCAGCGTATCCACGATGTTGGGTGCCAGCGATGTACGCTCATGGTCAATTTGCTTAAGCGCCTGCTGACCAAGCCAGACATCCTTGATGAATGGGTCGGCACCGAGGGAGTCGAGTGTCTGTTGGTGCTGTTTCAAGGTGTTTATGAGCAGTCCTCCATGGATGATTTTGGATGCTTTCGGAGATTGAAGAATCTTGTCCACCTCCTTGATTAAATCGGCATTCAGCGAGTCGATTTCATGGGATTTGCGTATCTTCGCCTCGTCGGTGGGTTCTGCCTCGATGATGGCCGTTGCCTCGTCTATCCATTGCTTCCATCGCGTGAGGAGTGCCAGTTCCTCATCGTTGGAGGCAAAATCCTTGTAGTGGTCACGGAGATTGTATGAGAACACGGCGTTGCGTGCTCTTGTGGCATCGTCAATATAGTCGCCCAGGAAATTGCTGAAGTCGCGGTGCAACGTATAAGGCTTTTCCATCTTCGTCCAGAACGTGTCGTAGGCATAGCGGCGGGCATTGTCGGAGAGCTGCATGCCTTTGGCGCGGAAGCGGGCCTGCCCAAAGGCACGTGCTTGCTGCGTCAGTGTGTTGCCTTTCTTGTAGATATTGAATCGGGTGGAGAGTGTATGATGTTGCTCACAGAGCGCGTCGATGTTTGCGTATTGTGCCTTGATGAGACTATCGACCGAGGCAATGTATGGCTCAAAGATTTCCGCACCTCCTTGGCCGGCACTCTCTGCACCGTCATACAAATTGATGGTTCTCCAGTCGAGCGGATACTTGAACAGTTCGTTCTGCAGGCGGCAGTCATCGCCCATGAAGTAGCGGCGTCCCTCTTTCCAGTCGTAGAGCATGAAGTAGGTTTTGCCTGGCTCGAACATCGTGCGAATGAAGCAACGACTCCAGTCGATGAAGAACTCCGTGCTGTTCAGAACGGGAATCTTCACGGTGAAGCGTCCCTGTTCGTCCAAATCGGCATTGGCAGACTTTTGATCGTTCGTAAAGAGGTCTTGGTAGCCGAACTCGAGCGTCTTTTCCTGCTTGTATTGTTCAGGCATATCCTTGATCCAACCCACTACGGTCACCGTGTCAACCTTGTAGTTGGTATCGACGAAGTCCGTGCGCGTGTCTTTGGTGGGATAATCAGGCATGAAGCGGCTCGTCAGCATGGAGTACGTCACCTTCTGATTGTCTATCTGCATGGTGCGAGTGCCCTTCTTGTCCTTGCCTATCACGACCTTCAGTTCCTTCTCTCCATCGCTCATCACTATCTCTGCCTCGCCCGTCTTGGAATTTACGTCACATTGCTTATAGTTCCAGAACTTGCATTGGTAGATGGCGCAATCCTCAAAGAACGCAATCTTCCAGTCGCCCGTCTGGTCATCACGCCAGTAGGAGGGGAACAGCTGCTTCCAACGCTCCTCCACAGGCTTGATGCCCTTGATTTGGAAAGCACCTTGTCCATCACCCTCGATGAAGTCAAATACCTTCGTGTCTGAGGGCAGAGGCTGGAAATGGAACACCATATCGCGCTTGAAATCCTTGTCCGTCTGTTCCTGCTTGTTGAGTTCGATGCCATCGGCAGAGAGGACAGCATAGCGCAGGTCGCCCACCTTCAGATAGGTGTCTCCAGCGAACCTGAACCAGAAGTCTGGATAGTCCGACCGTTGGAAAGCCGTGATGTACACCAGCGTCTCCGTGTCCTTCAGTTCCACCTTCGTCACGTCAAGAGCCAGGTGGAAGAACCCGTCCCCATAACTGGTGCTGTACTCCGTCGTGGGCTGTTCCCACACAATTGTCTTTTCCTTTGCCTGCCCCACCACAGCGATGAGGGCAAGCAGCCAAATGATGATAGATTTCTTATTCATATTGTTTAAATTTGATTTCTTGTGCAAAGGTACAAATAAATCCCAACAATCAACACATGACCATCAGAAATTTGTGAAATATTATTCTTCCAGATGGCATCAACAAGAAAAGGGAAGGCTGCAGGATTGCGACCTTCCCTTTTGGGTTCTCTCAAACTCTGATTTGTCAAGATGTCAGAATTTGGGAGTTTGGCTGAGGGGCGTTACCACTTCGGCATTGAGAAGTACCAGAGGTTTTGGTTCTTCAACTTGTTGTAGAGGGTGGCGTCATAACCATCGACAGCGGAGGAGGTTCTAGTGCCTGCCTTGGTGCCGCGGTTGGCTATCTTTTTGGCCAGCCATTCGGTGCCGTCGTAGCCGGATGCGTTCTTGTGTTCGGCTATGCGGACGAGGTCGGTGAATCGGTTGCCTTCGAAGGCTGTTTCGAGGGCGAGCTCATCGACGATGATGTTCTCGACGGCATTGATGATGTCATCCTTGGAGGCTGTCTCTAACTTCACGTCTTGTGCGAGCAGGAGCTTGGAGTAGTCGTAGTAGATGGAATCGTGGTAACCAGCGATGTTGGTGATGACCTGATTCCTGTTGGCGGCTGTCCAGTTACCGAAACCTGCACCACGGGCGTGGATTCCGTAGGTGGAGTTCCAGATGTCGTCCGTGAAGTTGAGGAAGTTGTTGAACTTGTAGAGCTGTGTGGAGTCAGTGACATAGTACATGGCTCCGTATGTGCCGTAGTCGAAGTCGCGATAGTAGATGGTGTCTTGCTCGTAGCGCACGATGCGTGTGGAGTCGAGGTTCCATACGGGGATGGAGTCGCCATTCTCGTCAAGGCGGATCATCGTTTCCATTTTGTCAACCACCTCTGGAAGGGTGTACTGGTTCACGCCGTCCTTGAGGAGGGCAAAGGCGAACTCAGGATAGCCTGCACGGTTGATGGCTTCGGCCATTCGCAGCCAGATGAGGGTCTTGCGGTAGGTGGGTATCGTGTAGTAGAAAGCATTGCCGTTGGCGGCCTTGCAGCAGAGTGGATAGCCCACGCCTTCGTAGGTGAGGCCCATGATGGAGTTGCCGTAACGTGCATCGCAGTTCTCGATGTAGGAGGCGATGGGGTTGGACGTAGTCACGTTGGAATAGTTGACGTAGGTCTGCTGGTTGACAACATCCTGGAAGGCGTTGGATGGGCCATACTGGCGCTTGTAGTTGGGCGACACGGTGATGGTTCCAGACTCCTCAAACACTTCGTTGCCGTTGGCATCGGTGTTGGTGGTGGTGTTGCCTTCGCTGTCGGTCGATGTGCTGGCCTCTGACTGCTGTGACGAGGTGGGCGTGAATCCGTAAATGTCTGCTACACGGGTGAGCATCTTGCCCAGACCAGCGTTGGCTGAACTGGGGATGAGCGAGATGACCTCTGAGTTGTTGGCAGAGTAGGCGTAGGTGGAAGCCCAATGTCCCCAACCGCCTTCGTATCGATAGTTGATCATTGTGCCACGCTGGTTGTTGGCTGTGCAGTATTGCGTGGGCATTGGGTTCGCTTCTGTCTTCAAGTAGTCATAGTAGTACTGTGCGGCCTTCTCGTAGTCGGAAGAGGATGCGCCACGCAACAGGTAGAGGTCGCCCAGAACCACACGGATGGGAATCATCAGGAGGCGTGCTGAGATCTCGGTGTATCCGTTGTTCCAGCTGCCTTGTGGGTTGGATGCCGAACCATACTGTGGGAACGGCGTGTCGAGGAACTGGAGGATGCCGTCTTCGATGAGCTTGTCAACCAGGTTGCTCTTGTCAACGAGGTTGGACGCATAGTCAAATTTGTTGATGACATCCAGATTGCTGAAGGGTTCCGTGATGAAGGGCACCTGCTTGTAGTTCTTGACGAGCTGGAGGTAAGCCCAAGCACGGATGGCCTTGACCTGTGCATACTCTGGCACCATGAACTTGATGTTGGACTTGACGGCTGCAGTGTCGGCGTTGTAGAGGTAGAAGTTGCAGTTGTTGATGACGTTGTAGTAGTCACTCACCCGCAACATGGAACACGTCAGGTCGGCTGGGTCGTCGAAGTTGGAAATGGCATAGAGCGTGTCGGTCGTGTAGTCGGTGGAGCTGACGAGGTCGCCACGAATCTCGCCGAGAATGACCTGACGTTCTGCCACATCCTGCATGGCTCGCATGATGCCGAGATAGGAGTAGAGGGTGTCTTGTGCATTGGTGTATGCTTTGTCACCCGTATCGACGGTCATCATGTCCTCGCATGAGGTTGCCACGAGTCCTGTGGCAACAACTGATGCGATGGCTATATTTCTGAATAAATTCTTCATGATTGTCTATGTGTTACAAGTTGATTTTTACACCGAGGTTGAAACTTCTGTTGCTGGGGAGCAGACCTGCGTCGATGCCCTGATAGAGCACACCGTTGCCACAGGAGAACTCTGGGTCTTTGCCTGTGTACTTGGTGATGGTGAAGAGGTTGTTGCTCTCAGCCCAGACGGTGAGTCCCTGAATCCAAGAGGCGTTGATAGGCCACTCGTAGGAGAGTCGCACCTTCTTGAGCTTGAAGAATGAGCCGTCTTCAATCCAGCGGTCGGAGAAGCGCTCGTTGTTGACCCAATCCTCAGATTCGGACGACATCACACGGGGCAGGAGGGCATTATCGCCTTCGCAAGTCCAGCGGTTCATGGCGGCTGTGGTCTGGTTATAGAACGTGTTGAGCGATTCGAGCTGGCTGCGCTGATAGTTGTAGATGTCGTTGCCCACCGAATACTTGAAGTTGATGTCGAGGCTCCAGCGCTTGTAAGAGAGGTTCGTATAGACCGTTCCGTAGATGGATGGGTTGGGGTCGCCAATGACGCACTTGTCTGCATCGTTGATGATGCCATTTCCGTCCAGATCGACGAAGTGCATGTCGCCTGCCGAGAAGTTGCGGTAAGGATTCTTCGTGATGCCTGTAGGATACTTCAGATAGCCATCGGTTGTGGCTGTAGTGGCTGACGATGCCTCAGCATCGGTGGAGAACACACCTGCCGTCTTGAAGCCGTAGAACACACCTGCAGGGTTGTTGACTGACGTGAGCACCTCTGCCCCGTAAATCTTCTGCGTGTAGTCGCCTTCGGGCAGGGAAGTGATCTTGTTCTTGTAATGTCCCATCGTAGCTCCTAACTGCCACTTGAAATCCTTCATGTTCAGCACGATGACGTTGGCTCTCACGTCCACACCTATGTTGCGGAGTTTGCCTCCGTTGCAGAGGTAGTTTGCCAGACCGGACATGTAGTTGATGCTCTTGCTGGTGATGAGATTGTCGGTGTTGGAGATGTAGAAGTCAGCTCCAGCCTGCACGCGGTTATTGAAGAACGAACCGTTCAGACCAATGTTCCAACGACGTGTAGTTTCCCACTGAATGGTGGGGTTCTCAATGTTCTCCAACTGAAGGGCAGTCGCCGTCTTCAGGAAGGTGTAGGACTTGAAGTAGGTGCGTGCTGCGGAGTAATCGATGTTGTCATTTCCCGACTCGTCGTAGCCTCCTGTCAGTTTCAGGTAGTTGATGGCACGGACAGATTGCATCCAAGGTTCGTTGCTGATGACCCAACCTGCTTGGATGCTGGGGAAGATGCCCCATCTCACGCCACAGAACTTCATGCCTTCGGATGCCTTTTTGCCGAAACGTGATGAGGTCTCAGCCGAAAGCGTTCCTTCGAGGATGTAGGTGTTCTTCACAGCCCAACGAGCCTGCAAATAGTAGGCAAGGTTGTTCCAGGCATCCTGCTCGCCCGGGGCAGAGCGGAACTTGTTGGAGTTCTTCTGGTCGGGCATCTTGTCACTGCCTGGGTCGTAAGATCGCATATTCGAATCGGAGAATTTGTTGCTCGTGAATCGCAGACCACCGAATGCCAGAATGTCGTGCATGCCAAAGCTCTGGTTCCAGTTGATGCGGAATTCTTCGTAGATGGAAGTTTCCTTGGTGAATTGAGACTTCACCACAGAGTTCACGTCGCCGTAGCCTTCGTAGTTGAAGATGGGGCTACCGGCCATCGGGAGAAAGTACTTCTCGTTTGAGCGGTTCAGCTGATAGGCAAAGCGGTTGGTGATGGTCCAATGCTTGTTGATTTCCCATTTCGGCATGATGTTGAGGTTGAACTGCGTCACTTCCTGACGGTTCTTGTTGTCGCCCTTACCATTCTGCAGAATCCAGTAGGGGTTAGCCAAAGCCGTGTTGGTGCCGTAGGCCGATGCGAAGTCGAACGGGTAGTTGTCATCGTCGATATACTTGCCTGCATACACCGATGAGAGGTGCAGTTTGCCGTCATCGCCTGTGTAGTAGCCATACTTTGACAGGAACGGAGCCTGAATGAGTCCGAGTACGTTGGGCGATGAGATGGTGCTGCTCGTGTAGGACTCAGCCCAACCGTTGTCTCTCATGTTGTAGGCCAACTTAGAGTAGGCCAAGTCGAGTTGTGTCGAGAGGTTCTTGATGAGCTTGATGTCGGTGTTGAAGCGGATGTTTAGGCGGTCGAAGCCGTTCTTCTTAGCTGTCGATTGCGAATTGGTGTAGCCTAATGACAGGTTGTACATAGCCACATCGTCACCACCTTGCACGTTCACCTTATAGTTCTGCGTGCCAGCCGTGCGGTAGAGGCCGTCAGACCAATCCGTGTCGTTGTGGTACATCGGATACCAGTAGTAATCTGGGTTGTTGTTCAGGAACGGGATGGTTGTGCTCGATGTTGAGTGTTCCGACCCGTAAGTGGTCGTACCCATCAGTTCGCTCACATAGCCCCGATACTGTGAGGCATTCATCATTGAGGGTAGGGATGGTGCTAGTTCGAAGCCTGCATTCAGGCTCACGTTGATCTTGGTGGCCATCGACCGACCACGCTTCGTGTTGATGATCACCACACCATTACCACCCCTCGCGCCATAGAGCGAAGTGGCGTTCTTCATCACCTCCACCGACTCGACGTCTTCGGGGTCGATGCCTGCAAGGATGTTGTTGAAGAATCCATCGTGAACGCTTGTCCTGTCTAACTGCGGATCTATAATCATGCCGTCCAGCACAATCAGCGGTTGGGCATTGATGTTGAGCGAGTTGAGACCACGAATGAACATCGCCACACCCTGACCACGCATTCCTGTGCGGTTGATGGTGTGGATGTCGCCCGACAGCCTGTTTTCAATCTCCTCGTCCACTACGACAGCCGACGTGATGTCGCCGATCGTTGCCACACTTTTAGCTGTGATGCTGGTTGTGGGGGCATAGACTGAGTTGAACCGATTGCTGTACATAGCCACATCGGGTGCGGTAGTTCCGCTGAAGCTCACCTGCACGGCGTTGTATTCAGGCACGCTCACATAGAGCGACTGTACGAACACGGGCACCTTCAGTGTGTATTTTCCGTCCTCGCCTGTCATGATGGTGTATCGGCTGTTGCCGTAGGCTTGCACCGTCACACCGTCCATCGGGGCTTTCGTCGCTGCGTCGTAAACATAGCCACTCACCTCCTTCATCTCATATTGGGGCTGGGCGACCGTCTCTCTGACAGGCTTGGCCACCGTCTGGCCTTCCTCTGCTTCCTGAGCCAATAGGGTAGTGGCTCCCGACAGCATCAGGAGACCTACGCCTATGCGAAGCAAGCCTGTGTGAATATACTGATTTTTCATGTCTTTAATATTCTTTAGATTTGAAAATAATGGCGTTCACCCAAATCTCGCGGCAATAGTACGACTTTTCTGTCGACTTGAAATTGCTCTTGATATTGATGACAGGGTAAGCGTTGGTCAACCCATAGTAGCACACAGGGAACTCGAAGTCCTTCGCCACACAAATCGTGTCGGTGAAGTCCACCTCGCCCTTCTCGTTGTAGTGTATCGGACGGTTCACGAACACGTCCGTTCCGGCAATGCTCTCACCCTTCGCGTCCACAGCATCCTCGTTCGGGTTCGACAGGCGCTGGTCAGATAGACGTTTCTCGGGTGTGTCGTATGAAAGGTACACGTAGAATTTGTTCTGCAACATGTAGTCGGTGTTGTAGCCAATCACCACATAGATGTCGTACTTGCATGAAAGCACGTCGGCCACTCTGAAGTAAGCACCAGGATGCGACGATGTGCTCTTGTTCTTCAGGGCTATATAGCTGTACTTGAACGTCGAGTCCGTCTGCACCGTATCGCCGTCGATGATAACCGTCGGGCTCGTGTAGGTCTCGGAGTGTATGACGGGGTCGCACATGTTGTCGCACGACTCATAGTCCAGGTCGTCGATATCGGGTGCAAAGGTCTTGTAGGGGAACTTGAAGTCATCCACGATGTAGGCATAGCCGTTGCTCACCTCCACGGGGTCGGCGTTGCCAAACAGGGTGGGGTAGTTGTTCACTTCCACCGTGTTCATCATCAGCGCATTCGCCCGGTTGAAGGCATTCAGCGTTCCCGTTTTCTTGAACTTCGTGTCTGCTGTCGAAAGGAGTGAATCCTCTCGTGCATCAGCGCTTCGGATGGCATCGATGCTCGTGATGGGAATCTGCTCATACTGCCAGTTGGCGTTGAAGACCAGGTTTTGGCAGATGGCATTTTTCGCATAGAGGTTGTTTAGCGAGTCCATCTCAGCCTGTGTGAATGTGGTCTCGGCTCCCTTGATGAGGGTGTCCTTGCCCGATTCCGTCTGCGTATTGATGTCTTGTATATACGAACCTTTGAACTGGAAGTACTTCTGGGTCTTCTCCAGCATTGTCTTCCAAGTGCCGTTGGTCGGCATCACCATCACGTAGTTCGAGTCCTCCCTGTCGATGTAAGCCCGCATGAAGCCCGTCGTGTAGTCATTCGACATATACGTGATGCTGTCCACCCACGTAATCTTGCCGTCGATGGTCGGTCCTTTCGTCGAAGCATACTCATCAAACTCCATCGTCTGGTAGCTCTTGATGAACGCATTGATGGAATCCAAACCATTGCCCCATGCGAGATATTCATACAGGTTGGGCTGATAGTCCACTGCACCATTTGTGATGTGTAGAACACCGTTCTTCGATCCGATGTTAGCTTGGGTGATAGGCACTCCCTTGATGGTCTGCTTGCCCTTGTTCAGCCATGCGGCCTTGCTATTGAACAGGTCTATCTTCACGGAGTCCGTTCCATTCACCACATTGGTGTAGCGTGTCATGTTATTACGGATCAGTTCCTTCTCCACTCTGTAGATCTTATCTCTTTCGCCGGAGTCCAGCAAATCTTTGTAGTAGCTGTAGTCGAAGGAACCGTTCTTTGGTGCCCAGATAGTGAACGTTTGGTCACCATTCAGCAGGTCGGCATACGTTTCCGACGTCGTTTTGTCTTCCGACGACGAATAATACACCCTCCGTAGAATGTCGGCGTATTCGCTCAGTTCTTCTTTCTGCTCGATGTTCTGCCAGATGGTCTGCTTCCCAGACGCATCAGCCGATATGTCGAAGTGGTCGTCTGAGCACCCTGTCATGACTGTGGACAAAGCCACAGTCATCAGCGCCACTGCGAACCATTGATTATTCTTGATTTTCATGAGTTCTAATGTTTTTGAGTTCTTTTACCATATATCCTCATTGTTCTCACCTGCATACACCGACTTCGGAACAAGTTCCAGATAGTCGTAGAAAAACTCGGTCATCGAACTGGTCAGCACCGACTTGTAGCGAATCCAGTAGGTCTCGCCAGCTTCAAACTGTCCCGTGTAGATGATTTTGCGCAGGTTGTCTTGCGAGTCGCGTGCAGTACCACCACTCACCTGAATGTACTTGGAGCCCTTCATGAATCCCAGGTTGCGCATCGTCTTCATGTTTTCGTATAGCGCCGTTGAGTCGCTTCCCGTTGGGGCAATGGAGGCTTCCGTCACCCATCCTGTCGATGCAGGGTTGGTGCCCGATGCAGAACGGAGGTCGATTGGGATGCCAATAGCAGGCAGGTTTCGTGGGTTCTTGCCCATATAGATCTGTGCCATACCACGGTTGTTGTTGGCCCACACACCGTAGCGCAGTTCGTAGGTACCTGTGTAGGGCACAGGTGGCAACTTCATCGTGAAGTCATACTGCCCGTTGATGTTGAACTCGTCAATCTGGTAGTCCATCCATGAGCCTAAGCCTGTTGAATAGCTCGTGTTGGGCAGATACCAGAAGTCAGTACCCTCTACAATCTCATACATGTTGTCGAAATACTCGCAGTTGAAGTACCAGTTGTTCGTTCGGTTCTGACGGAGATTATTCGTTAGCAACTCTGGGAACAGCGCCGTGATGTCGTAGCGCAGACGTTCGTTCAGCACCTTCTGAGGTATCTCTGGCGTCCACAACAGAATGCCGTCAATCGGGAAGTACATACCGTTCAGTGCGTCGTTGTCATACCCTTCATTGCTGGGGCTCACCAATAAGCCTGGTACGGTGATAGCCGAAGGAATCTCGCGGCAGTTACTCTGGTTATACACTGACTTGCGGTTGATGCGACGTTGGATGATACCGTTCACACGGCAACCCGTAATCTTGATGGAACGACGCTGGATGCCGACTGTCTCCCAATACTCCCATACGTTCACATAGAACTGGTTGGCCGTGCGGGTCTTCATCATCGATGCGTCACAACCATATTCATTCGCCCACGTCACCATGTTGGCATAGCTCAACTTCTCGGGCAGGATGTGGTAGGCCACAAACTGATTCAACCAGTTGTAGTCATCGTCATAGTCATCGCCCCAGCTCGTTTCATGACCGCGGTTCGTGTCGTCATCGAAGTTGTTGTTGGCTCTCACATACTCCTTCAGCGAAGCGATGTCTGTGATGCCGTTTGCTTCAAATACGGAGTCGGTCTCCACAAAAATGGTGTAGCCATACAGGCGTTTGTCAGGCCAGTTACCGTCGAATTTAGCGTTGATACCCGTCGTCTTCGTGCCCCTGATGTCGTCGAACGTCTCTTCCCATACCTCATCCTTATACTTTGTCAGTTTGGCATCCCAGCCCGTCAGTCCCAAGCATTCGCCAAACAGCGTTGTGTTCGCCGTCGTCATCACCATGTCGGCAATGGTGGCTGTGGATGGAGAGAGCACACGGTCGATGGTGTGGATATAACCATTCTCCACCTCGATGTCGCCATCGATGATTTTGGAGTAGATGTTCACACACACCACAGTGTTGTTGTCCTCGTCGTTGTCATACGATGGGGTTACATATCGCCCATTCATGTTGGTGAGGGGCAGGGGTTCGTCGTTTGCGAATGAAGTGGTGGCAAACGCCTCCTCGTCCCCATTCTCGATGATGGAGTTGAACACGATAGCCTCCGCCACCGAATCAGGTATTTCATTCACATCGGTCGATGAAGCCTCTCCTATCTTCACGAGCGAGTCGAGATAGAGGGTGATGGCCTCATTGGTTGGCGCAAAGCAGGTGTAGTTGCCACGAGCGTCGAGCAGTTCCTTCATGGTTGACGTCGAACGCTTGCTCTGGTGCACCTTCCCCAGTATGGTGAGGTAACTGCTGAACGTTTCCGGATGATTCTCGAAGTGGTCGGTCATCATCTCGCCTGTGAAGGTGTAGAGCGCACTTTCGTCGATGTCCTCCGAACAGGAATACAGCGTCACCGTGCCACCCACACCCATCAGCATGACTGCACCGCAAAATGTTTTTATATTCTTAATGATATCCATAGTTCTTATTATTATAGGTCATCAGTTCTTGAAGAAGTCTCATTTACAGACCAGACTCCATTCTGATAGAGCCAGTTGTTGTTTTTGATTTCCTGATTATATACAGGAGAGTAGAGCGACTGCATGTCTGCCAGTTTTGCTCTGATCGACTTGCTGTTCGTGTATTTGTGGCTCAGAATCTCCAGCATCTCCGCTGTACTGCCTCTGCGCAGGGCATAGCGCACCAGGTCGTACCAGCGTTTTCCTTCGCCCACAAACTCACGCTGACGCTCTTTCAGCACCAGCAGTTCCATGTTCTCCTGCGTGGAGAAGTTTGTAAACTTCAGCGAGTCGTTGCTGGCCGTCGAGTTGCTGGGGTTATAGGCGTATGGGTTCGAACGCTTGAACACCTCTCTCACATAATTGAACGCCTCCATCAGGTGCTCCTCATCGTCGTAGAGTTGCGAGAGGGCTTCGGCCTTCATCAGGTAGATCTCTGACAGACGGTACATAATCCAGTTGGCATCTACATTGCTTGCCGATCGCTTCGTCTGTTCGATGAAGTTCTTCGTCAGGCTCTGTGCCGCATTGTCCGTCAGATAGAGCGAGTTGGCATTCTTCTGATTGATGGTGCGGTTGATGTATTTACCCAGATTGAAGGAGTTCTGCCCTGCCTCGTCAAAGATGATGGTCTCCCAACGGCGATAGTCCGTCTTGGTGTACACATAACCTGTCGAGGTGCTGTTGGGCGTCTGTTCCACACCACCGTACAGCACATCGGGTCCCGTGAACGCACCAGCTCTGCCATCCTTGATGTTGAAATACAGGTCGTTGATCATCGCATTGCTGTAGGTCACCCCATCCACCTGTAATTCAAAGATGGACTCTTCAGCATTGCCCGTTCCGAAGATGGCGTTGTAGGCTCGCTGGCTGGCCCCCGTCATGATGTAAGTCTTCTTGCTGGTCGTTTCGTTGGTGGCCAACAGATCTTCCAGTTCCAGTTCGATGACTGCGCCACCCACATTCAGACCGTTCTTCTCGATGTATTCGAGTTTCTCGGTTTTCGCACGCTCGATGACCCAATCGCAATAGTCGATGCACTTCTGATAATCTGAGGCGGCTGTGGTGCTGTACTCCTCATGGCGAGATGAGAGTTCTGCCTCAGTCCGCTCACCCTGATAGTTGCTTGCTAACGTCACCTTCTTGAATGGTTGGTTGTTGCCAGCCTTGTACGATGCCCTCCACAAGTACACATCAGCCAACAATGCATAGACCGCTTTCTTGGTGATGCGTCCCTTGTTTTCCACCGTGGTGCCGTAGTCAATCATGGCATCATTCTTGATAGACTCCAAATCCGTGATGATGCTGTCCAAAACAGCCAGTTGGGTGGATTGTGGCAGACGCAACTCTTGTGAGTCGTTGTTATAATCTTGAGTCACGTAGGGAATCTCTCCAAAGGTGCGTACCAAGTAGAAGTGGCACAAAGCACGTAGCGTAATCACCTCCGCACGAATGGGCTTCCAGTCGTTTTGGGAGAAACTCTCATCATTCTCAATCACTTCTGGTCCATGCGCCAACACCTTATTGCAGTCGTTGATGGCATTGTACATGGGAGTCCAGTTGAATTGTTCATAAGTTGGCAGCAGGTTGGCATTCATGATATTTGCCACGGGGCCTGAAGAGGTGATGGAACTCGAACGTTCCACATTGTCAGAACGTTCCTCTCCCCAATACTCGTATTTACGAAGCAGGTCGTTGTCCACCATGCGCTTGTAACAAGCCATGAGGGCATTCTTCAGGTCGTTTCTGTCCTGCCAGAAATCTTCCTCTACGATGGACGATGAAGGTGTAATGGTAAGGTAGTCTTCACAGGATGAGAGGGCAAATCCTCCACCAACAACCATCAGTCCGCAGAGTGTAATATTCTTGATGATTTTTTTCATTTTCTTGTCTGTATCTATAGGCTCTTTCAGTGCTCTATCTGTCAGTAAAAGCATCTGTTAGAATCCAAGGTTTACACTGATTGTAAATGACTTAGCGCGTGGTGTCTTGGAGTTGTCGTAGCACACGCCCCATGCACCGTAAGACACTTCAGGGTCAACACCGGTATATTTGGTGAGACAGAAGAGGTTGTTGGCAGAGGCACTGATACGCAGTGACTGGAATCCGAGATCCTTACAAGTCTTGTTAGGCAGTGAGTAGCCCAACTGCATGTATTGCAGACGCAGGTAGTCACCCTTCTCCACATAGCGGTCGCTGGCCAGCACATTGTAAGATGCGCCGATGTTGGCATTCATGGCACGAGGAATCTCTGTGATGTCGCCGTTCTTACGCCAACGCCAAGCCACAGCCTGCGATTGGTTGATGTTGGAGCGCATGGACTCGTTGTCCAGACGTGCCAAGTTCGCAATCTTGTTACCCATGCGATAGTTGAACGAGAGTTTGAGTGTCCATTGGCCGTAGTTGAAGTTCAGACCAAAACCACCATTCACTTTGGCATTGGAGTTGCCCAAGTAAACAATATCCAACTCATTGATTTGACCATCGTGGTTGATGTCTTCATAAATCACATCACCGCCCTTGAACTCATAATTCTTTCCTCCATAATTGAAATACATGTGGAGAGGATTACCCTTTGAGTCGTAAAGGATGGCTCCATTCTCGTCGCGGGCTACAGGCAAGGTGGCATTTTCACCCCTTTCAGCAGCAGCAGCGGCCGTGTTGTCGCCGTAGGTGTCGCGCGAAACCTCTGTGTAACCATTGTGGTCGTAGTCATAACGATACACGCCTAAATTGCGGAATCCATAAATGGAACCCACGGCATTGCCCACTTGCAAGCGCTTGAGATACTCGCGGTTATTGTAAGAGTATTCACCGTTCATGCTGGCAAGCACGGTCGCATCCATATCAGTGATGGTATTGATGTTTTGTGCAATGTTGAAGCTTACAGACATGGAGAACTTGCCTGTCTTGAGGAACTTGCCTGTGTTCATGTAGAGTTCCCAACCACGGTTGCGCAGACCACCAACGTTTTTCCATTGGAGTGAGCTGAAACCAGTTGAGCCGGGGATTCCCACGCCATCCATGAGCAGATCCTTGGTTTGCTTGTTGTAGTAGTTGAAGTCAAACTGTAACATGTCTCTGAACAGGTTCAGGTTGGCACCTAAGTTCCAAGACGTGGTTGTCTCCCATTTGATGTCAGTCAAACGTAGGTTGTCTGGAGAAATAGCTGCATAAGTGTAGGCACCAGAGCCGTAAACACCATAACTGCTGTATTTGTTGTACATCAGATATTCGGCACCTGGCTCACGGCCAACCTTACCCCAAGAGGGACGGAAGGAAAGCATTGAGACGATGTTGTCTATATGCAGTTTCTCGAAGAACGGCTCTTGGTTGATGTTCCAACGTGCAGAGATGCCGGGGAAGGTACCCCATTTGCGACCTGCTCCAAACTTTGTGGAACCGTCACGACGTAAGGTTGCATCGAACGAATAGCGTCCGTCGAAGAAGGCGATGTGTGCACTGGCCAGCAGGGCTGCCTTGCGCCACTCGCTGGTGCCTGATGTGGATGACGTCAGGTAGCCGTTGGCGGCAGAGGACGTGATGCCTGTCGGGATTCCATTATGTGCCACATATTGGCTTGTGCCATTACCTGTTGTGAACTCAAACTGAGCCATCGCACTCATCGTCCAAATATCAGCATTGGTCTTTGGTATGAAGATGAGTTTCTCACGGTTGGTGAATGCCAGCGACTTGTATTCGCTGTTGGTGGTGGCATTGACACCTGTTGACCATGAATTGGTAGTCAGCGTTGAAGGGAAGTAGGTGTTGACAGACTCATTATAGATATCCATGTAAACCTCTGCATTCAAATTCAATTGGTGACCCTCTTCGTCCTTTGCGAGCAGCTTGTACAATAAGTTGAACTGCGGGTTGATTCGGTAGGTCGATTGGTTGTTGAATGCCTGATGGGCGATGGCCACAGGGTTGCCGAGGTTCTTCATGTCCGATAGGTAGTAGGATGAGTAGTAGTTGTTGCCACCAGCGTATCTTGTGGGGTTGGTGGGCAACATCTTGTAGAAGTCACCTGTCAGTTGACCATTCTGATCGTACTCGTGAATCGACATGTTGGGCATCGCATTGTATGCCTTACCAAGGATGGAGGTTGTGGAGTTACCATCCCAGTTGCGGTGGTTGTCTGTGTAGGTGAGTGCGAAGTTGGTGGAGAATCGGATGCGGTCAGACACATCGTAGTCGAGCACCAAACGTGTGGAGAAACGGTCAAGTGTCTGTTTGATGATGGTACCCGTCTGGTGGTCATAGCCGCCAGAGATGCGGAAACGTGCTTTTTCACCACCACCATTCAGTGTGATGTAGTAGTTGTGGGTCTGGCCAAACTGATTCACTGCATCCACCCAGTCTGTGTTCTTGTTGAAGTTATAATACTGGATGGGGTAGGATGGGTCATAGTTCAATTCCACCATATCGGATGTGGCAGAGTTCTGCTTTGGATTGAAGTAAGCCTCCTTCAGCATCATAGTGTAGCCGTCACCGTCCAGCATGTTGAGTCCTGATGGTGCCCATGAACCCGTGAAGCGGTAAGAGAAGTTGATCTTTGTCTTACCCATCACACCACGGCGAGTGGTGATTTCAATCACACCGTTTGCACCACGAGAACCCCAGATGGCTGTGGCAGCTGCATCCTTCAGCACTTTAATTTCCTTGATGTCCTCAGGATTGACGGAAAGAAGTGTTGAGAATTGCTCCTCGTTGTCGAGGTCTTCGAAGTTTACGTCCGATACATCGTCTGGAAGGTCGAATATGTTGCCATCCACTACGATGAGCGGTTCTGCGGAACCATTGATGGTGCTGACACCACGCATACGCATGGAAGTACCAGAACCGAGGTTACCAGAGTTGGAGATGATGTCAAGACCGGCAATCTTACCTTGCAGAGCTTCGTCGGCTGATGCGAAAGAAAGACCTTCTACGTCGTCCATGTTCATCGTTTGGGTGGCAACTGAGATTTCCTTCAATGGAATGGACATACCGTTGCTCTGCACTTTCGGCTTGGCTGTCACCACCACTTCGGTCAACTGCGTGTTGTCCTGCATGCGGATGTTGAACTTGGTGGTGTTGCCGATGACCTGGCTCCAAGTCTTGTATCCTACATAGCTGACCACCAGCTTGTTCTTCGGATTCTTAATCACCATAGAGAAGTTACCATTGATGTCAGTGGTAGCTTGCTCCACGATACGGTTGTTGTTGTCTCGCTCCACCACGTTTGCCATCATGATGCCACCTAAGTCGTCATAGACGTAGCCCGTGATGCGTCGTGACTGAGCCATTGCTGAACTTACACAGAAGAACAGCACGAGAGATGTGAGAATGAATTTAATCTTGTTCATAGTGTTCTATATATGTAAGTTATTATTCAACCAATTGATATTTCTGCAGGTAGGCACGTGCTTTGGCCATCGATGCCCAGTCAGAATCGTAGCGGTTGTTGTCGTACTTCTTGTAGTCGAGCACACCGTCGATGCCGTGGATGACGGCAGAAGAGCTGGAGGTGATGGTCTTAGTGATGGCACTGGTACCTGTACCATTGATAATGTAGTCGCGGGCGACAATGTTTTTGTCACCAGTGATGTTGCGAGTAGCACCTGTTGCGTCTTTCACGGTCAGCGAACCATTGCCTGTGCTGGAAACGGACACTTTACGATAGACTCCCGTCTCACTGTTGATAGTGGCAGTTTCGTAAGGTGTTTCAGCCATGGAGGCATTGTCTGCAAAGATGCTGTTGTCCTGGAAGTGGTACTTAACGAAGTTGATGATGGAAGTGGCCATAGCCTTTGCCTTCGTATTGCGTGCCTCTTCTTCTTCAGGTGTCAGTTCTGTCTTCTGGTCGTCATCGAGGTCGAGCTCCAGATAGTCGCGGATGTCCTGCCAAGTGGGAAGACCTGCGTTGATGGCTTTATCGATGGCGTCATTGGTAGGAATGTAGATGGTGTAACGGTAGTTGTTGAAGAAACGTACATTGGTGACGCTTTCAATCTGTCCGAATTCTGAAGTGAAGTTGCCATCTGCATCCTTTTTGTAGCCATAGCAAGGAATGCCGTTGTTGTTGACGAAGATGTTGTACTTCTCGCTCTCTGCCTTGGAGGTGATGCCTATCTCCTTGAGAACATCAGCATCGGTTTGGCACAATTCGAAGAACCTTGAGAAGTTGGGGTTGTTGTACATGACCGAATAGACGGACTCAATGGTGGGGATGAGTGGCGTGTCGAGCATGTAGGCGTAACCATTTCCATAACCGTTGGTCTGTGCCGACTTGTCGTCGAAGCCAGTGACGGTGCTGTAGGTGTCGGCATTGAGTTGCCATCCTCCACGCACGGTCATGCCGTTGTTGCGCTGGGTGGCATCATCCACATAAAGCACAGCGTTGTTCTTGGTGTAGAAATAGTGTTTGTTACATTCCACACCCGTCTCTGTCTCGTCGATGCCCGTGCTCTCAGTGTTATCTTCATGAATGATGGTGTGTGTTTCCAACATATCCTTCAGACGGTTGCCGTAGCATTTTTCCTGCACATTTTCGTTGGACACGAGGTCACCGATGGTGCCTTGTTTCGTGACCATATCGAAACTGTACTTGTAGGAGGCTACTTGTGGAGTGTTCTTGGCTGCGTTCCACGTGTATTTATAAGCGCGACCAACGAGTGTGGTGCTTCCTGCCGCTAACTCTGGTGAGTGGAAGGACACTGGGTCAATGTACCAGAAGTCCTCGTCGTTGGGCACGAAGAAGGAGAAGCGTGAACTCATAGCGAGCAGATAAGCGTAGTAGGTGGTGGGGATGTCGCCCAAGTTGTCGCTCTGAACTGCCCAGTTGAAGATGCGCTTATCAGTCTCCACGTATGCTGGAGCAGAAACGGCTGCATATTCAGCAGGTGTGGTGACTTCGTCCATCAGATAGATGACACCGTTGTTGGCCATGAGCACGTCGAGAATCTTCTCGCGGTGGTAGTCGAACTTTTCATCGAACATGGCGTCTTGTGCGGAGTTCTTGATGGTCTCGAACTTGCTGGGAACAGTGTTGTTGAACGACTCCTTCATCAGGTTGTTGAGCAGAGCACGGATGGTAGTGCGTGGAATCTGGTCGATGGCCTGATAGACGAGGTCGAGGTCAGTGGTCTGCTCAGTGATGCGGTCGAGCATCTCAGGAGCGTATGCTTTGACGAGGAAACGACCACCGCCAGCCGTGCTGAAGAAGTACTCCATGAGTTTTTCGTCAGTAGGACAGAAGATGGCTGCCATGTCTTGCTCCTTCTCCAGTTTCTCATCGCTCACGTATTCGTTCCATCCTGGGTCGAAGGGGAGAGGCTTGTTGGCTTTATCGTCGAAAATCACATTACCATTTGGATTGCCCACAGGATCGGTGCCCGCATCGCTGAAGAGGGTGGCGTTGCCCTGTGAACGCTGGGAGAAGTAACGCTTCTGGAACACGGAATCGACATCATTGCCATAAATCAGACGATAACGGTCAGTCAAGGTGCTGTTGTAGAAAGGAGCCGAGAAGCGGTCAATCATGTGACTGAAGATGTTGGTGCGACCATTGGTGCGCAATACCTCTGCCAAGTTTTGTGGATTGACCAGCACGCGCTCAAGACGGTTGATGTAACCGTTCTGGCAGGTGATGTCCTGTTCCATCACCTTACTATTATAGACGAAAGCGTCAGTCTTGGAACGAGTCTGGCCTGTGATGATGGCAAAGTCCTCGTCGGTGATGCTCTTCATGGCCATTTGAGTGGCGAGGAAATGGGTCATCATCGGCGTGGTTGCATCGAGGGCGAGGTAGATGCCCTTGTCGTTGTTGCGGAAACGTGCCCAGTAGTCTTGGTCTTCAGTGTTGTAACTGATGGGCAGGTCTTCTGCAAAGAGATGGGGCACAGAGTCAGTCACATCAGCAGCTGTCTCACGGCGCAGACACTGACCCTTCTGGGGTTCGTCGTTGTCACCAGCTCCAGCCGCAATGCTTGACATCATTTCAAGCAGATAGGCGTTGTTGATCATGGCGCTGTTCAGCAGCAACTTCTTCTGACTCTTCGTCAGTTGGTCGTAACTGCGAACGCCCCAAGCATTGCTCTGGTAGAAGGCATTGAAGGCACTGTCGTTAGCCACAAACAACGTCTTCGAACCTGTACGAGCCAAAACCTCCTTGTAGTCAAGATCCTCGATGAGCCTGACAAAGTTGGTGTAGTTGCCTTGTTGGTCGAGATACTCATAGATGCTGGAGCCGAGCCACGACGGATTGGTGTCATCCAACGTGTAGTCGTCCTTGCATGAGTGAGTTGCTCCACACAAGGCAAATAGGAAGAATGCTCTGGTCGCATACTGTCCTAATTGTCTAAAGCGTTTGTTCATAAAAGGTTTAGTATTGTTTAGTTTATTGTTGGTTTTTAGATAAAGTTTATTGGTTGTTGGATAAAGTCGTTGCAAATTTAGTATATCTTCACAAAAGGATACGGCTCAATGGCGTTAAAAGTGGTGGATTTAACCATTTTTAACTCACTTCACGAGAATCTTTGCTGATTGTCCCTTAGCTTTCACCACGTAGATGCCTGGATTTATCACAGTGGTTGTATCCACTTTGGCACCAGTCGGACTATAGATTTCTACATGAGTTGCACCGTCCACATGGATGCGTCCATTGATGATGCGAGCAGACAGCGTTCCCTTCTGTGGCTTGGCCATGAGAGAGCCGATAGCATTGGGTGCAGAACCACCTTCTTTGAACTTGGCCACGGCAACCCAGCCGATCTTGTCTTGGTAAGCTTCGTCGAGGGTGGTGGTCTTGATGGTCGTGCCATCGACGGTCAGGTCGTGGTCGAGGATGCGCTTGATTCTGACACCTGTAGTCCATGTGGTGCCCTCGTCATCCTTTTCAGTCACGTCTGAGCGACGAAGCATGGAGAGGGCAGGGTAGTTGTTGGTCTGCATGGCGACAAGAATCGTGGGCTGATGGAGCTTCATGGTCTGCTTCTCTTCGCCGTTATATACATAGAATGTGTTCTCGCGAGTGGATGAACCACCGACCAGATTGTCTTCACCATGTCCGGCTGAGATAATGATGTTGTTGTCGGCATCGAGGTCGCCAATACCTGGTGTGATGGCGAGATAGCAGACAGACTGCGAGATGGACACCTTGCGTCCACTTGAGGCTTCGGAATAGATGATGAACTTGAAGCCAGTGTTGGTCACATCAAACACTCTCACATTGAGTGCCGTGGTGTTGTTGCCCGTGCTGAAATTAGGATTGCGGATTTCAGTCAGGACAACAGGAGTGACATTGGCAGGGAATGGAGTCGCAAAGGTCACTTCTGTCACATCCGTCCATGTGTTGTCTGTGGCTTTATTGGAGGCGACGAGTCCCACCTCACAATCGAGGTCGCCGTACTGATAGTGGCGGGGGCTATAAGTGGCCGACTCGCTATCGTAATTGCCTTGGAGGGCAAGGAACGGGATTTCCTCATTGCTGGACAGCGAGCCAGTATTGTCTTTCCAAGGCAGAGGCTGATAGGTGAAGTAGGTCTTTCCGTTGCTCTTCGCGATGTTGCCAGCAAGGAACTTGGCGTTCTTGTTGGTCATGGCTCCGATGAAGACCAGTGGAGTGGATTCCTCGAAGGGTGTGGAATAATAGACTTTGTTCTCGTCAGCGTTGTTGACGGTCAGTTTGCCATACTGGAACTGGTCGGTTCCTTGGGCTGGATCCACATTGACCGTGGCTTCATCTGTGTAGAAGGACTTATTGTTGTAGGACACGGCTTTGATGCGGTAGGTGTAAACGCCTGGGTCGGAGATGTTGTCTGTGTAAGTGTAAGACACACCACTCTTGGAGGTCTTGTCCTTGGGTGTGACGGTGGCCACGGTGCTGTAGAGCGTTTCGCCAGGTAGTTTGCATTGGATGGTGATGGTCTCCATGAGGTCGCCGTTGGGGTCGTCCCAAGTGAGGGTGATGGTGCCCTTGGTGCGTGTATAGGTGCAGGTTAAGTCAGTGGGAGCCGCCAAGCGAGTCTCTTTGGGGATGAATTCGTTGGCTGGGTTGTAGCCCAGTCCGTCATCCATCGTGGCATAGTATTTGCCCAATGCGGTAAGTGCTCCATTCTCGTAGATGTGGGCTTTGCTCTCGCTGTTCCAGTAGGCATAACGCTCCACACGACTATTGCTGTTGAGAATGTTGAGGAGGTTCTTGGTTTCAGAGAGGATTTGTGCGTCAGTCACGCCGTTGCCAAAAGCACCATTGTGATTCCATGAAGCACCCCAGATCCACTCTGAAATCCAGATGGGACGTCCCTTGCCGTAATTGTCGCTGTACCACGTGAGGCTGTTGAAAGAGCCTGAAGCCCAGTAGCAATGGAGGTCGAGAATGTCGCATCGCCAACCACGGGCATCAATTGAGTCGATGAAGGCTTGGAGGTGAGCCATCGAACCGTCGTGAGAAGATTCTGAACAGAGGCGCATGCCCGTTCGCATCAGGTTTTCCCAGTTGTCGAGCACAGTGGCTACGTCCTGCGGATGGTCGTCAGATGAGTTGCCTGGCTCGTTGTTGGTCTTCATGTGGCAGGATCCCGTCACCCCACCACAAGTGGCTGACGATGGCCAGTCCTCGTAGATGTGGTTGGGCACCCACTCTGTATCGGGCAAGTTGGATTCGTTGCCTTGTGCCCAATCGTAACACCATGAAGTGTTGAGTGCCTGATTGGCTGCATAGTCGCCGTTGCTGGCCAGTCCTGCCTTGTGGGCATTGAACCACTTGAAGAGTCGATAGGAGGAGATGCGGTGGTCGAGAATGTTGGGGAGCGTCTTCACTTCGAGGTCGGCTTGGTCAGCAATGAAGCAACGGCTGTAGCCCCATCCACCTGTGCCAACAGCAAAGGTGACCATGTAGCCACGCTTCAGCTTGAAGGAACGGATCTGGTTGTTCAGCAACGCTGTCGTGAGGGTCTTCATGTAGCCGCCACTGCTTCCTTCGCTGTAGTTGGAGCACTCCTCACCTCCGAAGTTCTGCTCCGTGTAGCAGGTGAGAGGCTGGAAGTCCTTGCCGTAGGGGAAGATGATGGCACCACGGTTGTACATCTTCACTTGGCAGTTAGTGCCATCGACGGCTGGTTCGCCCTTGATGTAGATGTGGCTCATCCAGTTCTTGATCACTTGGCTGGGCTTGATGGCGTTAATGATGAGCACGGCATGTTCCGTGTTCTGAATATCGACGCTTCCAGTGGTGGTGAAAGGCGTGGTGCCAGACACAATGTAATCAACATCGGTGGTGAGCTGGACAGCATCGGTCACTTGTTCCACCGTGGTTTTGGTGTTGGCTGAGTAGGCTGTGAGTCCACATGCCAAAAGCAGGGTTAATGTTAGTTGTCTGAGTGTCATAAGTCTATGGGTATTGATTGTTATACTATATTCTATGGTTTTGATGTTATGCTATATTCATTTGGCTGTATAGAAGTCCGTGATGCGGATGATGGCGCGTGTGCAGACGGGGCAGAAATCTTCCACCTCGTTGATTTTCATGCGACATTCCTGTGCAGGACGGTAGCACCCTTTGCTCTGATAGCCGGCTCCCTCGAAGACACCCACCACTTGAGTGCATTTGTTGAGCGCCTCCATTGCCTTGGCGTCGTTCTTGTCAATCTTCTTGAAGTCTGGCACCTTGGGGTCGAGTGGGGTGGGGATGGGTTGCTTCTTGGGCATGAGGTCAGCCCACTTGGCGTCGAAGTCCTTCAGGGTGGTGATGTTGGGTTCCCAAGGCTCTGTGTCGGCTGGGTACCATTCAGAGTCCATGTCATCGTAGGCATATTCGTCGGCCAGTCCTCCATAGCTGTGTCCAAACTCATGCACGAACACCTCCTTGAAGGTGGGATGGTCGCTGGTGGAGAAGGTCACTTGGTTGTAGATACCTCCACCTCCGTAGGTGTCTGAGTTGACCAGCACCATGATGTGCTCGAAAGGAACGCCTGAAAGGATGTCGTAAATCTTGTGCATGTCCTGCGACATGAGATAGCGGTCTGTGTAGAAGGTGTCGTAATGACTGCCAGCAGGAGTGAGGTGCCATACACCCTGATGGGGAACGGTGGGACCCGCCTCCTGAGAAGGTGATGCGACAGCAACCACATTGAAACGGGACTTCAGCGACTTGAAGGGTTCCCAAGCAAAGAGCGCCTCCACAGCCCTTTCGCAGTCGTGGTAGAACTTGCCCATCTGAGCAGGGGTGTAGCCTTCTGCCACGATGGCGAGGTCTATGCAGTCCGTGATGTTGACGCCTTCGAAAGGATCGTATTCAGAAGCGGTGTAGTCACGTCCCTTGCCGTTGCGAGGCTCGTTTCTGACGGGCTTGGCCTTGTCTTCAGAACCCTGTCCCTTCCACACATAATGGAAGGGGATGCCGTTGTCACCAATCTTGCGGATAAGGATGTCCTTGGGGTCAACCGTGTGGGTCATCTCAGCCACCACAGCCTGATGGTTGTTGGTCAGGGTGATGGTCACATCAATGGGCTGTTTGGGGAAGGGGATGTTGTAGGACGTCTCGAACGCCTTGTCCACATGCTTTGCCTCGTCATATTGCAACCACTCCTGAAAGAGGGTGGAGAATGTCCACACATAAATCACCTGCTGGGTTGCATGGTCTTTGACGGTGAGCTGTCCGTTGCCATTGAGGAACTTCTCGGCCAGACGGTTCTTGCGTCCAGCCCACTTGTCCTGCTTCATGAGTTCTTGCAGATAGATGTGCTGGGTGTTCACGTTGCCAGCAAAGATGTAGTCGAGTCGGAGGGTGGCATCTTCGAAGTATTGGTCGAAAGACTGCGCATGCAGGTTCGTGTGGAAAAGCGACGAACCGATGATGAACGTTAGTAAGACGTGTAGGTATCTCTTCATGTCGAGGTGTTAGAATTAGTTACTTTGGTTGCAAAGGTACGAAAAAAAGTAATGTGCAAGAAAAAAGAAGCCGATTTTCTTACACATTATTATATATATAGGGCAATAATCTTGATTTATGGACGTATTGCGTGCCGATTATGCGTGCATTTTGTCCTGAAGAAACTGTCCTGTGTAACTGAAAGCACACTTCGCCACTTCCTCTGGTGTGCCTGTCACCACCACATTTCCACCAGCCTGTCCACCTTCTGGCCCCAAGTCGATGATGTGGTCGGCACATTTGATGATGTCCATATTGTGCTCGATGATGATGATGGTGTGTCCACGGGCGATGAGGGCATTGAAGGCTTCGAGCAACTTGTGGATGTCATGAAAGTGAAGGCCCGTGGTGGGTTCATCGAAGATGAATAGGGTGGGCGAGGACTTCTCCTGACTCAGGTAGTAGGCCAGTTTGATGCGTTGGTTCTCACCACCAGAGAGGGTGGAGGAGGTCTGTCCCAGTTTGATGTAACCCAATCCCACATCTTGCAGGGGCTTCATCTTCTCCACAATCTTCTTCTGCTTGTGTTGGGTGAAGAACTCAACAGCCTGATTGATGGTCATGTTCAGCATGTCGTAGGCATTCACTCCCTCATACATCACTTCGAGGATGTCGTTCTTGAAGCGCTTCCCATGACAAGCCTCACATTCCAGCACAAGGTCGTTCATGAACTGCATCTCCACCGTCACCGTTCCTTCTCCCTTACATTCCTCACATCGTCCTCCCTCTGCGTTGAAGGAGAAATAAGCAGGCGTGTAACCCATCTGCTTGGATAGTTGCTGACTCGCCAGCAGTTTGCGAATCTCATCCCAAGCACCAATATAGGTGACGGGGTTCGATCGTGAGGAGGTGCCGATGGGGTTCTGGTTGACGAAATCCACATGCTGAATCATGTCGATGTCGCCATCCAATCCTGAGAAAAGTCCAGGCTTCTCCGCACTCTCGCCCAGACGTCGCTTCATGGCGAGATAGAGGACGTCCCTCACCAACGACGACTTGCCTGAACCTGACACACCCGTCACGCAAGTCATCACATTGAGTGGAAATTTCACGTCGATGCCCTTCAGATTGTTGGCTCGTGCATTCTTCACAAGGATATAATTGTTCCAAGGACGACGGCTCTGTGGAATCTCAATTTGTTCTCTTCCAGTCAGATAATCAAGGGTGTGGGAGAGCCCACCAGCCCCCGAAGGGGGAGGGCTGACGCGATGCTTTTCGTCAGATTCCCTATGCGATAGCCCTCCCCCTTCGGGGGTCGGGGGGCTTGGGGGGCTTCCAGCATACATGATTTCTCCTCCCAATCTTCCTGCGTCAGGCCCTATGTCAATAATGTAGTCAGCTGCCCTCATGATTTCCTCATCGTGTTCCACCACCACCACCGTATTGCCTAACTGTTGCAGTTGTCGCAACACATGGATGAGGCGTTGGGTGTCTCTCGAGTGCAGTCCGATGCTGGGCTCATCAAGTATGTACAGGCTTCCCACCAATGAAGAACCCAGACTGGTGGCGAGATTGATGCGTTGGCTTTCGCCTCCAGAGAGCGAATTGCTCAATCGGGAGAGGGTCAGATAACTCAACCCCACATCAACCAGGAATTGCAGACGGCTCTTGATTTCGACCAACAGCCGCTTGGCGATGTTGGCCTCCTGTTGGGTCACTTTCAGGGTACGGAAGAACTCGTGCAGGTCAGCAATGGACAGTTCGCAAAGGTCTGTGATGCTCTTGCCTCCAATCTTCACAAATTCAGCCTCCTTCTTCAGACGCCTTCCTTGACAAGTGGGACACACCGTCTTGCCCCTGTATCGTGCCAGCATCACGCGATACTGAATCTTGTATTGGTTCTCCCTCAACATACGGAAGAACTCATCGATGCAGATGGAATGGTTGCCCCATTCATTCTCCTCATACACCCCATGCCACAGCACATCTTTCTGTCGTTGAGTCAGTTGGCTGTAAGGGGTGAACACGGGAAAGTTCTCATACTTCTCAGCCCTTCTTACAAACTCCTTCTTCCATTCCGACATTTTGTCGCCCTTCCAGCAAGCCACAGCTCCATCATACACAGACAGGTCAGGATCAGGAATGACCAAACTCTCATCAATGCCGATGATTCGACCATAACCCTCACATTCAGGACAGGCACCCACAGGCGAGTTGAACGAAAACATCTGGTCAGTTGGTTCCTCAAACTCCATCCCGTCAGCCTCAAACTTCAGCGAGAACTCATATTCCTCTTTTGTGTCCTTCTCACTTTCCGCTCCTGATGGAGTCCTTCCTCCTTCAGATGGAGTTGGAGAGGGACTGAATTTCAATATACAATGCCCGTCGCCTTCGTACAGCGCCGTATTGGCTGAGTCCACCAACCTGTTGATGGTCGCCTTCTCATTCGCCACCTTCAGACGGTCAATCACCAGAAGAACAGAGATACCACTCCCTCCCTGTAGGGAGGGTGAGGAGAGGGTCTGCAACCAATCCGCAATCCTCACCACCTCTCCATCTACTTCCACTCTCTGAAAGCCCGTTTTATAACACACATCCAATTGCTCCACCAACGTCCTTCCGTTTCTCACCACCAAGGGTGTCATCACCATCATCTTCGTTCCCTCCTCATGCTCCAGCATGCATCGGATGATGTCGTCAGTCGTGTGTTTCTTCACCTCTTTCCCACTCACAGGCGAATACGTCCTGCCGATGCGGGCATACAGCATGCGGAGGTAATCGTAAATCTCTGTGCTGGTGCCCACAGTCGAACGGGGATTCCTGCTGCTCACCTTCTGCTCGATGGCGATGGCTGGTGAAATGCCCTCGATGAAGTCGCAGTCAGGCTTGGCCATGCGTCCCAAGAACTGACGGGCATACGTCGAGAGGCTTTCCACATATCGCCTTTGTCCTTCAGCATAGAGCGTGTCGAAGGCTAACGACGACTTGCCACTTCCACTCACACCTGTGATGACCACAAACTGGTCGTGAGGAATCTGCACGTTGATGTTCTTCAGGTTGTTCACCCTACAGCCCCTCACGCTGATGTAGTCCTTCAGGTCTGCTTTTCCTTTCTTGATTCCCACGATTAGCGCTTCAAGACTTTCTTGCCGTTCTTGATGATAATGCCCTTGTAGTTGGCATCCACCTTCTGACCGGCTACGTTGTAGATGACATCCTGGGTAGGCTTCACGGCCACCTTCACATCTTCAATTCCTGTGCTTTCTGTGCAGATCAGTTCAACCTTGTCGATGTTACAGCTGGCTCCAGTGATGGTGAAGCGAAGAATCTGTTCGCCTGCCTCCAGTTCTTTGGTGAGATTGCCTTTGACCGTCTTGTAGTTGCTCCAGCTGTTGTCACCAGTCTTGGGCACATTTACCTTGCCGATGACGGTCACCTTGCCATCCTTCACCAGTCCGATGCTGAAGCCGGAATTGGATGCGCCTGAAGATACGGTTGCCTCAAAAGCATACTTGCCAGGATCCTTCACGTTGATGGTGTATTCCGTCCATTCATCCTTGGCTGTATAGCCGATGGCGTTGCCGTTGTTGCCCTTCACGAGGTCCACACCTTCGTTGTCCGTGCGATACTTCGCGTCGCCTTCATCCTTGCTGTCTGAGTCGTGGTAGGTGAGTCCCTCGCCACCCTTGTCGAAGTTCTCGGCCTGGATGATGCCTGGGATGGCGATGGCAGACTTGTAAGGTGTACGTTTGTTGTTGACCTTCAGGGTGTAGCTGAACACCTTCGAGGTCTTTCCTTCTGTGTCAGTCGCTTCTGCCGTCACCGTATAGGAACCTTTCTCCGTAGGTTTGTACTGCGTCTCGAATGGTGCCTCTGTGACTGTCTCGATGAGTTGGTTGTTCACATAGAAGCTGACGCTCTGCACAGGAGCCGAGGTGGCTGATGGAGTGGCCATGAGCGTGGCGAACTCACCCACAGTACCTGCTGACACATCTGTCTTGACAGCAATCTTGATGTCGTTGTTCACTTCGATGCGCTTGAAGTCCACCTTGTCGATGTCGCCGCTGTTGCCTGTCACGTTGATGCGGAAGATGTGCTTGCCTTCAGCGAGGGACACGAGTGTGCGTCCATGCACAGGCACGTAGTTGCTCCATGAGTTGTTGCCTGTCTGTGGTACTGCGATGGTTTCAGTCAGGGCTTCTGACACGCCGTCAGTTTCCATTTCGAACATGAAGGATGAGCCCGTTGTGCCAGAAGAAACGTAAGCGTCGTATTCATAGAAGCCAGCCTCCTTCACGTTGACGGTGTACTCCAGCCACTCGCCTGAATTGGTGTAGCCGATGGTGTAGCCTACGCCGTCCACCTTCTTGATGTCCACACCTCCAGCATCGTTGCGATAGGAATTGCCGTTGCCGTCCTTCTGATTGTCTGAGTCGTGGAAGGTGACACCCTCGCCACCCTTGTCATAGTCTTCTGCCTGCACGATGCCTGGCAATTCGATTTCTCCCTTGAACGGACTGCGTGGGTTGTAGGCTGTGAAGGAGCCGATACGCTCATACTCATTGCCTTCTGTGTCCACCACGATAGCCTTCAGGTTGTACTTGCCTGTAGCAGCAGGGGTGTATTCAGCCTCGTAGGCACCATCCTTTGTCTTCGCATTCACAGATGCAGGCTCCGTGATGGTGGCATATTTCACATTCTTTACATAGAGGTCGATGTGGTCGATGGTCTTGGTGCGAAGACGTGCGTTGACCGTGATGGTCATGGGCTCTCCCTTGGTGGGCTTGTAGATCGATGGCTTGATATAGACCGATGCCTCCTTCTTCATGCCAGGGAAAGGACTCTTGGCGTTCTTCGCCTTGTCACTCTTCATGTAGTCGCGCAACCAAGTCATCGCTGGACGGTCTTTCCCATCTCTGATGAGGCCTGAGTTGCCGTTGGTTGTCCATGTGTGGCCGTAGATGTAGCCCCACAGGGTGATGCCTGCGCAGTAGTCGGCTTCCCACATGTAAGGAATCTGCTCCTTGTAGCGCTTCAGTTGCAGGTCGTCGTCCTCTGTGCCGATGTCATACTCTGTGCTGTACATCGGCATCTTCAGCTCACTCTGAAGTCTGTCCATCGAGGACTTAAACTTGCTGAAGTCGCAGTCCGTCAGGTCGTGCGACTGACATCCGTAGGCATCAATGGGCGCACCAGCGTCGCGCAGCGTGCGAACCAACTCGATGAACTGGTCTGTGTTCCATTGGAACGTGTTGTAGTCGTTGTACACGAGGATGGCATCCGGCCAGCGCTCGTGAGCCAGTTCAAAAGCCTTGATGATCCAGTCGAAGCCTGTCTTTCCGTCGCCACCCAATGCGTTCTTGTAGGGGGCTGGAGCATGTCCTGCGATGGCTTCATTCACTACGTCGATGATTTCCAGGTTGGGGTAGTGCTTCTTCACGCCGTCAAAATACTCGACGATGGCTTTGCTCTGCTCCGATGTGGAGAGGTTGTTGACCCAGCCAGGGTATTGTGAACCCCAAATCAAGGTGTGGTACTTGAAGGGGAACCCATACTTCTTGGCATAGTTGGCCGATTGGTCAGCACGGTTGAAGTTGAAGTTTCCACGGCCACCACCTTCTGTGGCATCCCATTTCGTCTCGTTCTCAGGTGTGATTTGGTTCCACAGCGTGTGGAAGGCTTCTTTGCCATAGTCCACACTTCCACTCGTGGTGATGTTGCCAAGGAACTTTTCTGTGTTTGTGGACAGTTGCGCATTTGCCTTCATGCAGAAAAGGCAAGCGGTCAAGATTGTTAAGTAAATAGTCTTCATAATTGTTATGCTTCGTAAATTTGATGTAAAGGTACGCATTTTTTCTGACATGACAAAGAAAACACCCGAATAATTCGCTAAAAAACATTTTTTCCTTTGTATTCTGCGCACTTGTTCGTAACTTTGACCCCGAATATGGAAAAGTCCGCATCGTTTCTCCGTCTCGGCACCCTCTCAGTTGGAGCCTTGATATGGTGGCTGAGCATGCTGTGTGCGTGTAGCGAAAATCGCACATCGGTGGTGCTGGCAGGCGAGGAACCGTTTCGTGAGGGCGACCTCATGTTGCGTTGCGGCTATGGTGCAGAAAGCCGTGTGGTGACAGAAGCGAGCCAGTCTGTCTATTCCCACATCGGCATCCTCCATCGCGATTCGCTCACAGGCGAGTGGATGGTCATTCATGCCGTGCCAGGCGAGGCAGAGCAGGGTGAGCCTGAATATGTGAAGTGTGAGCCTCTGACCACCTTCTATGCCCCTGACAGAGCCGTGAGTGGCGCATGGGCGAGAGTCAATTGTCCTGACAGCATCGCATCTGCAGCGAGTCATTATGCCTGGCAGAAAGCGAAGGAGCAGGTGGAGTTCGACAACGACTACCAACTCTCCGACACGACCCTGCTCTACTGCACGGAACTCATCTGGCTGGCCTATCTCCATCAGGGCATCGACCTCAGCGACGGACATCGTCATGAAGTGCCCACACTCATCAGCAAGGACGGTGAATGTATCTTCCCGTCTGACATCGCAGAAAGTCATCAAATACAATATGTTCAACCTCTAAAAACTCAACAACAATGAAGAAGATTCTCTCAGTTCTGAGCCTTACGCTCGTGGCATTGGCATTCGTGTCGTGCAACCAAAACACCCCAGAAGGCGTGGTGGAAAAGTATGTGGCCTGCATCCAGGCTGGTCAGTATGAAGAAGCCATCGACCTCTTCTACTTCAAGAAGAACCTCACCGATGGCGACAAACAGCAGTATGCCTCGCTCATGCGCGACAAGATGGCCAAGGACATCGACAAGAAAGGTGGTCTCAAAGGTGCTGAAATCACCAACGTCCAACTCTCAGAAGACGGCAACTCAGCCCAGGTTGACTACACCCTGAAGTACGGCGACGGCTCTGCCAAGAGCGAAAAGGGCAAGGTCGTCAAGGTGGATGGAGTCTGGAAACTTGACTCAGGCAAGTAGCCATAAAACATGCCGTTATGAACGATACGCCGTATCGTAAAAACATTTTCGAGCCGGTAGCTCAACGCCTTTGAGCTACCGGCTCGTCGCCCTTGAGCCTCCGCCTCAACGCCTTGGGGGACAGCAAAAGTCTTGTCATTAACGCCACGCTCGTAAAGGATGCCTGAGAGTTTCTTCTCTGTCTCCTGCAACTTGGCACGGGCTTTCACACGTTCCACCTCCAACAAACGTTGCTCTATCAACTCTGCACGACGGGTCTGCACCGCGAAATAAGTCTGCGCAAAGGCAATCTGCGGTTTGCGTGGATCTCCATTCTGCGCCACCAAATAGCAGGCATAGCGGGTGAGCATGACATCATCTATTTCACGAAAAGCACCACTGCCCAACTCGACCTTTTTATTGACGTCAATAAAATGGTCAGAGACTGGCTGTCCCACGTTATCACACGCCTCTTTAGCCCTGTCTATCACTTTTGTGAAATTTTGCCACAAGCTATATCCCAGCAACTTTTGAAGGTCTCTGGCACTCCAACATTCGGTCTCATCAATCATGCAGACCGCCTCTTCGTAGCTCCTGAACAGAGCAAGTATCTCATCTTTCTTCATGTTTCGTCATTTTTTTCTTAAAAGCCCCGTCGAACTTCACAGCCTAACGGGAAGTGAGTTGATTAAATAACATGTATAAACCAAAGCCTATGGTATGTCGATGACGGGATAGTTTCAATCCATTCAAAATCAAATACTTGTATCCCATACTTTTTCTCTTTTCATTAGGTGTTGGTGTTTTCTGAGGGCAAAGGTACACTCTTTTTTTTACACTACCAAACAAAAGAGTTTTTTTTGCAGATGCAGGGCAAAACTATTGTAATGTACCAATGTACCAATGTACCATTAGGAAAATTCATTTTCGCAAAGATGGGTCGTCTAAAAGGGAATATAACTTTTATTATATAT
>CAJOGQ010000009.1 GCA_905234125.1 uncultured Bacteroidaceae bacterium | reverse complement strand
CCCCATCGAGCTGACCTATAAGCAGCAGGGCTTCGACAACTTCGATTACTTTGGCGACAAGACCTATGCCGCCACCAATCTGGCAGGCGACAGGGCTATGGTGCCCCTGGCCTACAAGGGTGCTGACGGACGTGCCGCTTACACCTTCGGCTATCCCGTATTCAGCCTGGAGCGCAAGTACTACATCCAGGTACAGGTGGCTGAGAGCTATCGCTATAACAACGACCCGACAACAGAGCGCCTGGATATCGTTCCTGTCAGCGGTGGCTATGCTACCATGCAGAACGGCATGAAGGCCGGCATGAACAGGGAGATCCTGCCGCTGGATGAAAATGGACAGGCCGTCTTTGAACTGGGTGTTGACCAGACCGCACAGCTGCTCTCTGGCGAGAACGCCCTGAAGACGGTGACCTTCACCGCTGAGCAGGACGGCACGATGTATGAGGCAGACCCGCTGAACGGCTTCGTGCTCAACATGTTCCCCATCGGAACAGGTATCGACGTGATGACCAACGGACAACCTCTGCTGTTTGACATCCTGCGCGACCCGCCAGGATCACACAGTACGGCAACACTCTCTGAGGGTTCTACGCTCAACTTCTCTTACAAGATGGATCTGAAGGCGTCGGCAGGTATCAAATATACCGCTGCCACAGGCGAGAAGACCAACTCGTATATCGGTACGGTATCCGCTCCGATGGGTGCCGGTACTGCCTCGGGTGACATCTTCACCGCTGAGAACGGTGACGCCACCAGTTCTGAGTTCGTATTCGACATGACGGGCAACAAGGCCTATTCGTACACGATGACCACCAGTAACGACATCTCTACGAGCAGCGATCCTGACATGGTGGGTGCTGATGCCGACCTCTATATCGGTATGGTACAGAACATCCAGGTGATGCCGATGTCAACCATCCGTGCCCTACCCGACGAGATGTACCAGCACATGGTTGGCCGCATAGGTCTGACCACCGGCGAAGGTCCTACTGGAGTGTTGGGCATGTTCGGTGCGTATGGCTCGATGATACATATTGCCGAGGGCTACGATGCCGCAGGCAACAAGTACCACCTGGTACGTGATGAGTCGATGGCTTACGGTCCGAAACTGGAGTCACAGTTCATCTACTCGCAGAAGCACATCCTGAAGCAGGTCATCCCGCAACTGGCCAAGGAGATTCTGAGCCTGATGTACATCGGTACACGCGAAGAGGCCCAGGCCATGGCTGACAAGACCAAGCGTCCTGTCTATTTGTCGCTGCGCGATACGCAGGATCCGTTGTTCGGTGTGGGCAATGCCCTCTACAACACAACGGTGACTGAGCCTAACGATACGACGAACTACATCATTATCCTGCCGAAGACTACCGATCAGAACTTCACCGACGAGATTTCGGAGAAGACTGCGCTGATTGCCGGCTGGTCGATGATGATTGCACAGAACGAATATGAGAAGCTGACGGCTGATGACCTCGTGGCTAACTACGACGTGGCAGGTGCTGAGTCAGTGAGCTACAGCGAGTCGTTCGAGACCAACTTCACGAACGCCATGATGCTGCACTTCCCATTCTCGGACGATCCGATGTTCTTCGAACCCGACGAGGACAAGGATCCCACTGAGATGCTCGGTGAGCAGATTCTTGAGGCTATCCTGAAAGCACTGCAAACTGTTGAGGAGGAAGAACCCGGTGCTAAGATGGATCCCGAGAAGGAAGAGGAGCCCACTGGTGCTGAGGCAGAGATTGGCTTCGGTGGTACGAAGTTCAAGTGGAAGCTCACGCCTGTGCTGACCTCAGAGTGCGATGGTACCTACGGTTCAGAGAAGGCCTATAGCCGCAAGGAGAGCTTCACCATCGTTCCCGACAAGTTGAGCCATCTGAACGTGGATGTCTATCGTGTCGCATTGCCCGACTTGGGTGGCGATGAAGAGGAAGAGGAGGAAGAATTCGAACTCATCCCCGACGACCCAGGCTCTAAGATGAACGACAACACAGACTATGTCACTATCTTCATGAGCGACAAGTTCAAGAAGGAGCAGAAGTACATCCTGAAACAGCTGGAGCAGGAGGTGACCATGGCTATCCTCGGTCCGCAGGGCTTCGTCTATCGTACCCGTGGCGGTGCTACTTGCAACCCATGGGAGGACGAGCGCACGACGATGATATGGAACGCCGGTACGGTACTTGACCAGCGCACCATGAAGATTAACAACCCGAAGATCCGCCTCGACAAGCAGAGCGTCAGCGGTGTATCGGTCAACGATGCTGCCCGCTTCAAGATCTATCTCGCCAACGAGAGCGAGAAGCCTGAGGCTGTCAAGGCCAGTGCTCCGTTCTGCCTGTTCGTAGACGACCAGTCGAACCCGAACGGTGCCAAGATTACCATCGACGGTCATCCACTGACCGCCAGCGGTACGGAGATCTACCTCGACCCGGCCTTCGTAACCGAGAAGACCATTGAGGTACGTGTCGGTGACGGCTTCGACTATGAGGGTCTGCGCCTGGGCATCCTGTCGCCTAACGACCCCAACCACACCACGGAGTATGTTTCGTTCGACGTACACTATCTGCGTGAGGCCGGCGGCGTGAACATCGCCATGCCTGGAGACCAGTGGGTCATCAACACGATGGCCCAGATGGACAGCAAGCGCGGCTGGTACATCCCAGTCACCATCAACGGCTTCGACAAGCACCAGCATAACTTCGACCACATCGAGTTCCAGTATAAGGAGTCGCAACGTGGCGATGACGCTTGGACGAACCTCTGCTCCTATTATGCCGACTCTACGCTGATGGCTGGTGCCAATGGCGTCTGCGAAATGATTCCTGAGAACGGCAACATCGTCACGCAGTTCTTCGGTGAAGACTGGGTGATTGAGAAGCCTTACGACCTGCGCGCCGTAGTCTTCTGCCGCAACGGCAACTCGTTCCTCACCACCCCATCGAAGATTATCAGCGGTGTGAAGGATACACGCCGTCCGCAGTTGTTCGGCATGCCCGAACCGAAGAGCGGTTTTCTCACCCTGAACGACGACATCATATTCAACTTCTCGGAGGACATCGAATATAACTACCTGCGTGCCGGCACCAACTTCGAGGTGAAAGGCGAGGTGAACAATAACGACATCTCTGAGACGGTGAGCGTGCAGTTCACGGGACAGGCCAGCATGGAGACTGATGCCAAGCGTAACTTCACAGGTAAGGATCTGACCATCGACCTGATGGTGAAGCCTACTGAGACGGGAGTCGAAATGCCGCTGTTCTCACACGGCACCAATGGTCAGAAACTGCAACTGTGGCTGACCAAGGACTTCAAGCTGCAGGCTGTGGTCAACGAACAGAAGTTCACTTCGACGGAAGCCATCAAGAAGGGAACCTTCACACAAGTGGCTCTCGTCCTGAACCAGCAGGACAGCACGCTGACGTTCTTCAACAACGGTGATGCGCTTGGTACGTACAAGATGAACAACCTGTATAAGGGTACTGGTATGCTGATTTTCGGTCGCACCAACGAGAGTGACCGCAAGGAGAGCAAGTACTACGAAGGCCGCATGATGGAGGCTCGCCTGTGGTACCGCGTCATGGATGGCGGACTGCTCAGCACGACATACGGCAAGCGCCGTCTGACAGGCTATGAGAAAGACTTGGTAGATTACTACCCGATGGATGAAGGTTCGGGTGACTATGCGATGGACAAGACGCAGGGTGCCAACGCCAAACTGATTGGTGCCAACTGGGCTATCCCACGCGGTATGTCACTGCACTTGGAGAAGGCTGACAAGGGCATGCAGCTGGCTCCATCGGCTCTGGATCGCACGAAGGAGCAGGACTACACGCTGATGTTCTGGTTCAAGACTGACGAAGAGGGTCGTGGCGCGCTGATCTCTAACGGTCGCGGCCTGAAGGAGGACGACGGTGCCCAGAACCAGTTCCACCTCGGATTTGAGGGCGACAAGCTGATGTATCGTTCGAACGGCTTCGCCATCGAGGTTCCAGGCGACTGGAGCGACAACCAGTGGCACCATTACGCCATGACGGTGAACCGTGCCCACAACGTGGCTAACATCTACGTTGATCAGGAGCTGTGCGCTACCTTCGAGACTGACAATCTGGGTGGCATCAGCGGCGGCTATCCGCTCATCGGTGCAAGCCGCTACACACCCACCGGCAGTGCAGAGGCACAAGACGGCACCGATGCCATGAAGGGTAACATCGACGAACTGGCCTTCTTCGCACAGGCACTGCCTGAGACGCTCGTCAAGACCTTCGCCAAGAAGAGTCCTAACGGCGACGAGGCTGGTCTGAAGACCTATCTGGGCTTCGACCGTCAGGAACGGCAGACGGACAACACGATCGTCATGGTGCCTTATGCATATAGTAAGGTCATAGAGCGCGACGCCGATGGTAACATCGTCTATGAACTCGACCCAGAGACGCAGAAGCCGACACAGACTCCTGCACGCAAGTATGAGTTTACGGATGATCAGGAGGTGGTTCTGAACCACATCGATGCTACACAGGCTGCTCCTGTGCTGCCATACGAGGAGCTGACCAACCTGAAGTACAGCTTCATCGGCAAGGGCAACCAGGTGATGGTAGCCCTCGAAGAGCCTGCCGCCAAACTGAACCACCGCACCATCTATGTGACGCTGCGTGAGGTAGAGGACAAGTACGGCAACACACTGGCTTCACCACAGACTGCATGCTACTATGTGTTCAACAACAGCTTAGAGTGGATGGTGAACAAACTGGAAACCACCATCAAGTACGGCTCAGCCGAGGAACTCGACCTGCCGTTCTTCAACAACAGCGCCTCTGCCCATACCTACAAGATGGAGAATTGTCCGAAGTGGCTCACGCTAGCACCGCTGACCATGGATGCTGTGACGGCAAAGGTGAGCAAGGATCTGAACGTCGGTTCGTATAGCGAAATCATCTATCTGACCGACGAGGATGGCATTACGGAGCCGTTCTACCTGAACCTGACAGTGGAGGATGACCAGCCAGACTGGGCAAAGAGCGTGGATAGCAACCTCTTGCAACACTCGATGAGCATCAGCGGTCAGGTCTATTTGTACAATGAACTGGACACCGATGCACGCGACATCGTTGGTGCATTCGACAAAGAAAACGTATGTCACGGCTTTGCCAACATCACCCACTCAACCCTGACTGGCGAGAATGGCCTGTACCTGACCGTTTACGACAATCAGACTGAAGGCGGCGAGCTGACATTCCGTCTGTGGCAGTACAGCACTGGACGTGAGATTGTGTTGACTCCAGAACAGACCATCAAGTTCCAAAAGTCGGCGGTACTGGGCACCGATAAGCCTGTACGCTTCGACGGCGGCGATGGTTTTGTACAGAACTTCAGTCTGAAGAAGGGTTGGAACTGGGTATCATTCAACGTCAGCAGCAAACAGCTTGACAAGATGTACACGCTGCTCACCAGCATGCCTTGGCAGAATGGCGACATCGTGACCGACATGGGCAGTAACCTAACGATGACTTATAAGGGCAATCAATGGATAGCGACAGACAACCCCGAGGAGATAGCCATCTCGTCGAAGAAGTCGTATGCCATCAAGGTTCAGGAGCCTTGCAACATTCCAATCGGTGGCACCGTCATCAAGGATCAGGACGAGCGCACCATTGACCTGAAGCAGGGCTGGAACGCCATCGGCTACACACCTGCCATCAACCTGACTGTGGAGACCGCCCTGAGCGACTACTACGATCAGGCAGAAACAGGCGACGTCATCAAGAGCCAAACGGAGTTTGCCTACTTCACCAAGTCGGGCAATACCGGACGCTGGCGTGGAAGTCTGCAGTACATGAAGCCCGGCGAAGGTTACATGATGCTTCGCAAGGGTGAAGGCAATGCCTCGTTCACGTACCCATTCTACGAGCCAAGCAGCACGTTCTCTGATGAGGTAGCATCCGCGAAGGCCCGCCGCGTGCGTGCTGTGGAAGAGGATGAAACAGGTGAGACCCTGCGCCATCGCTTCACGATGAACGTCTGCGCTGTGGTTGAAGGCTTCGACCTCGAAGACGGTGACCGACTGGTGGCTTACGCAGACGGTGAGCCTTGCGGTGTGGTTGAAGTCAACGAGGAAACTGTTGACCACACTGAACCGCTCTACTTGACCATCGGTGGCGAAAAGCAGACGGATATCCGCTTCGCTATTGAGCGCGACGGCAACATCATCGCCAACAGCAATGAGCAGATGACCTTCCGCGCCAATGCCATCGTGGGCAGCCCCGACGAGCCTACCGCCATCAGCTTCTCTGGTGAAACGACAGGCATAGACATCGTAGGCAACTATCAAGAAGGCAAGTGGTACACCGTAGGTGGCATCCAACTCTCAAAGAAGCCCACCTATCCCGGTGTGTACATCTATAATAATCGTAAAGTAGTGATTAAGAAGTAACCAATGGTCGCTGCGTTCTTGGGCGCAGCGACCCCTTAAAGACAAACGTCATGAAAAAGATATTTCAACTAATCCTGTTGGCAACCCTGTCCCTCCAGGTGTTTGCCCAAGATGCCCCAGACTGGCAAATCGACTGGAGCTACAATCAGAAGCGCCCTGACTGGCAGGCTCCCACCACCTCTGACTACGAGAACTTCACCGTGATGCTGGTGAAGATTGAGGAGGCCCTCCAGCCCTACGTTTCAAAGAACGACCAGATGGCCATCTTCGTTGGTAACGAGCTGCGTGGATTGGCCAGCCCCGCCTACGTTGTGGGCGGTGACAACACCAACGCCACATCCTTCTTGCTGAAAGCCTTCGGCAACGAGGCCAACGGCGAAAAGATAGATGTCACCCTGAAGTACTACAATGCCCAGCTCCACCAAATCTTTTCCCTTTCGAAGACCATCACGTACAACGTGGAAGATGGCTTCGGCCTCGATGAGGATCTCATTCCACCATTTACCCTCGGCTCCCCAAAATTCCCCGTGGTGAAAAACATTGACCTCACCGACATCTTGAAATCAGATGGTATCACCCCCGCTGAGGGAGACATAGTGGGTGCCTTTGTCGGCAACAAGTGCCGTGGTGTCACTCAATTCTCAACTCCTAACGCTCAACCGGCAACCCTGACCGTTTACCAGCGCAAGGAAGGCGAGAGCGTCACCTTGAAGTACTACAATGCCGCCAGCAAACGCGTTCGTACCCTTGGAAAAGGTGAAGAGGAGGAAGAAGAAGTGGTTCTGATTGGCGATGCGACTGGTGATGGTATGGTGGATGTGAGCGACTATATTGGTATTGCCAACTACATTCTTGGCAACATCCCCAATGGCTTCAACAAGAAAGCAGCCGACGTGAATGGCGATGGCGTTATCGACGTGAGCGACTATATCGGCGTGGCGAACCTCATCCTCTACGGGAATATCAATGGCAAGTAACTCTTTCACATATTTGTCATGAATAGTTAAGGCTCAATCATTTCAAACCCAAACGAAAATGAAAAAGATATTATCCCTGTTTGCGATGCTCTGTCTGGCACAGATTACTGTGAAAGCAGACACCGATGTGACAGCCTACGACAACATCATATATGTGGCTTCTGCCCACTGAGATAGAACTCTCCATCTGCATGAACAACACGGCAGATATTCGCGGCTTTCAGTTTGACATGTACCTTCCAGACGGCATGACCGCCGTGAAGACGTCGAAAGGAAAGATTGTGGCATCGCTGAATGCAGCCCGTCTGTCCAAAGATGACGAACACACGCTGACTGTGGCCGAGCAGGCTGACGGCGCCCTCCGCTTCCTCTGCGGTTCGCAGTATGACGAGACTTTCACCGGCACGTCGGGCAAGATAGCCACCATCAAGGTCAACATCAAGGGGCTGTCCAACGGCAAGTACCCCATCACACTGAAAGCCGTCAAGCTCAGCGAGACTGACATCAGCAAGTTCTACGAGGTGTCCGAGGTCGTGACAAAGCTCACCGTCAGTTCTGCCACTGAAGACACCGATGTGACAGACTACAACAACATCATCTATGTGGCTCCTGCCATTGTCACTGAGATAGAACTCTCCATCTGCATGAACAACACGGCAGATATTCGCGGCTTTCAGTTTGACATGTACCTTCCAGACGGCATGACCGCCGTGAAGACATCAAAGGGCAAGGTTGCGGCATCGCTGAATGCAGCCCGTCTGCCAGAAGATGACGAGCACACGCTGACCGTAGCTGAGCAGGCCGACGATGCCATCCGTTTCCTCTGCGGCTCGCAGTATGACGAGACCTTCACCGGCACATCTGGCGAGATAGCCACCGTCAAAGTGAACATCAAGAACATGGCCGATGGTGAGTACCCCATCATATTAAAGGACATCAAACTCAGTGAGACTGACATCAGCAAATTTTACGAGGTGTCCGACGACGTGACTACGCTCACCATTAGCACTGGTGCCACCCAAGCTGCAGCAGATCAGGCTGCCGCAGATGCTGTCATCGCTAAGATTGCTGACATCGGAGAGGTGGCCTACACCGACGAAAGCAAAGCGCTCATTGATGCAGCACGTGAAGCATACGATGCCTTGACTGACACGCAGAAAGAGCTCGTAACGAACTACAACGTGCTGACAGATGCAGAGAAGACCTATGCAGATCTGAAAGCTGCTGCTGACCAGGCTGCTGCTGAGCAAGCTGCCAATCAGGCTGCGGCCAATGCTGTCATTGCCAAGATTGCTGACATCGGAAAGGTGGCCTACACCGACGACTGCAAAGCCCTCATCGATGCAGCACGCGAAGCATACGATGCACTGACTGACACACAGAAGGAACTTGTAACGAACTACAACATGCTGACAGATGCCGAGGCAACCTACGCAGATCTGAAAGCCGCTGCTGACCAGGCTGCTGCAGAGCAAGCCGCCGCTGAGCAAGCTGCCGCAGAACAAGCCGCTGCCAATCAGGCTGCTGCCAATGCTGTCATCGCCAAGATTGCTGACATTGGAGAGGTGGCCTACACCGACGAGTGCAAAGCGCTTATCGATGCTGCACGCGAAGCATACGATGCCCTGACTGACACGCAGAAGGAACTCGTAACCAACGATGAAGTGTTGACCGATGCCGAGGCAACCTACGCTGCACTGAAAGCAGCTGCTGACCAGGCTGCTGCTGAGCAAGCCGCTGCTGAGCAAGCTGCCGCCGAACAAGCCGCTGCTAATCAGGCTGCCGCAGATGCCGTCATCGCTAAAATTGCAGACATCGGAGAGGTGACCTATACCGACGAGAGCAAAGCGCTTATCGATGCTTCACGTGCAGCATACGATGCACTGACTGACACGCAGAAAGAGCTCGTAACAAACTATAACGTGCTGACCGATGCCGAGGCAACCTACGCAGATCTGAAAACCGCCGCTGACCAGGCTGCTGCTGAGCAAGCTGCCAATCAGGCTGCGGCCAATGCTGTCATTGCCAAGATTGCTGACATCGGAGAGGTGGCCTACACCGACGACTGCAAAGCCCTCATCGATGCAGCACGCGAAGCATACGATGCCCTGACTGACACGCAGAAGGAACTCGTAACGAACTACAACGTGTTGACTGATGCCGAGAAGACCTATGCAGATCTGGAGGCTTATACAGACATCAATGCCACTCCTGTCAACGATACCATTAAAGCAAAGGGGTGGTATGACATGAATGGACACCGACTCGCAGGTAAGCCCACCATGATGGGTATATATGTGAAAGATGGCAAGAAAGTCATCATCACCTTCTGATGTCAAATGAAAATCACTGAACTTTGACTACGTCGAGCTCTAAGTTCGCTGCGAATTATATAAGCTAAAAGTTCGCAAGTTGAGTTGAAGGGAATGGAAAGGAGTGTACACCCCATCCATTCCCTTCATTCATTTTGCGAATGTCAACTCATGCCCCCTTCCGCTTTCTCCATCCATCACACTAAAGGAGGTACATCGCCCAAACATTCCTCTTAGCCGGCTCCATCTTCGGCTTGGTCTCCTACGTCCAGAAGTTGAAAAGGAAAAACCAAGAGAACAACAAAGAGAATGACGAGTAATTCGTCACGCTCTTGTTGTAAAAACATCTTTTTTATCTTTTGTCTTTTTACGGGCGTTTGCGCGGAAAGGGCATGTTTTTAAGAACAAGTTCCGGCGGAACGAATGATCTTATTTCCCTAATTCTTCTGAAATTTATTGCGAGGCTTCGTTTTTTTGTTACATTTATTTTCAATTATGATACATATTTGAAAAAATGGGTTCGTGTTCAGAATGTTAAAGCAAATGAAACAAAAGAGAAAGTCTATGTCGTGAAAAGTCCGTAACTTTGCACCAGAAAAAGTTAGTAAAGCATAAATAGGTTAATAATTAGTTAGTTAGTTAATTAGTCGAGAAAGCTATTCTTCGTGAGAAGGATAGCTTTTTTGTTGATGCCTATTACTAACTTTCACTTTGTTCGGTCATTTCCTGCTCCACATTCTGTCGCACCCATTCGGTGGGCGTGACGCCATAGAGGGACTTGAAGTTGGTGGAGAAGGCGGAGAGGGACTTGAAGCCTGTGGCGACACTGACACCTGTGATGTCTATCTTCTTCTCGGCAAGCATGCGTGAGGCTTCTTTCAGACGCACATACTTGACGAAGTCGCGTGGAGCCTGGCCGGTGAGATCTTTCATCTTGCGGTAGAAATGGACACGGCTGATGCCCACCTTGTCGGCGATGATCTCGACGGAGAGTTCGGGGTTGTCCAAATTCTCGTTGATGACCTTCATCACACGCTTCATCAGGTGCTCGTCGGGCGATTCAATTTCCACCTTGTCAATGTGCTCCTCCTGTTGTTTCTCTGCCTGGAACTTGCCCTGCAGAAGCTGACGTGACTTCATGAGCTGGAGCACGGTCATGCGAAGGACATCAATGTTGAAAGGTTTGGAGACGTATGCGTCGGCTCCGTTGGTGATGCCTGCTATGCGGTCGGCGTCGCTTCCCAAGGCCGTGATGAGCACGATGGGGATGTGGTTGGTGTTGAAGTTGGACTTGAGTTTCTGGCAGAGGGTCATGCCGTCCATCACGGGCATCATGATGTCGCTGATGACCACATCGACCTTGCCAGGATGTGAGACGATATAGTCCCAGGCCTCCTGTCCGTTGCCACAAAGCTGCATGACGAGGTCTTTGGAAAGTTCGCTGTGCACATACTGACGGATGGCTTCATCATCCTCCACCAGCACAGCGTTCCGGCGATGGGTGTCGGTAGGCTTGTCGATGGTCAGCAATTCCTCAGTTTCCTTGTCGATGGAGCCAAGACCATCAATGATGTTCGAAACGTTTTCGGGCTGGAGACTGGGTCGGCGCAGGGATTCGTCGCCCACGGGCATCTGCACCACGAAAACGGTGCCCTTTCCTGCAGGATTGTCCTCCACACGGATGGTGCCCTTGTGCAACTTCACGAGCAGGGAGGTCAGGTTGAGTCCGATGCCTGTACCGATGTAGCCGTTCTGATGCTGTGCGGAGTAGAAGCGGTCGAAAACTTTGTCCCTGTCCTCGCGTTTGATGCCCACGCCTGAGTCAATCACACTCAGCGTGAAGTCTCCTTCCCCTGATTTCAGACAGAGCTTGATGTTTCCGCCATCGGGCGTGAACTTGAAGGCATTGGAAAGGAGGTTCATCACGATCTTGTCCATGTTGTCTGGGTCAACAAACACTTTCAGTTGATCCACATCGTGCTCGAAGGTATAGGTGATGCCCCGGTTTTGGGCATTGGTGACGAAGACGTCGTAAATGTTCTGGAGGAAATCCACCAGTTCCACCCGACGGTAGTCGAGCAAGAACTTGCCCTGCTCTATCTTCCTCACGTCCATCATCTGATTGATGAGTCGGAGGATGCGCTTCGAGTTCTGCTTGATGAGTCCGTAGTTGCGCTGACGCCACGGGTCTTTGTCGGAGCCGATGAGTCGTTCCAGCGGTGCTAAGATGAGGGTCATGGGAGTGCGAATCTCATGGCTGATGTTCATGAAGAACTGGACGCGAGCTTCGTTGAGTTCGCGTTGCTGACGATTGCGAGCCATGATGCGACGCAGACGAACCTGACGTTTCACATACTCATAAATCAGCCAACAAACTGCCGCGAAGAGGAGGAAATAGACCAGTTTCGCCCAGATGGAGGCGTACCATGCTGGATGCACCACAGCCAAGAGGGTGCGCTCGTCAGTCACAACACCCGACACGGTGGCACGGAACTTGATGGTGTAATTGCCGGGCTCCAAGTTGTCAAAGATGATGCGGGAATTGTTGCCGCCCTGATCCAACCACTTACCATTGTTGATGCTATACTCATAAGTGACGTGCTGATTGCTCATGCCCAGGACACCCAGCTCCAGCGTGAAGTGGTTGTCGGAATGACACAAGTCCACCCGTTCACAATCGTCAATCAGTCCTGTCAGCATCTCGTAACTGCCAGACATGTCACCCACATGCACGACCTTTCCTCCTACCAGCACATCGACCAAACGCAGGCGGAAATTACGTCCCTCGCTCTGCCAAGACTGCATGGACTTCACGTCGAAGTAGCTGATCCCCCCCACTCCACCGAAATAGAGCTTGCCACCTTGTGACGCCACAGCTCCACGGCTGAACTCATTCTCCTGAAGACCATCCTCAGAGAAGAAGTTGGCGAAGGTTCCATCCTTCAGGTTCATTCTCGACAGACCATAGTCCGTGCCTATCCACAGATTGCCGTGTCCATCGGAGATGATGGAGGTGATGCTGTTGGAGGGAAGTCCATCCTTGGCTGTATAGGTCTGCATTTCGAGGGTCTCGGCATCTAACTTGATCAACCCTTCGTTGGTGGCCACCCACACGGTGTTGCCTCCTGCCGAATAGAAGTAACGGACGGTGCTGTGTCCCAACATCTTGGTGCTCTTACGCTTGATGATGCCCTCTGCGTCAGGATAGGCCACCGTCAGACCATCGGCTGTGCCAATGAAGAGCTTGTCCTTGACGAGATGGACAGAATAGACGTAAGGATTGCCGATGATGTCGGTACCACCCTCGTCATCATAATGAGGGGTATATTGAATCGATTTTCCTGTCGAATGGTCGTAGTAGAAGAAACCATCGCCAATACAAGCAATCCAGTAGCAATTCTCCTTTGCAGCCGGACGAATATCAAACACGCGGGTGATTTCTTTGCTCAAACAAGAGAAACGGTCTCCCTTCAACTGCCAGAAGCCATCGTAGAAGGTACCCAACAACACGTCTGAATTACCTGTATCATAGACAGCGGTGAAGGCATGGGGCATCTCAGGATTGGTGGATTTTGTCCAATGCCTCGAAGCCGTACCATCCTCAGAAATCAGATACAAGCCGTCATTGTCGGCAGCCACCCATATACCATTCTTATAGATGGAGGAATTGACTGACGAAGCGATGGAGAAGATGGAATTGCGTCCAATCGTACATTTAGCGATAGAGTTCTGTCCCACATATTCAAAAGCCGACTGGTTGATAGGCTTCATCAACATGCCCTTCATATAGACACCCACCCACACATTGCCAAACGAGTCGCTCATGGCGTCAGCCACATTGCTGGTGAGGAAATCGAACTCCTTCACCATGATAGCGTTCTTCACAAGAGCACCTGTCTTCTCTTCATAGATGCGCATGCCACCACCATCAATGCTGACAAAGATGCGTCCGTCTGTCCAAGGCCTGATATTCATCACTGGGCCTCCCAAGTCGTCAGGAGTCAATATCAGATTGAATTGGTCTTTCTCTGGGTCATACACAAACACTCCTTCCGTGTAGGTGCAAGCATACAAGGTGCCCGAGGTGCTCTCACAAAGTGTCCTCACCACATGCATGTTTTCATATTTGCGACCCTCATTCTGCTTGATTTGTCTGAAGAGGGAATCACGTCCGTTCACAATCCAGAGGTTCTTGTGCTTATCTTCATAGAAACGTACAGGACTCACCCCATCCATGTCATAGCGCATGGTCTGACGGAGGCTATAGTTCCCATCCTTGTCCTTGAAGAGTTCACCACAGCCATAACCTGCAAAACAGGCCATCACAGACATGTCCTGAATGCGATTGATGCTGATGGTTCGTGCCCTGACTGTATCGCCAACCAATCGGATGAAGGGGATGTCTGTGAACTTGTCGGTGGCATAGTCATACATCTGCACACCAGCACCTGTGCCCACCAACATCTTGTTCTCTTCATACTGAAACACATAAGTGGTCTCATCCCAAAGCAACGACTGGGGATTGCCTATTTCATGACGATACACATTCCACTTGACCCCATCATAACGGTTCAGTCCGTTCTGGGTGGTCAACCAGATATTGTGTCTGCTGTCCTCCGTGATATTGCGGATACGGGAATTGGACAAGCCCTGCTTTGAGCCGTAAAAAAGAACATTCTGGGCATATAGTGCTGACATGCCCATAATCACTGTTAGTAAGATGAATCCCCAAAGGCGTTTCATTTTGGTAGTATATTAGTTAGCGATTGTTAGTACACAATTTTTGTGTTTGGAGTGCAAAGGTAGTGAAAAAGGATTACAAACAAAAGAAAATCGGGAAAAAATGCAAAAAAAACACAAAAAAATGGGACAATCTCACGATTGCCCCGCTTTACTAACCATATTGTGTACTTAAAAAGAGGAAATTTCTCTTTTTCAGATGAAAAGGTTCTGTTCAGAAATGCTTATCTGCGCAGCTTCTTCACACCGTCGATGATAACGATGCCCTTGTAGCTTGCGTCAACCTTCTGACCAGCCACGTTGAAGATACCCTTCTTGACAGCCTTGACAGGAGTAACTGCGATGTTCTCGATGGCAGTTTCCAGATCAGCAGCAGCCTTAGCATAGTCGTAACCCTCAAGAGGAGCAACGAAGAAGAGCTTAGCATCGCGAACATAAGTGTTGGTGTCCCAGAAGTCTGCTGGCTCATACTGGTTCAGGTCGAAGTTCCAGTTGTGACCAGAAGCCTTGCCAGAAAGGTAGTGCTCAGTAGCACCGAGAGTCAGCTGCTCGCCTTCCTTCACTGTCACGTCCTTCACAATTGTAGCGAAACCTACACCATTGTTGCCACCTACAGCGAATGGAGACATCTGCTTAATAGCATTGCCTACCTGAGCGTAGATGTACTTATCCCAAATACCATCCTCGTTCTGAGCGTTGAACACACCATACTCATCAGTTTCGCCAATTGGCTGGTTCTTCTGAGCAGTACGAGAGCCGAGGTAAACTGTGTACACACCTACAGGCAGATTCTTGACAGCCTGATAGAACTGATACTCAGCACTTGAACCGTAAGCATTGAGAGAAGCGATGTTCACTGGGTTATCTGCACTTGCAGTAGCAGTCATTCTTGCAGAACCAGTAGTTGTGTTGCCTTCGCCGTCAGTCACAGTGATTGGCTCGTAGATCCAACCTGTGAAGTCAGGAGTCTCAGTAGTACCCATTGTGTAGAAGTTAGGATTCTGGATGAAACCAGTGAATTCGATACCCTTAGCCACAAGTGGGTGACCTTCTTCGTCGTAATTCTCATCACCTTCCTCAGCGTTGTCATCAATCTTGTTGAGGTCATAGAGGAGAGTCATGTAATCAGAGAGGTCTTCACCGTTAGCAATCTTCTTATAGAGAGCGATGGTAGCCAGAGTGTTGTAGTTGTCAGCCAAAGCACGGTCATCAGAAGTAGCGTTGTAACCAGCTGTTGGATCAGCACCAAACATTGCAGCAGTCTCAGCAGCCATCTGCACACCGTAAGTGAGGTAGTCAATAGCGCTCTTGGCGTTCTTCACCTTGTTCATGGCAGAAGTCAAGGCAGGAGCAACCTCAGCGAGTTCCTCGTCAGAGAGAGACTTAGAATCTACATCCTTATATGTGTTGATGATAGTCTGAGCCTCAGCTACGAGAGCAGAACCCAGATACTTCTCATCCAGCTCTTCGATAGCCATCTGAGCCTCGAGCACAGCTTCACTATAACTGTCGATGTTAGCAATACGAGCCTTCATCTTGGTGTTCAGTTCGTCGAGTTCAGCAATGAGTGAGCTGATCTGAGTACCAGAAGTGAAACCACCAGCCTTAGCCTTTGCAATATCTTCCTTCAAAGCAGTCTTTGTTGCACCATCGTAGTCAGAGTTAGCAGCCTCATCGAGAGTTGGCTCAACCTCTTCCACCTTCTTAGCCAATTCGCTCTTCCAGTAAGAAGCCTTAGATGGCATGGTGATGAGTTTCACGTTGGCCAGCAGATACTCCTGCCACTGAGCTGGAGCAGCTGTGAAGCGAAGCACGTAGTAACCTTCATGATCCACTGTGAAGTCAGCCTCACACTTAACAGAGCCTGTTACAGTTGCGCCGTTCACACCATTCACGTTAGGAGCTGCGAGATAATCCTCAAACTTAGCATATACATTGCCATCCAGGTCTTCGAGGGTGAAGGTGAAGGTAGGTTCTCCCTTCCAAGCAGCCATCAAGAAGCTGATGTTGTACTTGCGAGCCTCAAGCCACAAAGCAGTCTCACGGATGTCATCTGGAGTGTCATCACTCAGCGTACCATCAGGATTCAGATAGTCCTTCACGAGTGAACCATACTCAGCATAACCTTCTGGTGTACCACGAGAACCCCAGTACATAGCCTTGTTGAAGTCGCCAGAGAAACCAGCATACAGACGGGTACCACCACCGCCAGGGTTGCCACCCCAACCATAGTTGTACTGTGAAGTGCGCTCCTCATCGTTGAAGCCATAGAGGTGATAACCAGCCTCGTTGTAAGTGTTCCAACCTGGAGGCACACCATCAGTCATGTCATTGTCGAAGTCAGAAGCGTAAACAACCTCAGACTGAGTGTCATCCTTATCCTTACCAATTGCGAAGATGATGTTGGTTGGCTCAGTAGCCTCAACACCGTAGATGTTCTCCACACCTGAAAGAATCATAGTGTACTCGTTGTCAGCCAACTTAGTGGGCAGAGCCACGTTGATGGTCTTCTTGTCATCAGAGAGAGTCATGTTAGCGGTGTAGTCTCTTGTCACACCATTCAGATACAATGTAGCACTTGCGTGATCAAGGTTCAGTTCCTTGTCGTAAGTAACAGCAATGTTCTTCAATGTGTTAGGATCGAGCTCGAAGCTTTCATTCTCAGGAACAGAGCCAACCACTCTTGGAGCACCATACACAGCTGGAAGAGCGTCGATAGAACTATTGTAGTAAGCAGTTTCGTTGCTGAAAGCAAGCACCTTCATCTCGCTCTCCACGTCAGCACTTGGACGCTTGGGGCTTGTGTAGATGATTGGGCAGTCAGCAGCAGGAGTGAAGCTAACCTTGATGTCGTCCTCCTCCTTCAGTTCCACATCGTCAGCAAAGAAAACATAGAGGTAACCATCCTTCTGACCTTCCACATAAGCAGCGGGAACAGCCTTACCGTTGATGGTTGCAGACACACAAGAAGAGGGCAGAGACAAGATTTCATTCTCACTGGCCTTAGCCAAGTCAGCGATGTTGGTAGCATAACCGAAGTCAAGACGGATACCATTCTCACTGAAAGCAGCCTCATTGAAAGTCACACCAGCTTCAATCTTGATGTCGTCGAGGACATACTCACCAGGGTTGTAGCAGTTGATGATCATGAAGTAGTCATCTGGGAAAGCTGCGCCACGAGGCCAAACCACATTACCATCAGGATCTTCCAGACCCGTGTAGTTGTAGCAGTACTCATCCTGAGTGTCCTTGTCGATGAAGTAAGTCAGGTAAGAGATGTGACGCCATTCACCATCAAAGCCAGTGAAGTTGTACTCATAGCGAGTACCATTGGCGATACAGATGGCCATGTCACAATACTCACGTCCGATGGACATGGAAGACTTGATGCGAGTAGGCAGTTCATTGCCAGACTCAGCATCATAATAAGTGCCGTCAGCTTTCACCCAGAAGCTTACACGATAGCTTGTGTTGGGAGTCAGCTTGAGGTTACCCACCATGAAGCCACGATCCCAAGAGTTACCAACATAGTTGTCGGAGTTCTCCATCAACATGCTGTACTCCCCAGAGTGAACCACTTTGTTTGAAGGCTCAGTCCAACGGTCTGCGTCCTGCTTGTTGACCCAGTTACCATAAGTACCACCAGGCGTATAAGCATACGGCGTAGTGTACTTAGTGTCGCCATTTTCAAAGCCCAAAGATGCAATAGTCGTCTGAGCCTGCATGGAAGCAGAGAACAACAGACCAACTGCGATCATTAAGTTAATCTTTTTCATAAGCGAAAAGTTTGTTTAGTTAGGTAAATTAAAATGTTAATATAAATAAGTTGTAAACACGTTCTGTGAGTTTTCACGAAGAATTCACGATGCAAAGTTAAGGAGATTTTCCCTAACCCACTTTTTTTAAGGTTACAAGCATTTTTCAATAGGTTACAAAACGTGTTTTCTCAGCAAAATGGACATTTTCAGCATATAAATGAAACATAAAACATGCCTTCTCCATAGGGATTACACCCTAATCGAAGGCATGCTTGTAGAGGTTGTCTATCACCTTTTCCGGCAGTTATTCATCATCTTCCATCTCCTGGCCTTCCATCTCACGCCAACGGTTCCTTTCCTCCAGCATATCCCACACCTGTTGAGCTCCACTTTCGTCCAGACTGTCTATCTGAGTGATGAAAAGCTGCTCACCATTGCTCTTCACCGTGTAGAAGAGTTCCTGCACACCGTCCAACATCCCGTCAGCCCAATAATACACCTCAAAGCGTTTGATGTAACGTCCATCTTCCACCCTCCTCGTCTCAAAGTTCTCACGGCTCACATACACCTGTTCAGAGTCATCAATGCCTGTCAACAACCAAGTGGCATACTTAGCCTCTCCACCCGGGCTATACACATCCACCTTCGCGTGGAGCGTGTCCAACACAGCTGGAGCCAGATATTTCTTCAGGATGTCCTCATCCCAATCATAGGAACCAGGTTCCTCTGGTGCATGGCTGTAGAAATCCTCAATGAAAGCGATGGCATCCTCATCGCTCACATCCTGCCACACCACCCCATCATCCTGACCTTTGACATCCATTGCCAGAGAGTCCCCATCAGATGTTCCATTTCCTTGCGACTTCTTGCCTGTGCAAGACCACAAACAGCTCATCAGAGCCATTCCCATCACCACAAAAAAGTAAAATCTCTTCATAATTCTTCTGTTAGAGTTAGCTATTATATATAATAATGTGAGGCAAAGGTAGTGAAAATTTGTTAACGGGCAAAACAATTCTGCATCTTTTTTCAATAAGGCACGAGTATTTCTCAGCGGAGGCGGGTTATTTGGCGATAAGGGTGCGTTATTGGAGGGGAGAGAATAGAGGTGACTAAGTGACTTTCTTACTTTTTCATGAAAAGAAGTTTGTTTTTCTCATCAGAAATGCGTACCTTTGCCAAGAATATTTTATTGATGTTTATATAGAAACTCAAATAGAAGATGGACGAAAGCTGTCAGACACGACGCATGCATGGGCATAACTACGCTGTGCCAGGAACATACGAGGTGACCATGGTGGTTGCAGGCAGGCGACTAGTCTTTGGCGAGATTGTCGGAAGCACGAAAGCTGGTGGCGAAGCACCTCACCTCCAACCATCAGCGCTTGGGCAGGCTGTGCTGAGCCATGAGATCCCGAAGATACACCATCACTTTCCGATGGTGGACATTTGGCAGGTATGCCTTATGCCAGACCACCTGCACTTGATTGTCCGCATCAACGAACCATTACCCAAAGGCAAGCACCTTGGTATCATCATCGGCGCATTTAAGGGCGGTGTCAGTCGTGCTTGGTGGCAATTATCAGAAGCAACTGCACCTCGTTCAGAGTGTGCCACCGTGCCTGAGGCATCAGCTTCAGGAGAAACATCGCGCCCATCCCTCTTCGAGCCTAACTACAACGATCATATCCTCATGCGCGACAGACAACTGGGGAATTGGAAGCACTACCTCCGTGACAATCCACGCCGTTTCATGATGCGTCATGAATATCCAGACCTGTTTCAGCGTGCCCTCTGCATTGTCATTGGCGGTATCCGCTACAGTGCCTTCGGCAATATGCTATTGCTTCGTCAGCCTGAAAAGCACCAAGTGTTCTTCCACCGCCGTACCAATGGCATACCCACAGAAAACACCGATTTCTGGAAAACAACGTGCGACCGTCTGATTTCTGCTGCTAAGAGTGGAGACGTGCTGGTGACTCCTGGCATTTCAGAATGCGAGAAGCGGATAAAGAACATGGCATTGGAACAAAAGCTTCGCCTGATACACGTACAAGCCGAGCCAATTGGCAAATACTGGAAGCCAGAGCGCACTCGCTTCGAGGCATGTGCCACAGGTTCGCTACTTATTTTAGCCCCGTGGCCTGAGGACATGCCCACCTTTGAAAGTGCTTACGATCGTTTCCATTACCTCAACCATCTGGCCGAGGTTATTTGTAGCATCAGCCATACCACCAATGTGGCTGTAAAAGGCTTACGCCTTTCTCACGGTGGCTAACATTTTTGATGGTGGTTACTTGTGCAAAAATGCCAAAACGCCAAACGCCAAATAAGGATTTCATGGACTGAGATTATATATTATATAGTTCCTATCCATTTACTTATATCCCTATAATATATATATAAATATAATAGGGAGTGAAATCGCCTTATTTTCTTATTTGGCTTTTGGCTAATTTGGCGCTTGGCAATGGAGGGGTATAAATCAGTAAACTGAACACAGAACAAAAGAAAAGGAGCACCCGAATGGATGCTCCTTTTTGGGTTTTAAGTCAGCAAGTATTATTTGAACAGCAGTTGAGCCATTTCCTTGAGGCTGCGACGCCAGGTGAGGAACTCGTGAGCTGTACCTTCAGATACGTAGGAGTAGGCATTGAAACCAGCCGCCTTGAGGTCTTCGACGGACTTCTTCACACCATCGGGATTCTCCTTGGAACCACATGAGGTGAAGATGAGCTTGGGTTTAGCCTTACCCTCAAAGTCGGATGGAGCATAGGTGCCACCACTGAGGAGTCCATAGAAGTCGAATGCTTCTGGACGAGCCAAGGTGATGTTCTTGGTCTCCATACCACCCATGGAGAGACCTGCCATAGCACGGCTTTCCTTCTTGGCAATGGTGCGGAAGTGACTGTCAACGTATGGAACCAGCTCATCAACAAGCACCTTCTCAAAGTTCTTGTAGTCAAATGAACCAATGGAACCAAAACGTGCATCGTTGGTCATACCATAAGTCATGACGATGATGAAAGGAACACACTTGTTTTCAGCCAAGAGGTTGTCCATGATGAGACCTGCATGACCTTGGTTGCTCCAAGCATATTCGTTCTCACCCCAACCGTGCTGAAGATAGAGCACTGGGTACTTCTTCTTAGGATTCTTGTCGTACTCAGCAGGTGTGTAAACAAATGCACGACGCTCAGCATTGGTGCTGGGTGAATGGAAGAGAATCTCTGTCACATTGCCATGAGGAACGTTCTTGAGGGCATAGAAGTCACGGTCATGAGCTGGAATCTCAATACCGCTCTCCCAACGTGTGGAACCATAGTAGTTGTTGGTGCCTGGGTCGTTGACAGTAGCTCCATCGATGGTCATGTGGTAGTAGTGGAAACCTTCATCCATTGGACCATCAGTGGTACCTGTCCAGATGCCATTTTCACCCTTCTTGAGCACAGTGCCACCTGAACCACCCAATCCGAGGCTGACAATGACTGAACGAGCCTGTGGAGCAGAAATCTGGAAACGAGCATAACCCTCAGAGTTCACCTGTGGATACTCCTGACCGGGCTGATTCAGCTCATTGGGTTGGAAGTCTTCCTTAGGAACGATATTGTCGAGAGCTGGGTCAAAGTTCTTGATGGCATAGTAAACAGCCTTTGGACGGAGGTTCTCATCGAAGGGAAGAGGATGGTTGTTGACACCTACCCAAGAGTCCTTGTCTGAAACATTCCAGAAGGTCACATTGTCGATGAGGTCCTTGTACTTACGATAGAGACGGAACAACTTCACATAGCGGTCAGTCTGCATGGTCACAAGGTGAGGAGCAGCCTGTCCAGCCTGTCCACGAGAGAACTGAAGCTGACCACCCATTTCCTCATTCAGACGGATGTCAAGCTCAGTGATCTGGATGTGCTTCACGAGTTCAGAGTACTTCTTGATGGCCTCTTCAACCTCAGCCTCATCAGGACCGTAGGAGTTGTAGTGACCCTGCATGCCGATACCTGTGATAGGCACACCAGCATCCTGCATCTTCTTGACCATGTTGTAGATACGGTCACGCTTTGCAGGCTGGAAAGCATTGTAGTCGTTGTAAACCAAGATAGCATTGGGGTCAGCCTCATGAGCAAACTCAAAAGCCTTAGCGATGAACTCATCACCACAGAGCTTGTAAGCACGGCTCTCACGATAGGGGTTAGGTTCACGACCTCCCCAACCACGACCACCAGCAGCATCAGACATAGCTTCATTCACTACGTCCCAAGCATACACTACATCCTTGTAGCGATTAACCACAGTGAGGATGTGGTCACGCAGACGCTGGTAGAAGACCTCCTTGGAGACTTCCTTACCATTCTTGTCAGTGAACATCCAGTCGCAGAACTGAGAGTGCCAGCAAAGGCAGTGTCCACGCATCTTGATACCATTCTGACGGCAGAAGTTAGCAATGGCATCAGCATTGTCCCAAGTCCACTCACCTTCACGAGGATGAACAGAGATAGGCTTCATGTCATTTTCAGCTGTCACACTGTTGTAGTTCTTCTTGATGATCTCAACAGTGGCTGGGTCGTTGATGTTACGCATGTTGACAGCCACACCCACAGTGAAGTAGTCCTTGTAGGTGTCCTTGTAGCCCTTGTCAGGCTGAGAATCTGGATTACGTCCGAACTGAGCAGAAGCTGTCAGTGCCAACGAAGCCAACACAATCGAAAAGATAGTTTTCTTCATACGATTAGTTTTTAATAGATGAATAAATAATTTAATATGACGTGATAACGTAATGACGTGATAACGTGATAACGAAAAACACTTAGAGATTCACGCTGATTTGTCCTCCAGTCTGCTTGGTGGCATAGTAGAAGGCAGCATAGCGGGTTCCCATGAAGAGACGGGAGAAGTCAAAACGCATGTGGTAGTCAGAGGTACCAATCTTCGTGAAGGTCTTACCATCAAGGCTGTAGTAGAAGTTGGCCTTGTCGGTGCCTGGGTTGAACTCACCATCAATGCGCAGATAAATCTTGCTCACTTTGCCCTTTGGAAGCTTCACCGTTTCCACTTCTTTTACACTTACATCAGTAATCTCTTTCTTACCATTGGACAGCTTCACACTCTCCTCACTCATCGTTAGACTATACTGACCACCATTTCGTTTAATCGTCAAGAGGCCAGAATCACCATTAAATGCACAAAAACCTGCACAATCTCCATCTTTCATCTTCGAAGCATCAATGCAAATGGTGTCAGAACAGGTTGGCCCCCATGTACGCCAAGTGAGTGTGTTGCGGGCATTGAAGATGTTTTCACAGAGCACAGAAGTCTTCAGAACCACACCACCAGCTTGTGGGATAGCTTTTGTGCGGAAAGTACCTTCCTCTCTCAGATTCTTGCCAAACTGGAGGCTCTCACCCTTCTTGGGAAGAAGAGCAATGTCGTCCTTGATGTAGTTGTGATTCCACTGATAATCTTTCTCAATGACAGCATATTGGGCAGTCTTGTGACATTCGCAGTCACCATCAAGCGTCACTGTCTCTGGAATGATGCCATCACCATTGGTTCCCAAGATAGGCCAACCGTCAATCCAAGAACAAGGTTCCACTGTGAGCACACGACCCACACCACCACGGTCTTGGAACATCACACCATACCATTCACCATGCTTGCCATCGACGATGGTGCCCTGACCAGCATAGTTGAAACCACCAAACTTACTCTTCAGAATCACCTTGGAGTCGTAAGGACCTTCAATGTTCTTGCTGCGATAGCAAATCTCCTCACGACCTGTGTTAGGCCAAGCAATACAGAGCAAATAGTACATGCCATCGTGCTTGATGAAACGGCTACCCTCATGAAGACCCTGTGGACGACCATGAAGTTCCAGCTTCTTACGGATACCACCAGGTTTCTCAGCTGTGAGGTCGGGAGTCAGCTCAACAAGGTTGATGTCACCACTGCCTGAGAAGACATACACACGGTCATCATCGTCGAAGAAGAGAGAAGAATCGTGGTAAGCAGGCAGACGGCTGTGAAGTTTCCAACCCTTAGCTGGATCATCTGTCTTGAACACCATCGACTTATGGGGATCGTCATTAGCCACAAAGAGAGCCCAGAAAGTACCCTTGTGATAACGCAGGGTGGTAGCCCACTGACCACGACCATAGACTGTACCATCAGTCAGGTCATAACGGGGAGTGTCTTTAATCTCGTCGAAGAGATAAGAGACTGTTTCCCAATGCACAAGGTCAGTACTGCGCATGATGGGAGCACCAGGGAAAAGGTGCATGGTAGTGGTGACCAGATAGTAGTAGTCACCCACGCGAATGATGTCTGGGTCTGGAGCATCAGCCCAGATAAAGGGGTTCTTCACTTGAATCTGAGGTTGAGTGGTGACCAAGGTCAACTCATCCTGTCCGCCTGGTTGTGCAGAAGCAGAGAGTGCCATCACACAACACAACATTGCTAATAGTTTCTTCATCTTGATAAGTTTTGATTATTTTTGGATAAATTTTGTTCGAATTGGTTAATTCATGTGCAAAGGTAAGCATAAATCACAGGAACGATTTGCAAGGATGTTACATCCTATTGCTGTTTTGATACATTTGTCACGACAAAAGAAGCCAATCAGCAAGAAATTTTCAACATGAAACATTCAAGAAAACATACGAAACATAAAAAAAAGCCTGTCTCGCAAAAACTCCGTACCTTTGCACCAGAATTTAGAACACAAGACACAAGGTAATTAGATTGGACTCATAATAAGGTATAATTAGGTTGGACTCATAAAGCACAAGGTAAAATAGATTGGATTCATAAAGGTTTGTCATTGTTTTCGTATCGACGTAAACATTGTAGTTAATAAATGGTTAGTATTAGATAGTTTTATGATTAGTAATTAGTTAGTAAGCAAAAGGGCTTTCCTTCGTGAGAAGGGAAGCTTTTTTGTTATCCATATAAAAAAGACGGCACTAACATCACTGTCCGTGCCGCCCAGAAATAACAATCTTTTACTAACCTAAATCTAAATACGAATTCTAATTATAACAATTTATAAATATTAATGAAAAACAAAATTTCTGTCTAATCAGTTGATCAAGAAGTTCTTGGTCATACCGTTGTAAGTAGCCTTCACCACAGCACGCTCATTGGCAACCTTACCAATCTCGAAGGTAACACCTGGAACGGAAGCCTTAGCCTCAATGACAGAGTTGTCCTTGAGAGGAGCGTATGCCTGATAGTTGTTGGCCATCATGTAACCATTGTCATTGGTTGAGAACATAGGCGCTGTTGGCATCTTGATTTCCTTGCCATCCACAGAGATGGTGACTGTAGGTACAACAGGAGCCAAGTGTTGAGCACCCTTGGAGAAGCTGATTCCATGAAGGTCGAAAAGACCCTGTGGACGCTGCTGACCCTGCTGAGGTCTTCCACCACCCCACTGAGGACGACCCTGGGGCTGTTCTGGCTGTTGAATTTCAGGACCTTCAGCAACGAGATAGATGGCACGCTTGCCTGTAAGACCTTCCACAGCAGCTACATCAGCATAATATACTGACGCTTTCTGTTCTGCATTAGCAGCTACATCCACCACAGCAATTTCCTGACCTTTCCAAGGATCATCCAACTTAACGTGAATCTTGAAAGCACCCTTTCCGCTGGGTGTGAGATTGAGACCAATCTTGGTATTGTCACCCTTCTTTGTACCTTCGAAAGCCTTCACACCCTTGGTGTCCTGAGCGAGACCACCAAAACCAAAGTATTTGAAACCAATGATACCACCATTCTGAATGCCAGCGAGATCCATGGAGTTGTTCCACACATCGTGGTTGTCCTGCATGTATTGATTGGCATTAGGACCATACATGAAGCAAGCCAAACCGGCAGAATAGTAAGCGTAAGGAGGAAGACCAAAAATCTGGAAGCCCTCAGAAGTCACCTCAGCACCTGTGTAGTTGTTGCCATCAGAAGCCTTGGCTGTCCACTCATTATCCTTGGTGTAGGGGTCGTAACCAGTAATCTTCACTACCCCACCCTGAGCAACGGGCTTTTTGTCCCATGTAATCTTGACGGGAGCAACCATAGCCTGACGAGCATTACCAAAACCACGTGGAGGACGGTGATAGAACACATACCACTGACCATTGATTTCCTGCAAAGAACCATGCGTGTTGTGACCTGCATTGGTGGTGATCAGCTTGGAACCATCCTCGTTGAGGACTACACCACGAGAGTCAACCAACACACCACCTGAACGCCAAGGACCCAGAGGAGAATCACCAAAGGCATAACGAAGAGCAGAGTTGGTGTTGCCCAGTCCATATTCCTTACCGCTGTAGCCAGAGAACACCATCACATACTTGTTACCCACCTGACGGATGGAAGAAGCCTCGAAGAAGTTGAAATCGAGAGGATTCTGACCCTTGTAGAGTGCCTTATACTCACTACCAGCCCTATCGAGCAGACGACCATCAGCACTGCTGGCAGGGATGAAGGGGTCAATGGGGTCAGTACCTGGACGCTTGGAATACATGGTGTTCTGGTCAAGTTCAACAGCTGTAGAGTGCTGGAAACCATAGAACACATAAGCACGATAACCCTTGTCGAAGTCAGGGTCTTTCTTGTCAGTGATGTTCTCAATGAACACTGAGGGGTCGAAGTCAATCAGAGAACCCTCCACACACTGACGGCCATCAGGAGTGAGGTTGACAGGAGTGAAAGGACCATCAGGACGATCACCCTTACATACCATAGGAGTGCGACGCCATCCACGAGAGTGGGGATAGAGCCAATAGGTCTTTTTGCCTGTAGTCTTGTCTTTCACCTCTACAAGGTCTGGAGCATACATGGTGTCCCAACGGCCATCTACATAATGAGAGAAGATGGGACCTTCATCACGCCACTGGCTGAGGTCTTCAACAGGAGCAGACCACATGCGCACATCATTACCACAATAAGCTGTGTAGGTCACATCGTGCGAACCAATGATGTAGGCACGATACTTGCCTGGATTGTCTGGATCCTCAAACACACGAGGTTCACCATCAGGCAGATGCTCCCAAAGTGGGAGATACGGATTCTGAGCCGACGCTGTGAGGGCACAGAATGAGAAAAGAATCGAAAGTAGTTTCTTCATTGTACTTAATAATAATATAATAATGTGAAAAATGTTTGTGTTAATGAGTTAGAGTGACTATCTGACCAGCCACAACAGGCATCTCGTATTCATACACGCCATCATGAGAACCCACCTGAGTCAGACCCTTGGCTGAGAGAGTGTCCTTACAACGAAGACGGAGTGTACCATCCTGTTGAGCCTTAATAGTAGCTTTGGTCAGTGTGTTGTTAGCCCAAGCAACACTGACTTCATAACCTCCACGAGCACGAAGACCTGACACACTACCCTCTTTCCAAGCATCAGGAAGAGCAGGAAGAAGATGGATGGCTGGACGTTGAGCCGTGATGGGGTCACTCTGCATCAGCATCTCAGCAATACCCGCTGTGACACCAAAGTTACCATCAATCTGGAATGGTGGATGAGCATCGAAGAGATTGGGGAAAGTACGTCCATTGGGATATTCACGTTCCCTACCCTCATTGGGCAACAGACGCAACATGTTGCTGATAATCGTGAAAGCATGATTGCCATCCAGCATACGAGCCCAGAAGTTGGTCTTCCAACCTAGACTCCAACCAGTAGCTTGGTCACCACGCTGTTGGAGTGTCACACCAGCAGCCTTCCAGAGGTCAGGAGTCGTGTAAGGAGAAATCTGATTGGAAGGATACAAGCCATAGAGATGAGAGATGTGACGGTGTTCATCACGTGGATCATCCAAATCCTCACGCCACTCCTGAAGTTGACCATACTGACCCACCTTCATCGGAGGAATCATCGAGATAGCCCTCTGAAGCTTCTTCTGGAAATCAGCATCCACATCCAGAATCTGAGCAGAAGCTAAAGCCTGAGTGAGCACATCGCGCACAATCTGATTGTCCATCGTACAAGCAGCACAAATGGTGGACTGCTTACCTCTGCCTCCATGTTCTGGAGATGTGCTGGGAACAACCAAGAGTTCACCATCACGCTCCACCATGAAATCAAGATAGAACTCAGCAGCACCCTTCATGACTGGATAGTATTCACGCAGAAAATCCTTGTCAAGCGTGTATTGATAATGTTCCCACAGATGAGTAGTCAACCAACCACCACCATTGGGGAACATACCCCAAGCGGCACCATCGATAGGACCAGCAATACGCCAGAGGTCTGTGTTGTGATGGGCTACCCAACCACGACAACCATACATGACACGGGCAGTTTCAGCACCTGTCTCACTCAAGTCTTTTGTCATTGTGAAGAGAGGTTCAGCCGTTTCAGAGATATTGCACACCTCAGCAGGCCAATAGTTCATCTCAGCATTGATGTTGATGGTGTATTTGGAATCCCAAGGAGCATTGCGCTTGTCATTCCACACACCCTGAAGATTGGCAGCCTGACCACCCTTCTGCGAAGAAGAGATGAGGAGGTAACGGCCATAGTTGAAGAGCAAAGCCACCATACCCATGTCGGTACTGCCATAGAACTTGTCAAGACGCTGGTCTGTAGGCAGTTGACTGTTCTCAGAAGAGGTCAAAGTCAGATTGACACGATTGTATTGTTGCTGATAGATAGCCAAATGACGCTTCAGCAACTGAGCAAAGTTCATGGTCTCAGCAGCAGAAAGGAACTGTTCGTTCTTCTTGGCAGCATCGCCAGAAACATCATGGTAGTTGACGAAGTTGGTGGCACCAGAAATGTAGAGGGTAACTTCTGTAGCACCTTCCACCTTCAAGGTCTCACCATCCACTTTCACCGTACCATCAGCCTTCACATCTGTACGGCATTGAGCTGTCAAAGCAGCTGGAATCCCTTCCTGTTCCACACCCTGAATCGTTGCCGTCAAGGTTTTCCCTTCAGCCTTCACTGTGAGTGGGAACTGACACTTATGAGACAGAACAAAGTTCAAAGCACCTTTCTTACTGGCTTTCACATTTACGACAACCACACCATCAGCCAAAGAAGCCATCACACGACGGGTGTATGTCACCTGATTGCACTGATAAGAAGTGGTGTTGATACCCGTCTGAAGGTCGAGCTCACGCACATAATCCTTGACTTCCTTATGACCAAAGTTCAGATTGAGACTGCCCAAGGTCAAGAAACGCATGCCATGAGGACCTTTGATGAAATCACGGTTGATGATGTCCTCGGCTTCCTTTTCCTTGCCATCAAAAATAAGGCTACGCACCTCTGTGAGTCGTTGCAACGAAGCAGTACTATTGTTGTTGTGAGGACCACCACTCCAGAAAGTCTCTTCGTTGAGTTGGATTTCTTCTGTATCTGTGCCACCATACACCATAGCGCCCATACGGGAATTTCCCAAAGGAAGAGCCTCCAACCACACAGCGGCAGGACGGTCATACCAGAGACGTTGGGTGTTGTCAGTGGATTTGCCTGTTGCACCTAAAGCTACAACGGCATTGAGTGCCAAGATGGCAATAAAAAAGCTTTTCTTCATATAGAGTGTTTATAGAGCGTTTATTTGATTTTCCAGACATTCAGCGTGATGCCTCCACCTTCACCACCCCATTCAGGAGAACAGATGAAGAGGGCATTGTTCAACCACGCATATTTGCTGTCTTCAGGAGCTTCGAACGTAGGAGCAGCCTTGAAATAGAAGGACTGTTGTCCGTTGGCATCCTGACCACTACAGATGATACCACGATTGCGGATGTGGATATACACACCATCGTCAGTCTTGATGCTGTAGATAGCTTCCAGCTCTGTGCGATTTCCCTTGGCCAACTGCCAGTCAGCACCACCATCAATGATAGTTCCCTTCAACAGCGGTCCCTCGAAAGTACCACCTGTGATAGGAATGACAGTACGTCTGCCCTTGGGAGTCTCACCCACTGAATAAGCTTGACCTAACGACACCTTCAGTTTCATCACAAACTCAATGGGCATTGTGGTCTGATCGGCTGCATTTTGTCCATAAACTGCCACACTTGACATCAGTGCCAACAGCATACCAAAGATAACTCTTTTCATATCCAATTTGATTTAGTATTAGTAATAAATGTGTGAAAAAACCCGTTATTTCTTAATCCACTCTTGCTCCTCCTCCGTGAAATCAGCTGTACTCTGCTGCCACGATGGGTCAGGCATGTACCACCAGAGAGACTTGAAGTAATTGGCCAACTTCTGATCCTTGAAGACATAACCTCTATTGGCATAAGGAAGATTACGCAAGATACGACTGTTCAAGATTCCCTCTGTTGTAGCATCAGTAGAGAACTTGGGGCCATCATCCGTCTCTTCCATCAGTTCGTAGGGAACAAGCACAGAAGCTGTACGGTCATAGAAACGTCCCAACTTGAAGTCATCGCGATAGTACAACATAGACTCTGGCGATGTGATGAGAATATTCTCTGTTGGACGGAAATTCTTGACATGCCACTCATAAGTGCCATTGCGCAGAGAGAACTCATAATATTCATTGTCCCACTTGTCTTTGAGAACATGCATCTTACCTGCTCCATCAACCAAACGCCAAGTGGCCAGTCTCCACATATCTTCTATATTCTCATCCTTATCACCCTTATGAAGGCTGAACTGCTTAGCTGTGTTCTCTGCCTTGATGCGAAGGGTGAAGTCATCTATCTGATGATTAGCCCAACGCATAGCAGGCATCAACCAATAAGGAATCTCAAAATGACGGTAAATGCCACCAGACATTTTATAACGGTAGGTGTGATGCACCACATTCTTACCTTCCTTGAAGTTGGCCTTGAAGCAATAAGCATAGGCATAATTGATGTGTTCTTTGGTCTGCTTGTTGAGAAGACCTGTCCATTCATCATCGTTTTCACCTGGATCACGCCACAGGTTGAGGTCAAGCGGAACAAAGTCTGCATCTTCCTCATCGTTGCCTGATTTCATCACATAATTGCGGATGGGCAAAGACTGACCATTCATCTCGACCGTGAAATCATGAATGTAAGGATGCTTGCCACTCTTCTGCACAGCATCGTCATCAGAATTGTAAGGAGCATCAGCCTCAAATCCCATATCCACCACCTTTGCCAGACCCCGATTGGTGAACTCATAAAGCACATCCACGCGGGCATAACCATCATCACAGATACTAATGGTCAGCACCTCCTTGGTAACTTCCACATCAGTCTCCTGCAAAGGCACAATCTGGTTACCATTCACGAAATAAACACCATCATTGGCTCTTGCTACGAGTGCCATCAACCACAACAGTGTGACAGCAAAAAAATTCAGTTTCATACGCATCTGCTATTTTAAGTTGTCGGCAAAGTTACCTTTTTTTTGCCAACTTAGAAAGTTTTTCAGCATTTTCTTGCAAGTTATCTGTAATTTTCTTACCTTTGTCGCCCATTTATAGATGTTTTCATTACATAATTCATCGATCACAAGCGAATTTAACACATGTCGGCACTGAAAAAATATATCAACAAGAACCTCTCCACAAAACTGAGTTTGTGGGGACTCACATCTGTGGTGATTCTGTTTGTGGCTTCCATCAGCATCATGTTCCATTACTCAGAAAAGACCCTTGAGCATGAATCGTTGGGAAAAGCCCAAGAGGCACTGGACGGAACTGTGTTGCGCATTGAGAATATGTTGAACAGGGTGGAAGTGAATACTCGTAATACACTTTGGACTGTCGAGCATCATCTGGATGACCCAGAAGCGATAGTGGCCTACTCCAGAAAAATTGTGGAGAGCGATGAAAACATCGTGGGTTGTGCCATTGCCTTCGAAACCAACTACTATCCTCAGAAAGGCGAGTTCTACATGACCTACACCCATCGTACCAGCCAAAAGAGTGACAGTCTTGTGACCACCCACAATCCGATGGCTATCGAGCCTTTCTACAATTGTCCTCTGCCTTACGTGGCACATAACTGGTACAACATTCCCAAGCAGGAAAATACAGCCTGCTGGATTATGCCTCATGCACCCAATGATAACGTGACAGCAAAAGTGTTGGCTTGTTCCATGCCTATTCATGACCGTCAGGGAAGGACAGTAGGTGTGATGCGTGCTGATATTGCTGTGGAATGGCTGTCGAATACTATTCTCGGCACCAAGCCCTACCCTAATTCCTACAGTATCATGTTGGGCGTGATGGGTACTTTCCTCATCCATCCCAACCTCGCAAAATTTCAAAACTCTCTGGTGCGCGATGTTGTCAAGAAGTATGGAGATGAACGTGCAGACAGTCTGGTGGAGTCCATGCTGAGAGGAGAAGAGGGTTGCCGTGTTGTGACACTGAACGAAAAAGAATTCTATGTGCTCTACAAGTCACTCAACAACCGTCACTGGAGTGCCAGCATCGTTTGTCCAGAGAGTGACATCTTTGGTTCAAACCGCAGGTTGTTCTTCTACATGATTGGTGTCACTGTGGTGGGTATCATGCTCATTCTCTGCTTCTTCATGATTTTCGTGTCGAAAAACATGAAGCCACTCAACATGCTGGCTGAATCAGCACAACGCATCGCTGAAGGAGACTTCTCAGAACCCATTCCAAGCACAACCCAAGCGGATGAGGTGGGCATCCTGCAAAACAGTTTTGGAGCGATGCAGACTGCCTTGTCGAAACACATAGACAGAATCCAGATGCTTTCTGAGAACCTGCAACGACGCAATGAGGAACTCAACATCATCCATCAGCAGACAGAAGAGGAAAATCAGATGAAAATGTCGCTCATCCACAAGATTGCCGACAAGATGGTGGCACCAGCCAAATCCATCGACGCCATCATGAGCAACCTGAGATCTCACTATGAGAGCATCACCCCTGAACAGCTGAAACCCATGTCAGAACAAGTGCTCATACAGACGAAGAGCATGACTGACCTGCTCGACAGGATGCTCAGGACACCTCGAAAGAAAACAACCACTACGTCTAACAAAAAAACAGAAGCTACATCGTGAAAAGCCCATTTCTACATATCAGCCGTTCGTTGGCACTGAAACTCTGCCTCGGCATCCTCATTGTTGTCACCATTGTGTTCACCCTCTCACTGGGCTACCTCTACGAGCATTCACGGGAGATGGTGAAGGACGAAGCAATGGCACGTGCAACCAACATGCTCGACAACACGGAGCTACGTGTGTCTGGAGTCCTTAAGGAGGTGGAAACCGTCACTGAGAATGCCGTACCACACATCCTCGAGAACCTGTATCCTGACTCTCTGCTCAACTTTTCACGAAGAACAGTTGAACTGAGCAAAAACATCAACGGATGTTCCATCACAATGGAGCCAGGCTTCTTTCCCCAGTTTGATCACGACTTCTCAGCCTACACCATCAGACAGGGCGACCAATTGAAAACGGTCATTGAGGGAAAATACAACTACTACGCGAAACCTTGGTACAGTAACCCAAGCGCCAAGAAGGAAGCATGCTGGATTGACCCCTACAACGACTACAACGAGGGAACACTTTCATCGCCAGTCATGATTACCTCCTACTGCAAGCCCATCCAAAATCATGAGAGCAAGATGATAGGAGTCATTGCCACAGACCTTTCCATCGAGTGGCTCTCCAAGACTATTTCTGCCAACAAGCCCTATCCCAACTCCTACTGCTTCATGCTGGGTTCAAATGGTAATTATTTCGTACACCCAGACCGTTTGAAACTCGTCAAGGAGAGCATCTTCAAATCTTCAGATGGTGAAAAGAGTCCTGAAATCATTGCCTTGGGACATGAGATGACCACAGGTCAAAGTGGCAACATACGTGTCAATATCAACGGTAAACCCTGTCTGGTGTTCTATCGTCCAGTCACTAACACCCCTTGGAGCATCGGAATGGTCTGCCCAGAGGATGACATCTTCGAAGGCTACAACCGCCTGTCCTACCTCCTGATAGGAATTCTTGTTGCTGGTCTGTTGCTCATGTTCTTCATCTGCTGGCGCATCACCAAGCATTTCATCGACCCTCTGAATGAATTGGCAAAGCAGGCACGTCATATCACAGACGGAAATTATAGCCAGAGCCTGCCTCCAAGTAAGCGTACAGACGTGGTGGGAAATCTGCAGAACAGCTTCGTCAAGATGCAGAACACCATCCGTCAGCAGGTCAACCACATTCAGGAAGTGAATGCTGAGATGGAGAAGAGCAACGAAAAGCTGACCAAAGCCAACATGCTGGAAGAAGAGGCCAACCAACGAAAGACTATCTTCATCCACGACATGTCGATGCAGATTCGCACCCCTCTCAATCTCATTGCAGGCTTCATGCAGGTGTTGCGTGACACCTTTGGACTGCTTTCAACAGAGGAGAAGGACAATTTCACTGACACCATGAAACAGAACGCCATCACCGTGAAACGTATGGCATACATGCTCTTCGATGTGTCTTGGCGAGGTGACCAGAAGATTTACGACATGTCTAAGGCTGTGAATGTGAACGACGTGGTGGAACTGTCCATCAAGGACTTCAAGGAGATGATTCCTCACGATGTACGTTTGGACTACACAACCACCATACCTGACGACATGTGCATCTACACCAATGCACTCTACATGCACAGAATCCTGCGTGAGTTGCTCTTCAATGCCAAGAAGTTTGCACCTAACAACATCGTGGGTCTCCACGTTGACACTCATAATGGCTACATCCGATTTGTGATAGAAGACGGTGGACCAGGCATTCCTCCTGAAGAGCTGGAACACGTCTTTGAGCCCTTTGTCAAACTCGACAGTTTCACAGAAGGCCTGGGCATCGGACTGGGACTCACTCGCCAACACGTCAACAATCTGGGAGGCTCCATCAAAATCGACCCTGAATATAAAGATGGATTACGAGTCATCGTCGAGCTTCCTGACAAACAATTATAATGGTAAGTTAACGAAAATAATTAAGGCTAACGCTCTTCAACGTTAGCCTTAACTGTCAACTGTCAACTATCAACTGTCAACTATCAACTGTCAACTATCTCACAAACACCTTCTTCACTTCATCACCAGCCTTCACCACATTGATGCCGTGCTGAGGCTGAGCTGTTGGAATGCCTGAAAGTGTGTAAGACTGCTCCAGACCACCTCGTTTTGCTTGTGGAGCAGAAAGAGCCGACACTTCCTCGTCTGTAGCAGTAGTGAGCATGAGTTTGGTGATGGTTATCTCATCGGCTGCATTCTCACGAGTAAGAGTAAATTTGTACTCACCCCAACCATCTTCAATCTTAAAGGCGAAAGCAGCATCTCCACCAACACTGGCTGTGGAGTTAAGCACCACATTGCGCTTGCCAGACAATTTCTGAATCTTCACAGTCATGGTTTTGCCAGCCTCACCCTCTGAATGGAAGCTAAGTTTATAGTTACCATTGTCAAGTTGGAAGGAGCGATAGACATTGTTGTCACTGTTGTCAGACTTATGCTGATCACGACCAAAAGAAAGCAATGTCGTGCCTGCATTCATAATCCATCCATGCTTCTTGGGTTCATAACCTTCTTCCTCAATACGGGGAGCCCACTTGAGGGTCGCATCACAAGGAGTATCGAGGGTGTACTGCTGGAAGTGCTTCCACATGGTCTTGGCCGAATTACCTTCAGGGGTACTGTTTGTAAAGTCGTTATGTCCCATACCATCTACTTCATAATAGACATAGGGGAAACCACCTTCTGCTGCCTCATACACATTCTTGTCATACTTACCTTTCGCCGTAGTCTTCACACCCACAGGATTAGCACCGATACGTGCCACCATTTCATCCACAATGACAGGCATGCATGAATACTTCACAAAATCATCGGCCTTTCCATGAATATGGAGGAATGGAACTGGACGTACACCTGTGTGATGGAAGTGAAACTCATTCATTTGTAATCCGCTAATAGAAGCAAAAGCGGCAAAGATGTCGCTACACGTGTTGGAGAGTGCATAGGTCATCATACCACCATTAGAGAATCCGCAGCAGTAAATGCGATTGCGATCGATGGAATAGTTCTTGGCTACATCTTCAATCACAGCCTTGATAAACTCAACATCTGCATTATCCTCACCTGTAGAATTCCAACCCGTCGTGTTCATACCTGCAAGATAGAAGTTAATCGTTTTTCCCTGTGGATAAACCACAATGAAGCCTTCTGCATCTGCTACATCTGTAGTCATCGGGCGATTTGCGTATTGATTACCATTAGCACCATGAAGAGATACCACTAACGGAGCGTTTTCTTTCACGCCATTGGGTACGTAAAGCCTATAGGAGCGTGTCTCTGTTTTGCCGTTATCATCTTTGACAGAGATGTTCACGACTTTGTCAACTTTCGCTGCAAATGCCATCGTGACGATGAGCATCAGCACACATACGGAAAAGATTCTTTTCATAATGATTAGTATTTATTAATTTTGAAAACTCTAAACCCTAAACTACTTATAAGTGATTCTTTGTACGATTTGTCCTGGGTCGCCAATGATGAGGGAGAGGGTATGACTCTTCTTCGTCTTTTCGAGAGGCAAGGTCACCACATAGTCTTTCTTGTTCTCCAATACCTGCAACTTCCAGCTCCAACCCCACTCCGTGAATTGGTTCTCACACACCACAGGCGTACAACCATCCACACTCACACCCAGACGATTGCTCCTTCCATAGTCAACTGGCCAGAAGGGCACCACCGACACACACAGCGTGATGGAGTCGCCCACTTCCATATCATTGCCCAACGTCAGGTCGATATGCCCCGATGTCAAACTGCCTGGATTCTGCACCTCATTCAAGGGTTCACCCATCTGCAAGCCAACCCAATCAGTACCCAAGCCCTCTATCAGACGGAAAGGAGCTTTTACCTTCACGCTCGACAAATCCACTTTCTTGGCAAATTCTGTTCTCTGCTGAGTATCAGGAAGTTTATACGCGTCTGTAGGAGCCGACACAAACTCCGGCATCAGGTGATATTTAGCCGTGTAGCCTGGAGGAATCTCCGAAATCATCTGATTCCACTTGCCATTCAGCTGCGTGTTGTATTGATGAGTCAGCGCCATGATGCTGTCATTAGCCTCCCTCGACTTGCGTGCCCATTCCTCGCTGCCTGTCTCATGATTCTGCTGAGCCATCAGGAACTTGAGGTTCATCTGATAGGCACCCTTCACGCTGTAGCTGAGTATCTCGAAGAAAGCAGGACGCAAATCCTCTGGCAAAGCTTTCTCAATGGCATCCACCTTGTCGCTGATGGCCTTGTAGTCAGCCAGTCGTTGCTGGGCAGTACCTGTCTGGAAAGAGAAATCCGTATCGTGCAAACGGTTGTTCTCATTGTTGTCCCACTCCAACTCATAGCCCATGAACTCTGGTCGGCGTTGCCAAGCCAGACGGTAATACTGGTCGAGCACCCATTGGAAGTCCTTCTCATACTGCTTGCCAAACATCGAAGCAAGCCACCCAGCCTGATAACGATTAGGATGAACTGATTTGGAGGATTTAGCGTTCAGGTCAAACCGTTCCAAGTCCCAAGCCATCTCGAAGAACTGCGTCATATCCATTTCCATCGGCTTGATGTCGCCCACATTCAGGAGCCAATAGCGGTCAGCACCAGCATCATAAGCTTTCTTCAGCTCCTCATACATCAGCACAGGAGCCATCGTCGAAATCCACAGGAAATCGTGAGGTGTGCCCAGATAACTCAGGTGATAATACACACCACTTCCACCCTTGCGTTGCCTTTCCGTCTCGTTGCTTACACGCTTCATGTAGCCATAGTTGTCGTCTGGCCACACGAGGGTGATGTCCTCTGGCACCTTCAGACCAGCATCATAGATGTCCAACGTCTCCTTATAAGGCACAAAAATCTGAGGAATCTCCGTCGCAGGCTTTCCCTTGTGGCGCTCCAGAATCTGACGCTGGTCGGCCATCACCTGCTCCAACGTGCGAGCCCTCACCTTGTTGTCAGTCGAACCTTTCATGGCTTCATCGTGCAAACCACGCATGCCCGTCGTGTAGATATTGTCATACTGAGCCGTCTCTCTCAGACGGTTATCAAACTTCTTCCAGATGGTCTCTTTGTTCGTCAGGTAGTTCCACTCACCATCCCTCTCCTTGTTCCACTCCGATGGAGCCGCATTGTTGAAGAGCATCGGCTCGCAATGGCTCGTCGTAATCATGATGCCCCACTCTGCCGCCTTCACCTGACTCTCTGGATGGCTATAGAAAGCCCCCGTACAGGTGTGCATAGCCGGTGCCAGCATGTTGCCCTTCAGACGCAACAGCAGTTCGCACACCTTATCGTAAGTCTTGGGACCAATATCACCCAGTTCCTTCTCAAAATTCTTCTCCGCCCACGTCTTCAAGCCCCAGTCCTCATCATTGATGAAGACACCACGATACTTGATGGTAGGCTCCTTCGACGTGTAATTCTCCTGATAATCCAGCTTCGCCTTCTTCGCCACAGGCACATCAGCAAACCAATACCAAGGGCTCACCCCAATCTTCTCGCTCACATGCAGAACGCCGTATGCCAGTCCACGGGCATCGCTGCCAATGATGATCAACTGATTGGTGTATGTCACAATCTTGTAGCACTCCCATTTTCCCCTGATGTTGTCAATGTCTTTCATCGGTATCCCCAACATCGAGGCCACAGGCTCCACATGCTCCACCGTGGTCAACACCACCGCGCATGGGACAGATGCCGCCAATTGAAGGGACGACCCATCAGAATTCACATTCAGACCAGGTGCACACACACTCATATCATGCGTCACCTCGGGCTTCACCCCTGTCACCCTTTCAATATCCTCACTCAGCACCACACTCATCTTCTGCACCAAAGCCACCTCATTCTCACTCACCACAATGCGGCACTTCTTCAAATCGACTGCCCCAGCCGACAAGAAACAACACAAGATGCACACCCAAAATATACACGCTTTTTTCAGTTCCATACGATGACCATTTTTCATTTGCAAATTTACGATTTTTTTTTCACATGTACAAATATCTCCCCATCTTTTTATCACTTCCCCTCAAAAAACACACCACATTTCATCTATTTTCATTATCGCCTACAAAGTTACGCACATTTCCCCCACCCCATCTTTTCCCACGTTTCACAAATCTTTTCCCACGTTACATCTTGGGTTCGCCCTGATGCATGCGACAAAAAAGTTCTTATCCATCACCGTTTCGTTGAAGAAATTGGGGGATTGGTTGAAAGAATTTGGCTGGTTCTCCTTATTTATATTACCTTTGCACCCAAAATCAATAACTCACAAAACAACTACAACGATGATGAAAAGAATCATGCTTTCACTACTCATGGCGGCAGGGATGCTGACAACGCTGGCCACCACCCACCCCCTACCCTTCGCAGCGACAGAGGGAAATGATTTCACTTACCTGACCTTTGAAACGACAGACGGGACAAAAGCTTCCGTAGCGGTCGAAGGGCTGCCGCTGACCATCAACGGCACCACGCTGACGGCTGGTTCCAAGACGTTCACACTCACGAACCTCAGCAAAATGTATTTCTCCACGACTGACGAAACCACAACGGCTGACATCAAAGCCGTTGAAAGCAGTCAGATGATCATCGACGAGGCCACAGAAATCTACAACCTGCAGGGACACAAGATCTCGAAAGACCAGATGCACAAAGGAATTTATATTGTCAAGACGAAGCAAGGAACCCATAAAATCGCAGTAAAATGAACAAGATATTTGCAATCCTCACAGCCCTGATGCTGACCCTCACAGCCACAGCACAAACACTGAACGTGAAGGTGGGCAACGTGACTTACCAGTTCCCAGCCTCAGAAACTGGCGAGATGACTTACGGCGACGGAACGACCCTGACCATCATGGGCAAGACGTTCGCACTCAGCGACATCGACGCAATGAATGTGGATGATTCGGAGGTAACGGACAACAACGTCGGCATCAGCTATGACGGCACATCGGCCACCGTGATGGTGGCGGGCAATGTGGCTCAGTATGTGGACGCCACCATCAGCGGAGCACATGTCAGCATCGAGCAGACGAACACAGATGACGTCGATGACGACGAAATCACCTACACGCTCAGCGGCACGACGACCAATGGTGGGTTCGCGCTCGCAGGTTCTTATAAGTGCACCATTTCGCTGGCTGGTCTGACGCTGACGAATCCTTCTGGTGCGGCCATCGACATCAGCAACGGCAAGCGCATCCAGATCAGCGCGAAGAAGAACACGGTGAACACGCTGACCGATGGTGCCAAAGGTTCGCAGACAGGCTGCATCTACAGCAAGGGACAGATTCAACTGCAAGGCAACGGAACGCTGAACGTGGCGGGCAAGACGAAGCACGGCATCAAGAGTGGCGACTACATCAGCGTGAAGAACCTGACGCTGAATGTCACTTCGGCTGTGAAGGATGGCATCAACTGCAACGAGTATTTCCTCATGCAGAGTGGCACCGTCACCATCAGCGGTGCGGGCGACGAAGGCATCCAATGCGAATTGGACGGCACCACCTCGACGGGCGAGACCACCGACCATGAGGATGAAGACTCTGGCAACATCTACATCGAGGGTGGCAAACTCTACGTCACTTCCTCTGGTGAGGGCATCGAGAGCAAGGGCGAACTGCGCATCACAGGTGGCGAGGTCTGCGTCAATTCCAAGGACGATGCCATCAATTCGGCTGGCGACCTGACCATCAGCGGCGGCTATGTCTATGCCCGCGCCACCAACAACGACGGACTCGATGCCAACGGCAACTGCTACATCAAGGGTGGACTCATCTACGCCATCGGCAGTTCATCGCCTGAGGTGGCCATCGACGCCAACAGCGAGAAGCAGAAGAAACTCTATGTGACGGGAGGCACCATTGTGGCCATCGGCGGATTGGAGAGCGGCGCCCAACTCACGCAGTCGTGCTATTCGGCCAACTCATGGAGCAAGAACACCTGGTATGCCCTGACCGTTGGCAATGACACGTTCGCATTCAAGACGCCCTCAAGCGGAGGCAGCACGCTCGTTGTCTCTGGTGCCTCGCAACCCACGCTCCAGAGCGGTGTCAGCGTCAGTGGCGGCACAGAGATATTCGACGGTGTCGGCAATACAGGAGCATCATTCACAGGTGGTTCGTCCGTCAGCGTCACTTCCTACACAGGTGGTGGAGGTGGCTTCAATCCAGGCGGTGGAGGCTTTGGCCCCGGCGGAGGCGGTTTCCCAGGTTGGCATTGATACAATAAATCCCTGTTTCATACGTTATTAGAGATGAGACATATACATTGGATGAAACAATCAAAACAGGAAAACCTGATTTACTTGGCAGTGTGGGGATTGCTCTTCGCATCCCCCCTGCTGAGTTTGTATGTGCGGACGGTAAGTGACCCTGACCTCCTGTTCGACTGGACAGAAGTGCTTGGCGTGTGGCGACTGTTCGTCCCATTCCTGTTGCTCTTCCTCGTCCATAACTTCCTGCTGGCACCACAGCTGGTGTACAGAAACAAACGCGTGGCGTACTTCTCCATCATGGCTGTCATCATCGTGGCGTTCACGCTCTATCAATGCACCAGCAGACCTAAAGCTGGTGAGCATCGAGATCACAGACCGCCAATGGAGCAGAGGGACAGACACGAACCGCCTCCCTTCGACAAACAACACAGACCACCTCGTGCAGAGCATCGCCCAGGCATGCCACCTCCCATCGTCGGAGAGCGCGACATCCTGGCCGTCGTGGTGCTCATCCTGATGTTTGGCGCCAACCTCGGCATCAAAGGCTATTTCCGCAATCGTGAAGACCGCAAGCGTCTGGCTGAACTGGAGCACAAGAATCTGGAACAACAGCTGGAATACCTGCGCTATCAGATCAATCCGCACTTCTTCATGAACACGCTCAACAACATCCACGCGCTGGTCGATATAGACCCCGAGCAGGCGAAGGACACCATTGTGGAGTTGTCGAAAATGATGCGCTTCGTGCTCTACGAGGGCAACAAACAGGGCGTGCCACTCTCTCGCGAACTCGACTTCATCAGCCACTATGTCACGCTGATGCAACTGCGCTACACGGAGAAGGTGAAGATTACGCTCGACCTGCCTTCAGAAGTTCCCGACCGTCAGATACCTCCACTCATACTCATCACCTTCATCGAGAATGCTTTCAAGCATGGCGTCAGCTATCAGCATGAATCGTTCATCGAAATAAAAGTGGAAATCTCTCACCCTTCACCGCTCACCCCTCACCTCTGTTTCACTTGCCGCAACTCGAAAATAGAGGTTCCAACCAATTCCCCAGAAGGAGAGAAGTCAGGTGGTGTAGGGCTTGCCAACGTCCGCAAGCGTCTTGACCTGCTCTACGACAGCAACTACACACTCCGCATCCACGACGATGCAGATGTCTATTCCGTGGAGTTAACGCTCCCACTTAAATTGTAGATTGTAAATAGTAAAATAGTAAATATCCATGATCCGTTGTCTTGCCATCGACGATGAGCCATTGGCGCTCAAGCAACTCGTCGCCTACATCAATAAAGTTCCGTTCCTCGAACTCGCTTCCCAATGCCAAAGCGCTTTGGAAGCCCGTCAGTTCATGGAACACGACACCGTCGATGCCATCTTCTGCGACATCAACATGCCCGACCTCAACGGAATGGATTTCGTCAAGTCGCTCGTCTCCCCTCCCCTCGTCGTCTTCACCACCGCCTATTCCGAATATGCTGTCGATGGCTTCCGTGTCAACGCTGTTGACTACCTGCTGAAACCCTTTGGTCTGCAGGAGTTCCAAAGGGCTGCCAATCGTCTTCGAGAGCGGTTAGAAGAAAAACCTCTCAACTCTCAACTCTCAACTGTCAACTCTCAACCGTCAACTGTCAACTCCCACGACGACACCATCTTCCTCAAGACAGATTCCCGCATAGTCAAGGTGAGCATCTCCGACATCCGTTACGTCGAGGCCATGAGCGAGTATCTGAAGGTGTGGTTGGACAACCAGTCCAAACCCATCATCACCCTCCTTTCTATGAAGAAAATCTCAGAGTTCCTGCCCAACCACTTCATGCGCATCCATCGCTCCTATATCATCAATCTCACCAAGATTCAGGAGGTGAACAAAAACCGCGTCATCATGGATGCCAACACCTACCTGCCCATTGGCGACCTCTACAAAGATGCCTTCCAATCCTATCTGGACACCAGATTTTTAGGCAAATAGTTTCTTCTACTTTTCACCTCTGAACTGTTGTGGTGAAAGGCCTGTGTGGCGATGGAAATAGGTGCCGAAGTGGGATTGGTTGGTGAAGTTGAGGCGGTCGGCCACCTCCTTGATGCTGAGGCTATTGTCGCGGAGGAGGAGTTTGGCCTGCTTGATGGTTTCCTCTTGGATGATTTCCTTTGCCGTCTTGCCAGACAGCTTCTTGCAGACCGAAGAGAAGTATTTGGGCGTGAGATGAAGCAGGGATGCATATTCGTTCACACTGACAAAAGGCTGATGGGGGTCTTCGAGCAAATGGATGAAACGTTCGAAGATGTACTCGGCAGATGAGTAGTTGGTGGGGCGTAACATGATATGGTCGTTCTCTTCCATCACCTCGATGAACTCATTGACGAATGCCACCAAAAGGGCTTTCAACGACACGCTCTTGCGATTGGAGTTGGGGGCATTGAGTTTGTCGTTCAGCAGATCGTAGTACATGCATAGACGGCGCATTTCGGCCTCATCCACACGCACCACATCATGGCTGGCGGTCATGACATGAACTGCCCAGTTCAGATTCAGATGAACCTCCTTCATTAGCATCTCCACCATCTCTTTCGACACGATGATGCCACGAATTTCCAAGTCCATGCTCAGCATCGACTTTTCAAGGATGTTGGCGGGTTTGCTGACAAACACATCACCCTTTTCCACCCGAAATTCCTCATCGCCCACATAGAGGGTGCCGCTCCCGTTCAGAACAATCACGGCAAGGTATGTGTCAAGCAGGAAAGTGTCAGATTGAAGCTCGCGCACTTTCTTGATGTCGCTGACCAACGCAATAGCATTATCCTGATAGTCAACCTCCACCTTGGGAGGAATGGATGCTAAATCGATTCGTTCCATTGTTCCATTACTGATTTGATTGTTTGTGGTGCAAAGGTAGGTGTTTTAGAAGAAAAAGCATTGTTTTATTTCTCCTTTTTGTATTTCTATTTGTCTTATATTCTACCTAATGAAGAGAAATAGAACAATATGGAAGTGTTTTATTTGTTCTTTTTCTCCTAAAAACATTGTTACTTTGCACAAAATTTCAGACAAGACAAGAAAACAATGAGAAAGCAAACAATCTGGATTGCCGCCATAGTGATGGCTCTGATGTCATCATGCGGAGGACAAAAAGAGGAGTCCTCAAAGGCTCCCATAAGAGTGAAGACCCTGGTGGTGTCGCCAGGCATGGTGGATAATGCCCAAACGTACGTAGGAGTTGTGGAGGAAAGCGAGGCCACTGCAGTCAGTTTCACAAGCATGGGCGTGGTGAAACGGGTGTTGGTGGACGAAGGACAGGCTGTGAGTCGTGGACAGTTGATTGCCGAGATGGACGACACACAAGCTCGCAACATGCTCAGTAATGCGCAGGCTCAGATGGCACAGGCGAATGATGCCTATGCACGTATGAAGCAGCTGTACGATCAGCGAGCGTTGGCAGAGATAAAGTGGGTGGAGACACAGAGCCAAGTGGCGCAAGCCAAGTCGCAATTGGAGATGGCCAAGAAGAATCTGTCTGATTGTCATCTGACGGCTCCTGTGAGCGGTATCATCGGACGTAAGCAGATTGGTGCAGGAGAGACTGTCCTCCCCTCTCAGGCGGTGGTGAGCATTCTCGACATCTCGACCGTGAAGGTGAAAGTGGCTGTGCCTGAGGCTGAAATTGGAGGCATCACGACCAACACCCCCACGAGCATCAAGGTGGAAGCCATCGATGGGCGTTATCAGGGAGGAACGATAGAGAAAGGTGTGCAAGCAGATGCGCTCACACACACGTATGATGTAAAAATCAATGTGGCAAACGCTGACCGCAAGTTGTTGCCTGGCATGGTGGCCAGCGTGAGATTCGTCACAGATGGTTCACAAGGATTCAGTAGCCAGTCGATTCCTGTGACGTCGATTCAGAAGAAGGCCGACGGAAGCTTGTTTGTGTGGACAGTCACTCAAGACAGTACGGCTCATCGCAGCGCTGTGCAGATTGGCGGCACGCAGGGGAACTACGTGTCTGTCACTAATGGACTGAGCATTGGTCAACGCATTGTGACTGAAGGGTATCAGAAGCTGAGTGAGGGAACAAAAGTGATTTATTAGTTGAGAGTTGATAGTTTAGGGTTTAGAGTTTAGAGTTTAGGGTTATGAAGAATAAGATGGAATGGCTGAAGTGGCCATTGGAACACTACTCAATATCGTTGCTCATCATCGGCATCCTGTTTGTGCTGGGCATCTTTGGTATGTGGGATATGCCGAAGGATGAGTTTCCTCATGCCACGATTCGTCAGGGTGTGGTGGTTGCCATCTATCCTGGTGCCACCAGCGAGGAAGTGGAGCAACAGGTGGCTCGTCCGCTGGAGCGTTACCTCTTCACCTTTGGCGAGGTGAATCGTGTGAAGACCACCACCACCTCGCAGAACGGCATGTGCATCGTGATGGTGAAACTGAACGATGACGTGAACAACAAAGACGAGGTGTGGAGCAAGATCAAGCATGGGCTGAATGCGTTCAAGGCGCAATTGCCATCAGGCGTGCTGGGCATCGTGGTGAACGACGACTTCGGCAACACCTCCGCATTGCTCATCGCCATCGAGAGCGACCAGCGCAGTTATCGTGAACTAAAAACATACAGCGATGATTTAAGCGACCGTCTGCGTCGCATCCCCTCTGTGGCCAACGTGAAGATGTTTGGTGAGCAGAAGGAGCAAATCAGTCTTTATATCGACCGTCAGCGTCTGCAGGCATACGGCATCGGTCAGCAGATGCTCTTCTCCCGTCTGCAAGCCCAGGGCATCACGACCCTGAGTGGCGGCATCGACGATGATGACCAACAGGTGCCCATCCATGTGGAGACTCAGGAGAACTCAGAGGAGGAGATAGCCAACCAAATCATCTTCTCCGACCCTGCCACAGGCAAGGTGGCGCGTGTGAGGGATGTGGCGCGTGTGGTCAGGGAATACGAACCAATGTCGAGCCGAATAGAACAGGATGGGCATCCTTGTGTGTTGCTGTCGATGGAGATGACACCAGGCAACAATGTGGTGGCGTATGGCAAAGAAGTGGAACGTGTGCTTGACGCATTCCGAGCCGAAGAACTGCCTGAGGATGTGAAAATCACACGCATTGCCGACAAGCCCAAAGTGGTGAGCATGAGTGTGAGCGATTTCCTGCGCGACCTGCTCATCTCAATGGCTATCATCATCCTCGTCATGATGGTGCTGTTCCCCTTGCGTTCAGCCATCGTGGCGGCCATCACCATCCCATTGAGCACATTTGTATCTGTGTCCATCATGTATCTTTCAGGCATCGAACTGAATATCGTGACTTTGGCGGCGCTGATTGTGGTGTTGGGAATGGTGGTGGACAACTCCATCGTGGTGATTGACGGCTATTTGGAGTATCTCGACAAGGGTTATGAGCCCAAACAGGCAGCCATCGATTCTGCCAAGCAGTACTTCATGCCCATGATGCTCGCCACCATCTGCATCTGCGCCATCTTCTTCCCCTTCCTCATCACGATGAAGGGTATGTTCCACGACTGTTTAGAAGATTTCCCCTGGACGATTACCATCAATCTGATGGCGTCGCTTTTCTTGGCTGTGACGGTGATTCCTTTCCTCGAAGTGCGCATCATCAAGCCTGGCAAAGTGAAAACAGGCGGCAACGCCATCACAAAGTGGGTGCAGAAGACCTACGACCGAGTGCTCGACTGGACGTTCCGTCATCCGTGGACGACCATCATTGGGGGCATCGCTGTCATCTTGGTTTCCACGCTCATTGCACCAACGCTGAAGATACGTCTCTTCCCCTACGCCGACCGTGACCAGTTGGCTGTCGAGATTTTCCTGCCCGATGGCAAGGGATTGGCTGAGACCGAAGTGATTGCCGACTCTGTGCGTCATGTGCTGGCACAAGACGAGGATGTGGTGGGCATCACAGGCTTCATGGGGTGTTCTTCACCTCGATTCATGGATGCCTACGCACCTCAGATGGCAGGAAAGAACTATGCACAATTCATCGTGAACACGACATCAGACAAGGCCACGCTTCGCCTTCTGGAGAAGTATCAACCCATGTTGGGCGAGGCCTTCCCCAATGCCTACGTGAAGTTCAAGCGACTGGACTATTTAGAGGTGAACGAACTGGAGTATCGCTTCTACGGCGATGACCTCGACTCCCTGCATGTAGTGGCTGAACGACTGATGGAGCGCATGCGGAAGATGCCAGAATTGGAGTGGGTGCATACCGACTACTACCAGCCATATCCCATCATCAATGTGAAGCTCGACCCCGTCACCTCAGCCCAATTGGGCATCACTCGCACCACAGCGCAATTGTCACTCAGCGCCACCTCCTGCGACCTGCGTGTGGGACAGATTTGGGAGGGTAATTATGAACTTCCCATTGTGGTGAAGGACGATGCCGACATGACTTTCTCCGAAGTGGCCAACCTCGGCATTGCGTCGCCCACATCAATGGTGTCTGCCGCAGCCTCCCAACTATCAACTGTCAACTCTCCACTCTCAACTAACACCACCGTTCCCCTGCGTCAGATTGCCAACGTATCTCCTCAATGGAGCGAGAGCCGCATCGTGCATCGTGGTGGCGAGCGTTGCATCACCGTGACGGCTCAGTTCGTGCAGGGCATCTATACAGCGCCCGTCGAACAAGAGATTGCACGCATCATGCAGGAAGACATCACGCTGCCACAGGGCATCCGCTGTGAGGTGGGCGGCGAGATTGAATATGGCGACGAAGCCTTGCCACAGATCTTTGGAGGCATTGCCATCGCAATGGTCATCGTGTTCTTCTTCTTGCTGTTCAACTTCAAGAAATATGGCATCACCACGATTTGTATGGCGGCCTTAGCCCTGATGATTCCTGGCGCACTCATCGGCCTCGGACTGATGAACCGTGCTTTGGGACTGACCTCCATCTTCGGACTCATCACCCTCATGGGCATGATTATGCGCAACGAGATTCTCATCTTCGAGCATGCCATCGACCTGATCAAGAAGTATGTGGCTGAGCATGGAGACTGGACTGTTGACCGCGAAGCATACAACAAGGCCGTTCGTCAGGCAGCCTACGAAGCCGGCAAGCGTCGCATGGTGCCCATCTTCCTCACCACAGCCACGACTGCTGTGGGTGTTGTGCCGATGATCATAGCCCAGTCCTCCTTCTGGATGCCCGTGGGTGTCACCATCTTCGCAGGTGGCATCGGCTCCCTCATCATGGTCGTCACCATGCTCCCTGTGGTTTATTGGAAAGTATCAACTAAATAGAATTGAAGTATAAGGATAAAACAATGAAAAAGTTCTGCATAAGTTTATCATTTATCATTTTTCATTTTTCATTTAGCGCAGCGCAGACATACACCCTCCAACAGTTACAACAGAAGGCTGTGGAGAACAATCGCACGTTGAAGAATGCCCGTCTCAATGTGGAGTCGGCCAAGGAGGATAAGGCCAAGGCTTACACCCACTTCTTCCCACAGGTGAGTGCCAATGCGGTCGGTTTTCAAGGTTTTGAAGACCTCGTCCAAGGTTCCATGCCTGCAGGAGAGAATGAGATGCCCATCTCCTTGGTGAAGAAGGGATTCGTTGGCAGCATGATGGCCATACAGCCCCTCTTTCAAGGTGGACAAATCATCAACGGCAACAAACTCGCCACCCTACAGCAGGAGGTGAACCAGCTGCAACTCCAGATGACAGAGAAAAACGTCGAACTGCAAGTGGCGAAGTACTATTGGCAGCTCGTCTCCCTGCAAAGCAACATTGCCACCCTCGACTCGGTGACGGTACAGCTCGACGAGGTGCATCGCCTCACCAAGAACTACGTCGATGCAGGTGTCATCACCCACAACGACCTTCTGCGAGTGGAACTGAAACAACAAGAGATTGCCTCCAACCGTCTCGAACTGGAGAACGGCATCTGCATCGTGAAAATGCTTTTGGCACAAACAGCAGGGATTGCGGAGGGCGACTGCGACATTGAAGCCCCGTCCCTTGCTCCTTGCTCCTTGCCCCTCACCTATCTGAAAGACAAGGACGAATCCGTACAGAACCGTGAGGAACTGGCACTCTCGCAGAAGAACGAAGAGGCGCAACGTCTGAATGTGAAGATGGAACGAGGCAAGTTATTGCCCTCCTTAGCCGTGGGGGTGAATGGCTTCTATTACACCATCGACAGCCACGACAACACCAACGGTATAGTTTTCGCCACCCTCTCCGTGCCCATCAGCGACTGGTGGGGAGGCAGTCATGCCATCAAGAAAGCCAAGCTCCAACGTCTGCAAGCTGAAAATGACCGCATGGAGGCTCAGGAGAAACTGGCCATCGACATCCAGTCGGCATGGAACAATCTCGAAGAGGCTTACAAGCAAATCGACATCGCCAAAGCTTCAGTAGAATCGGCCAAAGAAAACCTCCGCATGCAACACATCTTCTACAGCGCAGGCACCACCACCATGACCGACCTGCTCGATGCCATCACCCTCTACACCCAAGCCCAGAGCCAGATGGTCACAGCCTGCGCCACCTACCAGATGCGCGTGGCAGAGTATCGGCGCAAGACCAGCTGACGCCCTTTCTCATTTATCATTTATCATTTAGTGTAGCGCCTTTCCCGCAAAAACGTCCGTCAATCGAGAATCGAGAAATCGAGAAATCGAGGAGTTTTGCTTCCTCTATGAGAAATATGTCGCTCATCTTTTTCAAATATATTAAAAATCTGCTCCAAACGTGCTAAAAATGTAAAAAAACACAAACTTTAGCAGTTTTAAGCTTTTAGGCACAAAAACACCCAATTTAGACAGTAGGGCATAGTTTCAAAATACCCCTTCATACTTCCAAAACTATAGCTCAAAACTCTTCATTATGTTCCCGATTTTTTGGGATTCATTTTTCAAAAAATGCAAGAGTCATGCAACAAAATGAAAAAGGGTTAAAAAAACTTAAC
>CAJOGQ010000008.1 GCA_905234125.1 uncultured Bacteroidaceae bacterium | reverse complement strand
GTTTTAATGGCATCTTGTATGTGAAGAAGCCTGCTTTTGTCTCTAAGAGGCTCTCTCATAGATCAGTTCCTTTTCTTTGTTCACATAGTTGCTTACCCACGGGAAAAGCGTCTCCTCATCCACCAAATCCACATTCCTTCCTAACATTTTCTCTAAGGCCAGATGCATTGCCGATATTTTGAACAGACCAATTCTTTGCGAACGGTCATATTCAACCAGTATGTCCACATCGCTGTCTGGCTTTTCCTCACCTCTTGAATAGGAGCCAAACAGCCATGCTTTCAAGACGGGCTGTGTCTTGAAATACTCAGCTATCATCTTTGTCATTGTCTTGGTGCTCATACGGATAATCTTTTCTTGTTGGCAAAGTAAGTGAATAAAAATGGAACACGCAAACTTTTAGAGGATTTTTTCCATCAAGATACAAAAAAGCACACCTTACACCATTGATTTGCGCACTCAATCGTCTCAAAAGTTCTCTTTCTTTCCTCTCCCAACTTAGAGCGTTTAGTGCAGCCAATAACACACATTGACACGGATCATTCGTGCAGATTTGAGAGATTTGTGTTCGTATAAAAGCACATTCCATCGCTTCATAAGTGCCCTAAGAGTACCCTGAGGTTACCGTAAGGTTGCCTCCCATTCTTTTCCAGTTGTTGTCCAATTGTTGTCCGTTTGTTATCCAATTGTTGTTCGATATATAAATGGATAACAACCGAACAACAAACGAAGATGTATCGTACATAATTCAGAGGTACATCGGAGATGCATCGGAGGTACATCAGAGGTACTACGAAGCTAAACAAAAAAAGGGAAGGTTGCAGTGTGCAGCCTTCCTTTTTTGTGTGGGCAAGGTAACCTCTTGCTCCTTGCTCCTATGAATCTTATTTGATTTCGATGTTCAGCGTCTCTTTGGCCTTCTCTTCCTCGGACTTCTTGGGGATGTCGATGGTCAGGACTCCGTCGGCCATGTTGGCGGCAATCTTGGTCTTCTCTACGTTGTCTGGGAGTGAGAAGCGCTGTTCGAACTTGCTGTAGCTGAACTCCCTGCGGAGGTAGGTCTTCTTGTCGCCACCTTCTTTGTTTTCGTTCTTCTTCTCCATGCTGATGACAATGTCGCCATCGTTGGTCAGCTGAATCTTGAAGTCGTCCTTGGTCATGCCTGGAGCGGCCACTTCGACCTTGTACTCAGTCTTGTTTTCCGATACGTTGATGGCTGGTGTAGTGCCCTGATATTTGATGGTTGGCATCCAGTTGTCGTCGAAGAAATCGTTGAACAGAGAGGGAATCCATCCCTGGTTGCGTGTTGAATAAACTGTAGGCATCATAGTTTTGTCCTCCTTAGTTATTTTAGTTAAACATATTCTATTTTGGAGCTTGGTTGGCCTTCGAGAGGATGTCTCTGAGCTTTCCGTGCTCTGCCTACTATTCAGGCAACTGTGATGCCTAACTGCCACTTTGTCAATGCTTTTATACTCTGTTAAACCTTCGCCCAGGGCATTTAATCTCCCTTAAACTTTCCAGCTGACAACCTACTGACAACCTACTGACTTTTTGTCCTACCCATCAACTGTCAACTCTCAACTGTCAACTCTCAACTATCACAGCCATTTGTTTTCCTTGTACCAACTCACGCACGCACGCACGCCCCGTTCGAGTGGCCATTGGGGTTCGTAGCCGAGGTCTTGGCGCAGGGGGCTGATGTCGCATTGCCAGTTGCGTTGCCGCATGATGCGATATTTGTCGACATTGAGGGTGCTGGCCTGATGGGTGAGTCGGGAGGCGATTTCGGAGAGGGTGCAGATGACTTTGAGCAGCCACAGGGGAGCCGTGAAATGGAACACGTGCTTGACGCCCAACTCCTTCTGAATCAGGTCGCTGAAGGCACGGCTGGAGTAGTTTCTGCCGTCGCTGACGAGATAGGTTTTGCCGTTGGCCACGTCGGCCTTGCCAATGGCTGAGAAGACGGCACTGACGAGGTCTCTGACATAGATGAACGTCAGCACTTGCTTCTGGAATCCTGCCCCGAAATCGATGTGCTGCTTGATGGACTTCGCCATGATGAAGTAGTCCTTCTCACGAGGGCCATAGACGCCTGTGGGACGGAAGATGGTGTAGCAGAAATGAGGAATTAGGAATGAGGAATTAGGAATGGATTGTGGCTGTTCGGATGCGAACTCTTTCAGGAACTGTTCGCTCTTCACCTTGCTTTCTCCGTAGGCGGTGTTGGGTTGAGGGGTGTCGGAGGAGAGCATGTCGTTGTAGGTGCCATCGGCGTTCTGGGCTTCTCGGATGGGACCTAACACGCTGAGGCTGCTGATGTAGAGGAACTGCTGGGGGAGCATGTCCAAGGCCTGGAGCGTCCCGACGAGGTTCTTGGTGCATTGGAAGTTGTGGAGGTCGAAGTCTTCTCTCCGCAGACATTTGGTGGCTCCTGCCGCATGGATGATGACATCCCATCTGCCCACCTGCTGCTTGTATTCAGCCAGTTGTGTGTGCAGACGTTCGGCATTGGTCATGTCGAGCGTGGCGAAATGCAGCCGTTCGTCCTTCAGCCAACGACGGCTCGAATGTTCCCGCATGCCAGCCCATGTCTCCATGCCTCGTTTCAGTCCTTCTTCGCATAGAAAACTGCCAATGAAACCACTTGCTCCTGTGACGAGTATTTTCATACTTCTTTTCATGAAAAAGCCCCTCCGCTTTCAACTTGGGCATCGACTTCGGAATCAACCTGCAATGCGCTTGGGAAAGGTTGGGGCTATGTTTTTTTGTCAAATCTGGTGGCAAAGTTAGCGTTTTTGGATTATTTAGTTGTACAATTCGTCAGAAATCTTTACATTTGTGGCGATTTTTAACATTAAATGATGATTTTATGCTTTTTACGGAACGTGCATACCCCATTTTTGAGCAGGCCATCGACGACTATCATGTGCATGATAACATCGACCAGCCGATAGCCAATCCATACGAAGTGGGAACAATCGAGCATGACCTCTACACCAAGAATTGGATTGACACGGTGCAGTGGCATTTTGAGGACATCATCCGTGACCCTCAGATTGACCCCAAGGAGGCGCTGGTGCTGAAACGTCGCATCGACAAGAGCAATCAGGACAGAACCGATTTGGTGGAGAAGATTGACTCGTACTTTTGGACGAAGTATAAGGATGTGGCTGTCAGGGCTGATGCGACCATCAACACGGAGAGCCCTGCATGGGCTGTGGACAGACTGTCCATCCTGGCGCTGAAGATTTACCACATGAAGGAGCAGGTGGAGCGTGCTGACGCAACGGCTGAACACAAGGCGACCTGTCAGAAGAAGCTGGACGTGCTGCTCGAACAGCGCAAGGACCTCTCGACGGCGATTGACCAGCTGATTGAGGACATCGAGGCGGGCAGGAAGTACATGAAGGTCTATAAGCAAATGAAAATGTACAACGACCCAGACACGAATCCGGTGTTGTATAAGAAGTGATATGCGAATTGGTTTCGACGCCAAGCGTCTCTACAACAACTTTACGGGGTTAGGGAACCACAGCCGAACAACGATTGACATCCTGACAGCTGAGTTTCCTGACAATGAGTATTGGCTCTACACCCCCAAGATGAGGCTGAATGGGGCGACGTTGCCGTATCTGGGCAAGAAGAACTGCCACACGGTGACCCCCAAGGGCGTGATGAGAGGAGGAGCCTGGAGGACGTATGGGTTGGTGAACGACATGAAGCGTGACGGCATCGAGGTGTTCCACGGACTGAGCAACGAGATGCCTGTGGGACTCTTCCATTCGGGCATCGCATCGGTGGTGACGATTCATGATGTGGCGTTCAGAACCTTCCCCGACATGTATCACTGGCACGACCGCAAGATATACGACATGAAGTGGCAGTATGCCTGCAACCATGCCGACCAAATCATCTGCATCAGCGAGTGCACGAAACGGGATGTGCTGGAGTTCTACAATGTGCCCGAGAGGAAAGTGACCGTGGTGTATCAGCCTGTGAACCCCATCTACTACAAGCCCATCGAGAAGTCGGACACACAACCCTACATGCTCTACGTGGGCAGCATCAATTCGAGAAAGAACCTCCTGGGTGTGGTGAAGGCGATGGAACTGATGCCGAAGGACCTGCAGATGAAGCTGGTGGTGGCTGGCGGAGGTGGTTCCTATCGTCAGAAGGTGAGGGAATACATCACGGAGCGAGGCATGGACGACCTGTTTGTGTGGCCAGAGATGGTGGGCACCAGCGAGCTGCAACGTCTCTACACCAATGCGCAGCTCTTCATCTACCCCTCGTTCTATGAAGGCTTCGGACTGCCAGTGGTGGAGGCGCAACTCTGTGGATGTCCTGTGGTGACGAGCAATGTGAGCAGTCTGCCCGAAGCAGGAGGACCGTGGGCTCAGAAGGCCGACCCCAACAGCCCTGAAGACATCTGCGACAAGATGGTGAAACTCCTGACCGATACGGAACTGCGTCAGCAGACCATCGAGGGAGCCAGAAAATATGCCAGCGAGACCTTCGACCCCACCCGCTTGGCCAGACAGCTGATGGACATATATGTGAAAATTAGACAGTAAGACAATATGAATTTTCTTGACAGAAACGAATTTAATTTTGAGCCTTCACAGAAAGTGAAGGACGCCATCCAGAACTTCGACCCCAAGACGTTGTGCTTCTACACACGCATCTATGACCAGGGGAAGAAGAGTGTGATTAGTGTGCGCTTGAGCGAGATTTACGGAGTGCCAGAGGAACAGGTGCTGTTGGCCTACGGTGGTGAGGACATCCTGAAGAATTCCATCCACTACTTCCTGACCAAGGGCGACAACAAGAAAATCCTCATTCCTGAGTTCTCGTGGTGGTACTACAACCGTGTGGCGAGCGAATGCGACGGCGTGTTCGAGATGTATCCCCTGCATGAGCAGGAGGACACCTTCGCCTACGACGTGGATGAGGTCATCGCCTACACCAACCGTGTGCATCCACGCATGTTGCTCTTGGCATCGCCCAACAACCCCACGGGCAACAGTCTGAGCAGCGAGGAGATTGGACGCATCATGGAGAGCATCCCCTCCGACACGATGGTGCTTGTGGATGAGGCATACGCCAGCTTCATCACCTCGGACGTGGACTACATCGCCCCCTTGGTGAACAAATACTCCAACCTCATCATCTCACGCACGCTCTCTAAGTTCTACGGACTCCCAGGTCTGCGTTGCGGCTTCGGCTTCATCGGCAAGGGACACGACCAGTTCCTCAGCTACGTCAACAAGTACCTGGGCTATAACCGCTTCTCTGAGGATGTGGCTCTGGCAGCTCTCGACAGCGATGCGCACTACCGCAAGGTGGCTGAGCAGATGGATTGGGGACGCCAGCTCTACAAGAAGGAACTGGGCAACATGCCTGGCTTCAAGGTCTATAAGAGTGTGGCCAACTTCATCCTTATCAAATACCCCATCGAAATCAAGGAGCGCCTTCAGAAGGCTCTGGCTGAACAGGAGTACAAAATCAAGTTCATGGGCGACCCAGGCTTGGAGTCCTGTCTGCGTATCACCCTGGGCAGACCAGAACAGACACAAGTGGTGTGCGACACCATCAAACGCATAGCCACCCAAAACTCTTAACTCTAAACTCTCAACTTCCTCGATGAAAGCAGTGATTCTGGCGGCAGGCACCGCCTCACGTTTGCGTCCACTCACCGACAACTGTCCCAAGTGCCTGTTGAAGATTGGCGACAGATGCTTCCTGCAACGCTCGTTCGACGGACTCATCCAGAACGGCATCAGGGAGTTTGTGGTGGTGACGGGCTATCTGCACGAGCAGATTGAGGAGTTCTTGGGCACTCACTACAAGGACCTCTCTATTACATATATATATAATGAGAGATATGCCTCCACCAACAACATCTACTCCCTCTGGCTGGCTCGACCCGAAGTGGAGGGGCAGGAGATGCTGCTTCTGGACAGCGACATCCTCTACGACCCCCAGATTGTGGGACGACTCCTCGCATCCCAGCATGCCGACATCCTTGCCCTCAACAACCATCCCTTGGGGGAGGAAGAGATGAAGATTGTGCCTGACGCTGAGGGACGTGTGAAGGAAATCAGCAAGACCTGTGCCATTGCCGACGCCATCGGCGAGTCCATCGGCATCGAACGCATGTCACCCTCCTACACCCAAGCCCTCTACAAGGAACTGGAGGTGATGATTGAGCAGGAAGGTCTCGACAACATCTTCTACGAACGTGCTTTCGAACGCCTCATTCCCCAAGGCCACACGTTCTACATCGAAGACACCACCGACCTCTACTCGATGGAAGTGGACACGGTGGAAGACTTTAGAGATGTTGAAAGTAAAATGGCAAATGTAACCGCTACATCCAACATTTAACATTTTACAATTAACATTTTACATTTTACATTATTTCGTATGAAATACGACATCCGTCCTCTCCAACTCCGCATCCTCGACATCCTGATGGCTGTCCATCAGGTGTGTGAGGAGCATGGGCTGCGCTATTACATCATAGCCGGCACTTTGTTGGGAGCCATGCGGCATAAGGGTTTCATCCCCTGGGACGACGACCTCGACATCGCTATGCCTCGTAAGGACTATGACCTCCTGATGGCACATGCCCACGAATGGATGCCCACCCCCTTCGAGGTGGTCAGTTATGAGACGGACAAGACCTATCCCCTCCCATTCGCAAAAGTGCAGGATGCCAGCACCACGCTCATCGAGCGCATGCATCTGAAATATCTTGGCGGCATCTACATCGATGTGTTCCCCTTGGACGGAATGACCTCCAATCCCATCCTTCAGCGTCTCCACTTTGCCCGTTACTTCTACCTGAAGAAAGTGCAGTACTTCCTCTATCGTGACCCCTATCGACACGGACATGGCCCCTCCTCATGGATTCCCCTCCTGTGTCGCAAGTTCTACACCCTCGAGGAAGTGCAGGAAAAGATGCGGCGTATGCAGAAGGCCTACGACTTCGACACATCAGACTGGGTGGTGGACCACGATGACGGTCGCAAAGGCATCATGCCTCGCTCCATCTTAGGCACACCCACTCCCATCCTCTTCGAGGGCAAGACCGTGTTTGGTGCCGAACATCCTGATGCCTACCTCACGCAGAAGTACGGTGACTACATGACCATCCCCCCAGGAGAGAAACAGAGGCAACACAACTTCCACTTGCTCGACCTCAACAAAGGGTATCGGGAAGCTTCGACTGAACAGAACGGATGAAAGACTCTTAGAGAAAAAGAAAGAAACATGAGATACGGTGTGATTGGAATGGGTGCCATTGGTGGCTATTATGGAGCCAAGTTGGCACGTGCGGGAAAGGATGTGCATTTCCTTTCCCATAGTGATTTTGAATGGGTGAAGGCGCATGGTTTGCAGGTGGATTCTTGCGATGGGAGCTTTCATCTGGAGCATGTGAATGCATACGGCAATGCTGGTGACATGCCCAAGTGTGATGTTGTGTTGGTTGGACTGAAGACGTGGAACAACCGCCTGTTGCCTGACTTGTTGCCACCTCTGCTGAAGGAGGACACGCTGGTGGTGCTGATTCAGAACGGCATCGGTGTGGAGGAGGATGTGCAGAAGATGTTCCCTGGGGTGCAGTTGGCAGCAGGACTGGCTTTCATTTGTAGTGCGAAGACAGAGCCAGGCAAGGTGAATCATCAGTGCTATGGCTACATCAACATCGGCAACTACTCGTGCAAGAGTCAGGAGAAGATGAATCAGGTGGTGGCTGACTTCCGGGAGGCTGGTGTGGATGCCAACGAAGTGGAGTATTTGGAGGCTCGGTGGAAGAAGGCCGTGTGGAATATGCCTTTCAATGGTATGACAGTGGCACTCAACACGCAGACGAACCTCCTTTTGCAGAACCCAAACACCCTGCAACTCATCAAAGACCAGATGATGGAGGTGATTGAGGCGGCACAGGCTTGTGGCGTGACGCATATCGACGAAACCTTTGCCGACAAGATGATTTACAACACCATCCACATGACTCCCTACTCTCCCAGCATGAAACTCGACTTTGATTTTGGACGTCCGATGGAGATTGATTATCTCTACACCCGTCCCATCGAGGAGGCCAGAAAAGCTGGCTATCGGATGAGGAAATTGGAGATGCTGGAAGCTGAACTGAGGTTCTTGGAAGAGACCCTCTCCTCACCCTTAGCCAATGAGAAAACAAGCGAACATGGTAACAACCTTTCCTCTTTAGGGGAAACGGGAAAGGGGTCTGCACTTATCTTTGACCTTGACGGCACCTTGATGAACACGTTGGATGACCTGCATGACAGTGTGTCATACGCCTTGAGGGAAAGTGGATTGGAACCTATTCCCAAGGAGGACACACGTCGTTATTTAGGTAATGGCATCAGGAACTTGGTGAACAGGAGTGTGGCACAGGCAAAACCTGATGCGGATGAGGCGTTGAAGGAACATGTCTTTGAGACCTTCCGTAGTCATTATGTGGTGCATGCGATGGACAAGACGGCGCCTTATCCAGGGGTGGAGAAGATGTTGAGGGAGTGCAAGAAACGTGGCTACCTGACAGCTATCGTGAGCAACAAACTTGCCCCTGCTGTGAAGGAGTTGCACCAGGCATTCTTTGCGGATGTGATTGATGTGGCGATTGGGGAGACCCCAACGGTGAAGAGGAAACCTGCTCCTGATATGGTGGACGAGGCCATCCGTCAACTCTCGCAGTTGAAGGGCAAAACCATCAAGAAGCAGGAGTGCATCTACATTGGCGATAGTGAGGTGGACTTGTTGACTGCCAAGAATTCAGACCTCCCCTGCATTGCTGTCAGTTGGGGCTTCCGTGACAGAGATTTCTTGGTGGAACAAGGAGCGAAGACCATCATCGACAAACCTGAAGAAATCTTTGAGAAGATATAAGGGGCAAGGAGCAAGGGGCAAGAGGATTCTAAAAGACTCTGACCATGATTGGTTGCTTTCTGCCTTGTATCTCGATGTGGTCGCCATCATGCAGTTCCACTCCTTCTGTACCAAGTTCCACTCCATTCAGTCGGGTGGGGCATTGGGGTAATCGCCATCCGTATGTGGGGCGTGCAGGATGCGTGTTCACACATCTGCCCATGCACAAGTTGCAGGCATGTTGAAGTCGTGAACGGATTCCCTTGGGACAGTCCGTGCGCCATTGGCCATTATGAATCTTCCAGTTTCCTTCAGCTGTGCGTGTGAACTGGCATTGGAAGAGGTCAATTGTCTCCTCGTCCAAAGCAATCACGTTGTAAGCCTCCTCGGAGTTCTTGCCCAAGGTGATGATGGTTCTGGCCTTCGACAGATTGGCCTCCAAATCCACCTGCCAGCCAGCTATGTCTATATAGGTCTTCATCATTTTCTCATTTCTCGTTTTTCATTTAGCGTAGCGCAACCTTCAAAGGGTTCCTCACACTCATGGCTGACTGGCTCAGATGTGCCTCCCAATCGGTGAGGGAATGGAATTCTGTGGAGGGGTTCTTGTCCCATCCTGAACCAAAGTAATATATTAGTTGAGAGTTGACAGTTGAGAGTTGACAGTAGGCAAGGATGTGTCCTGTCGCAATGCCATTCTCACGTTGCTGATAGGTCATGCTGATGTCCTTGTTGGGGAAGAGAAGTCCGATGTAAATCTTGCCCATCTGCTTGGCGAGTTCATCACGATATTTAGCATTATACACAGAGGCATCGCCCAAGTCCTCATAGCCTAAATAACCATTCTCGGGAGACAATACGTAAGCCGTAGGATTGCTCTTGTGAATGACGGTACCTGCCACCATCTGGGTAGGCTTTGTGAGTCCTTGATAGGAAACAATGACACGATTGAAGTGACTGCCAGCATCGAGGCTGATGATACGAGTTTCCGTCACCTTCTCCCCATTGAAATCCTGTTCAGGATAGGTGAAACGGACTGTGAAACGGAGTGGTCCCTTATCCAGTATTTCAAAGGTCTTGTAGCATTGTGGCATGAAGAGCGAACCATCCTTATTCAGAAGGGCATTGGCGCCACCTCCGAGGGTAGGACCAACGGTGTAGCAGTCCATTCCCTTCCCGTGGTCAATATGGTAGCAGAAGGCATTATATACCTGGTCGGCCAAATCCTGATAGCCTCGTTCGCTCAGTTGCTTACTCACTGACCGCATCTCCTGATTCTGCTCAGAGGCATACCAATAGTCGAGCATCAAGTCTGAAGTGCTTTTGTTGAAGAGGTCATACCCCACAGCCCCACCGTGACCATACACACGATAAGCCACCTTGTCGTTCTCCCAGCCAAACTCATCCTGACGCTCCGTGAAGAGACGTCCCTTGGCTTTCACCTCATATTGCTGCGGCTGACCTGCTTCCGCATAATAAGTGGACTTTCCCTTGCCTGCCACACCTACTTGAAAGATGAGTTTACCATCGTAGGTGACTTGAGAGGGAATCTCCTGATGATTGGCATCCGTCACTTTCCATTGCTGGTCAGTTCCCAACTTCTTCTGGATGGCTTCTGCATCCACTTCCACCATCTCCACACGAGCCGTCTGGATAGGATTCGACACCGTGATTGTCATTTTCTGCTGAGCGTTTGCCATCAGTGCGAACAACGCTCCCAATACAAAGATAAAGGTCTTCTTCATAAGCCAGTCAGTTAATATGATGGGGCAAAGATAGGCATAATGATTGGAATCAGCAAAAGAAAACACAAAAAAGGCTCCAATACGTTCTGTACTGAAGCCTTTTTTAGAATTTAAGAGTTGAAAATTGAAGTCTTTTGGACTTTTCAATTCTACATCATGCCACCCATGCCTGGGGCACCCATTGGCATTTCGGGCTTATCCTCCTTGGCGTCGCAGATGACACACTCGGTTGTCAGGAACATGCCAGCGATGGAAGCAGCGTTCTCAAGGGCTACACGGCAAACCTTAGCTGGGTCGATGATACCAGACTCACGGAGGTTTTCGTAAGTGTCCTTACGGGCATTGTAGCCGAAGTCACCCTTCTGGTTGCGAACTTTCTCAACCACCACAGAGCCTTCCAGACCAGCGTTCTCCACAATCTGACGGAGAGGCTCCTCGATGGCACGCTTCACGATGTTGATACCAGTGGTCTCGTCAGCGTTGTCACCTTCCATACCTTCGAGAGATTCGAGTGCACGGATGAAGGCCACACCACCACCAGGCACGATACCCTCTTCGATGGCTGCACGAGTAGCACACAGGGCATCATCCACACGGTCTTTCTTCTCCTTCATCTCCACTTCAGATGCAGCACCTACATAAAGCACAGCCACACCGCCTGAGAGCTTAGCCAGACGCTCCTGAAGCTTCTCCTTGTCGTAGTCAGAAGTGGTGTTCTTGATTTCGTTCTTGATCTGGTTCACACGATCCTGGATGTTCTCCTTCTGACCCTTGCCACCTACGATGGTTGTGTTGTCCTTCGTGATGGTAACCTTCTCAGCAGAACCCAGCATCTCGATGGTAGCCTGTTCCAGCTTCAAGCCCTTCTCCTCAGAGATGACTACGCCACCAGTCAATACAGCGATGTCTTCCAACATAGCCTTTCTGCGGTCGCCAAAGCCAGGAGCCTTCACAGCGCAAATCTTCAACTGAGCACGCAGACGGTTCACCACCAATGTGGTGAGTGCCTCGCTCTCCACATCCTCAGCAATCACGAGGATAGGACGGCCTGTCTGGGCAGCAGGGTTCAAGATAGGCAGGAACTCCTGCAAGTTGCTGATCTTCTTGTCATAGATAAGGATGAGCGGGTTCTCCATCTCACACTCCATCTTCTCCGTGTTCGTCACGAAGTAAGGGCTGAGATAACCACGGTCGAACTGCATACCTTCCACCACACCGATAGTGGTTTCACGGCTCTTGGCCTCCTCAATCGTGATGACACCATCTTTCGATACCTTCTTCATGGCATCAGCAATCAGCTTACCGATCTCGCCATCGTTGTTGGCAGACACAGTGGCAACCTGCTCAATCTTGTCATAGTTGTCACCCACCTGCTCGCTCTGGCTCTTGATGTGCTCAACCACCTTGCTGACAGCCTTGTCGATACCACGCTTCAAGTCCATAGGATTAGCACCAGCAGCCACGTTCTTCAAGCCCGTAGCCACGATGCTCTGAGCCAGCACAGTAGCCGTTGTGGTACCATCACCAGCGTCATCGCCAGTCTTCGATGCCACACTCTTTACCAGCTGGGCACCCGTGTTCTGGAAAGCGTCAGCCAACTCAATTTCCTTGGCCACCGTCACACCATCCTTCGTGATGTGAGGAGCACCAAACTTCTTTTCGATGATTACGTTACGTCCCTTAGGACCCAGTGTCACCTTCACTGCATTTGCCAGCTCGTCCACACCCTTCTTCAGCTGTTCACGAGCCTCAATATTGAATTTCAATTCTTTAGCCATAATAGTAAAATGTTAAATGGTAAATGTAAAATTAGCGTTTTGAATCATTTCAAAATAGCTAAAACGTCGCTTTGTCTCATCATCAGGTACTTCACACCTTCATATTCGAGTTCAGTGCCTGAGTACTTACCATAGAGAACTTGGTCGCCAACTTTGACTACCATTTCCTCGTCCTTCGTACCGTTGCCACAAGCAACAACTTCGCCCTGCAGGGGCTTTTCCTTTGCGGTGTCAGGAATGATGATACCTCCCACCGTCTTTTCTTCAGCAGGCTTTGGGAGCACCAGCACCCTATCTGCCAATGGTTGAATGTTCATAGTCGTTTGAGTTTTTATTTATTAATAATGTATGAAATTGAATTTCCATCCAACTCCCTCCACAAAGAACATACCAACTGACAAAACGAGCTGACAAGAGTGACAAACTGTCACAAAAGGTGACAACTCTTCAATATAACTGCACAGAATGTTCTTGGTGATGAAATTTTTCCCTTTCCCATTAAACCTTTTTCTTTGGAGGTGGTCTTACCCATTGTAAACACCTAAAAAATCGTATATTACAAAACTATCTAATGAAAGGAAGACGAACATGAAGAAAATTATCATTACAGCACTTGCAATGGTGCTTGTTTCTGTGGCCATGATGGCTCAGAACGGTAGAAATCGCCAGTTTAACTCAGCTCAGATGTACAGCACCATGGCTGAGAATCTTGCTAAGCAACTGAAGCTGAAGAAGGAGAAGGCTGATGAGTTCAAGTTGCTCTATGTGGACTATCAGAATGCCCGTGCCAAGGCAGAGAATCCTGATGGCGAAAACGCTGAGAAAATAGACGTGAAGAAAATGACGGACGAGGAGGCAAACGAGCTTATCCAGAAGCAGTTCGCGGCCAGCGAGGCTCAGATTGCGGTGGACAAGGAGTTCTTGCCTAAGTTCCTCGAGATTCTCACGCCAGTGGAGACTGCACAGGTGTTCGTGCGCCGTCTGAGCATGCAGAGCATGATGAGTGGCATGGGCGGTAACATGATGCGTGGCGGTGGTATGCCTCGCGGTGGCTTCGGTGGCGGTATGCCAGCTGGAGGCTTCGGCGGAGGCGGCGGCTTCGGTGGCGGAGGTTTCTGACCATCGGCCATGATTTAGAATCAAGCAGTAATTTTTGATATATAAAAGATTAGGAAAAGATTTGTAAACATTAGTGAGTGAAAAGTATCTTGTTAGGTATGAGTTTGTGAAGTTGAGGAAAGGGAAAAATTGCAATTAGAACATCAATAAGAGATGCAAAATATACCCGAAAAGTTCCTTTATCCGCATTTTTTGTTCTAATCTCCGTTTTCTTTATCGACACGTAGTGATTATGTGAATCTATTTCTTTAACTTTGCAACCAAGAAAAGTACCTATAAGTATATATTAACTAACTCTGTTTTTTAGTTGGGGGGCACGGGGTGTGAATCTAGTGCCTCCATATTTTCTCTAAAGGGGCTTGTGGCGACGGTCACGAGCCCTTTTATTTGGGGCGGTTAGGGGAAATGTTACATAAGGGCAAAAAGAAGTAACTCGCGAGAATGTGGGTGTGGGGGAAAGGTGGTAACTTTGCCGACAAATCAAAACCAACAGATATGAAAAAGTTATTGTTAAGCATTGCAATTAGCATTTGTACTGCCGTCTCAGCGCTGGCTGTGGAGCAGTTTGTGTTATTCCAACCTCAGGGCGACGCCATGTGTCTGACCGCCCAAAAGGGAGACATCGTGTATGACCAGCAGGACTGGAAGGGTGTGCACATCGCCATTGACAACCTGAAGAAGGACTTGGAAAAGGTGACGGGCAGGAAGGACTTCCCCATCGTGATTGGTACGTTAGGAAAGAGTGCCGTCATCGACCAGATGGCAAAGAAGAAGCTCATCGATGCCAAGGAACTGAAGGGCAAGACAGAGAAATTCATCATCACAACGGTGAAAAATCAGTTGGTGATTGCTGGTAGTGACAAGCGTGGCACCATCTATGGCATCTACGAACTGAGTCAGCAGATTGGTGTGAGCCCGTGGTATGACTGGGCTGACGTACCTGTGGAAAAGCATGAACAGCTATATATTAAAAAAGGAATATTTACTGATGGCGAGCCTGCTGTGAGGTATCGTGGCATCTTCCTGAACGATGAGGCTCCCTGTCTGACGGGCTGGGTGAAGGAGAACTATGGTGGTTATAATCATGAGTTCTATGCAAGAGTGTTTGAGTTGGTGCTCCGTCTGAAAGGCAACTATATGTGGCCAGCTATGTGGGACGCCGCCTTCTATACCGATGACCCCCTGAACATGCAGACGGCTGATGACATGGGTGTGTGCATGGGAACGAGTCACCATGAACCTTTGGCACGTGCCCACAAGGAATGGACGAGTCACCGAAAGGAGTATGGCGCCTGGAACTACGACACGAATCAGGAAACATTGGATAAGTTCTGGAAAGGTGGTGTAGAACGCATGAAGCAGACGGACGATGTGGTGACAATCGGTATGCGTGGCGATGGCGATGAGGCTATGGGTGACCATGCCGATGTGGCACTTTTGGAGCGTATCGTGACAAATCAGCGCAAACTCATCGAGGAGGCTACTGGAAAGCCCGCAAAGGAAACCCCTCAGCTGTGGGCACTCTATAAGGAAGTGCAGGAATACTATGAGAAGGGAATGAACGTGCCTGACGATGTGATTCTGTTGCTTTGTGACGACAATTGGGGCAATGTGCGTGTGTTGCCTGAGCAAGAATGGAACAAGGGGACAGGAGCCTTCTCGAAGCGTCATCCTGGCGGTTATGGTCTTTATTACCATGTGGATTATGTGGGTGCGCCCCGCAACTCAAAATTCCAAAACATCTCGCAGGTACAGCGTATGTGGGAACAGTTGCAACTGACCTATACATACGGTGTTGACAAGCTTTGGATTCTGAATGTGGGTGATTTGAAGCCCATGGAGTTCCCTATCGACTTCTGGTTCAAGATGGCGTGGAATCCTTCACAATTCAATTCTTCGAACCTGATGGATTATACGGAGAGTTTCTGCCGTCAGCAATTTGGAGAGAAGTGCGCCAAGGAGGCTGCTCGCATCCTCAACCTGCAATGTAAATATGCCCATCGCCGCACTCCAGAGCAGTTGGATGCCCGCACCTTCGACCTCATGAGTGGCGAATGGAAAGAGTATGTGGAGCAATACAATCAGTTGGAACGTGAAGCCACAATTCTGAGGGAGTTAATGCCTGTGCAGAATAGAAATGCGTATAACGAGTTGATTTATCACCCTGTGCGCGTGTTCTGCAACCTATATAATATGTATTATGCTGTGGCCATGAATGGTTACTATGCTCAGCGGAATGATGTGCGTGCCAACGAATGGGCAGACAAGGTAGAGCTCTGTTTCCGTCGTGCGGCAGAACTCTGTGATGAATACAACCACAAGATTGCAGGTGGTAAGTGGAACCACATGATGGATGAGATATACATAGGCTATCGTTCGTGGAACAATCCAAGACAGAACACGATGCCACAGGTGAAACGTGTGGAAGAAGCCGATGCTGTGGCTGGTGAGGAACTGGTGATTGTGCCCAAGAAGGTCATCGCCATCCTGGAGGCTGACGAGTTTGTCAGCAAGAAGGATGCCCAAGAGGCGAAGTGGCAGGTGGTGCCCGATCTCGGCATTTGGAAGGCCGGTGTGGCGCTCTTCCCTTATACGAAGAGTACGGAAGGTGCTTCGATTGACTTTGATTTCAATGCCTCAGAGGCCAAGGAGAATGCTGCTGTGACCCTTATACTCGCCACCAACTTCCCCTTCAACGATGGACGTGGTCAGCGACTCAAGATTCTTCTTGATGGCAAGGAATTGCAGACGATGAATGTGAATGAAGCCAGCCGTTTCGTTGTGCAGATGTCGCACGACCAAAACTTTGAATGGGAAACAACACGCATGAACAAGCAGACACTCACATTGCCTAACCTTGCACAAGGAAAGCATCAGTTGACACTCTGTCCGCTCGACCCTGGTATTGTGCTGGAACGCATCGTGATTGAATAATCACTCACACAGTCTGTGATCGCCCACAAAAAACTTCCCTCCCGTCACCACGACGAGAGGGAAGCCCCAATGAATATGAAATGAATTTAAGAAATCTATCGGTTTCGGAGAGAAAATCACTTCGGTTTGATTTTCCGATGCAAATTTATGAAGTAAAGGAGGCATAGGCAACTTTTGTAAACATTTTGTGAACAAAATAGTATGTTTTTCGCGAAAAAATAGAGGAAAAGACCGTTTTTTGATAACTACGGATAGCATTTGAGCCCTTCCGCTGACTAAATTCGATGGTTTGTCTTATGGGAATATAAAATGAAAAAATGTGTTTTTCTTTGGAGATTCCGATGAAAAACATTACCTTTGTGGCCTAATAAATGAACAATCATGGCAAATTTCATTGAAAAGACTTTGGAACCTGGGGAACAGGTGGTTTTTAAGGGACGGCTGCATTGGTCGTACAATTTTCGTTACACAGCGTGGGGCTTTCTGCTCATCCTGATGGGTGGGGCTGGGATGGCCTGCATCGCTTACACCCACTACAACGGATTCAACAACAACATGTTGGCTCTCTTCTGTGCATGCATGGTAGTGTGTCTGATTGGCATTGGACTGATTGGTTTTGGCTACTTCATCCGCAATCGGACGGAGTTTGCCATCACCAACAACCGCTTCATACAAAAAGATGGTATCTTCGACATCAAGATGACGGAGATACCACTCTTCAAAATTGAAACGGTGAACTTCTATCAGACCTTCTTCGAAAGGATTCTAAAGACGGGGGCTATCGAACTGGTGGGTAGTGGCGGAACGTTCCATCGTGTTGAGTTTGTGCAGAATCCATACATGGTGAGGAACATCATTGCTACTTACATGAAGAAGGAGCGGAATCCAGAGGAGGAAGTTTAGCGACGTCCGTGATGACGACGTGGGAAGACGCGGTGCTTGCTGCTTGCAACAGTCTTCATTTCTTGTCCCACTTGGTAGTCGATAGCGTTAGGAGTGGTGACGATGACCTCAACGGTGCTTCTTGACTGTTCGAGCGATTCAAGGTCGCGGGCTGAGAGGTTAAGCACGCCGTCCTTCACTTTCCATGATACGGCTGTTGCCAATTCTGGGTTGCGAGACACCACGTTGACGGAGTATTCTCTGCCGGGAACAATGACGAGATGTACGGGTGCGTTCACTTTCACTGAGGAGAAAGCAGTAGTTTCAACCTTCTTTGCGTTTGCACTGAGTGCGCTGATTGCTACGAGAGCGATTGCGATGATCTTTTTCATAATTGTGTAGTTTTTAATTGTTATTATTAATATTGTATTTATGAATGTGTCGTTGTTTTTATCTTTCGACGATGCAAAGTTACGGACTATTGAGGGGGGAATCAAGATGAAATTCCCCAAACAGTAGGGGATTTCCTATAACAGAATTAGGGAAGGTGAATTAAACCTTTTGCAACGTATTGAATTACATTTGATTAAGCTGTAGGGAAATGCCCCTCGTAGGAGGAATATAGAAAAGAAAAAAATAAAAAATTCAGAAAAAAAATTATGCATAGGATAGGATTGCTTTCTGACACGCACGGATATTGGGATGCGCGATATGAGAAGTACCTGAAGGATTGTGACGAGATTTGGCATGCTGGTGACATCGGTTCGATGGAAGTAGCTGACAAACTGGAAGCAATCGCTCCGCTACGTGCTGTGTATGGAAATATTGACAATTATGACATGCGCCTGAGGTTTCCAGAGGTGTACAGATGGAAATGTGAAGAAGTGGAGGTGCTGATGAAGCATATCGGTGGCTATCCGGGTCGGTATGATGCCAGCATCCGAAAGGCCATCTATGCCAAGCCTCCCCGGCTCTTCATCTCAGGACACTCCCACCTGCTGAAGGTGGAAAACGATGTTCAGTTGCATCTCTTGCACATCAATCCTGGAGCGGCTGGAAGGTCGGGCTTCCAGCCGGTCAGGACTTTAGTGCGGTTTACCATCGATGGTCAGGAAATAAAGGACTTGGAGGTGATTGAACTGGACGATTCGCCCACGTTCTTCTCCAATCTGCGTTAGGACGGTTGTGGCTTGATGCCGACTTGTGTCAAGCCACACGTTTCAGAAGAGTACAGCGGATGTTGTAGCTACCCACACAACCGTCATCTTGATAATACTTGATGCTGGAACCCAAAGTGGTGAAGATTCTCCCGATGGACATCCTCTCACTGCAACGGTAGGGACCAGGCTTTCGGTCGTTTTCCCAGATAATCTCTGGTTCAGAAATCATGTGCTCCTCCACCACATAGGTGAAGCCACGAGCAACAAATCGGTGACAAGCATGATCTACGTATGGGAGTTTGAGTGCCATCTTGATCTTGGGGCACAAGGTTTCAACACTCGAACGGGCAGAGGCCACGATGGTAGCCTCATCGCCGTTCTTCAGATTCTCAATTCGAATTACGTACTGCATATTAAAACATTTACATAAGTGAATAATGAAACAATCTCGAAACTGACCACAGCATGTAGCGGTTGATTGTAACAGAATGTCAAAGAACACATCGGTGGCTGTCCTCCCTGCCGAGACGACAGTTTGGGCAATGGCAAACACGCAACTTACACGAAAGATTACAGCAACGCTAATGCGTGTTGCATCTTCCTAAGCATCCCCTGTTGGGAGCCACTTGCGATTTGTCATTTAATGTGTTCATTTGAAAATGTAAATGTTTTAGATGATTGAAAAAAGTGATTTGTGGACTCGCTTTGTCCAAAAGCGGGGCAAAGGTAGGGCTATTTGTACAATGAAATGATAGGGAAATCCCTAATCTTGGTGGACTATTTCCTAATCTCTTCTGATGAACCGAAATTGAACTACAGACGGAAAAATGCGACTGACAGTAGGAAAACTACCCAATGGCCAACAACAATTTGGCGAGGCCGAAGCCCATGTAGGTGCCAATGGCATAACCGAAGAGACCGACTGCAATGCCTGGTCCAATGACGGCTTTGTTCTTTAGAGCACTGCCCATCACAGGAGCAAAAGGTGGTGAACAGATAAGCGAAATGCTGGTGGTGAGCGTGGTGTCTGTGTCGATGCGGAAGATGGCACTCAGCAGGACATGAAAGAAGAGCGAGCCAAGGGTGGCGACGGTGATGAAGAGGAAGATGTCTGGATTGACATCTGTGAGCGTCTTGAGACTCACCTGCGATGCCACAGCCACGCTGAAAATGAGGATGAAGAACGTGCCAGCTTCGAAGGTGCGCTTGAGGCTTCGCACACGTTTGTTGAGCGAGGCCAGAATGGAGAGCAGGCTGATGCCCAGAATGAAGACACTTTGGAAGGCATCCTTAGGGAACAGGTAAGCGATGCCGGCTCCCACAGCGATGATGCCGATGGTCAGCAGGAGGCTCATGCCCAAATGTTTGAGGTTGTCCTTCCGGAATAGCCCAAGGAAAAGTTCTTCTTCATGGTTTTCCACCTTGACCGTATTGTCCTCCATCGTCTTGTCATCCTTGAAATCGGGCATGAAGAGGCGCAGAAGCCGTTTGCCAAAGATGATGACAAAGAAGAGGTAGACAGCACTCAGCACGGTGCTGTAGGCTGAGGTAAGGATATACGTTGCATCGTCCACACCCAACGCCATCTTCAATGAGGCGAGGTTGGCGTTTCCACCCGTGTAGAGTCCCGTGAGCATGCCACCCACATGGGCAAAAAGCGTGGGATTGCTCTTTCCGTACATCAAGAAGCCGATGGTGATGGCAATGGCACATCCGAGCAGTCCGAAGATGGTGCTCTTGATGAATGATGGTGCCAGCCGCGCCCATGCCTTCAAGTCAGCCGAGAGGAGCAACAACGGAATGGCAAGGGGAATGGCCACCGAGGCAATGGTGGTCTGCAAGGCATGCATTTCCTCCGTGTCAGGAATCAAGCCCGTGAGTCCCAAAGTGCACCCAATGATATAGGCAATGATAATACTTCCCACCTTGCGGAGCCATGAACTCTTATACGTGAGCCACAGAATCAAGAGTGGAGTAAACACACAAATCAGTATGACAATTACTTTCATGATTACACCATGGGCATAAACGAATGGATTTTTTTATCTTGTCAATGATTCATGAAGGGCATCGTCGCACCTTGTTTGAGGAGAAGAAGGGCTATTTCTTTGTTGCTTTCCTGACGGCCATTGACGATATCGCAAACGTAGCACATCTCGGCGGAGCCTGCACCATTTTTCAAGGCATGGACGTAGCAGAGGTACTGCACGCCGACAGTCTCAGAAAGGATGTCAAGGTCGGTGATGGCAATCTGGGAAAGGGCGAACTGATAGGCATCGTTACTGTTGTCGTCGATGAAGCGCTGGACATCCCCCAAGGTGGTCATGCCGAAATGCTGCATGAGGGGGAGAAAGTGCATGAGGGACGAGGGTACAATCTCTGCCTGATTGACGGCTGCGATGCGCTGATTCAGACGATCGAAGGGCTTCAGTTCAAGATAACTGCGGAAGGAGTCTGCGGAGAGGGGCACTTCGTCAAGCTTACCCGATTGTACCAGTCCTTGCACCTGACGCTGATGCTCAGCCAGCACCTTGCGCAGACGGCTGAATTCGTCGTCAATCAATTCGAGCATACCTGCCAGACGACTGAACTGGCGACGGTGTTCGGGCAAAATGGGCACATTACTCTTGTAGCCTGTGTCGTGCTCGATGGTTGACCACACGTGTTGCAATGCCGTGCGCATCTGCATCTCGAAGGGGATGGTGGCCAAACGCGGGTCATCCACTTGGTCTTGTGGAAGTCGGCAGATGTAATGGAGCGAGTTGTAGCCGAAACTGTTCAGGCTGTGTTGCCTACGCTTATCGACGGATTCTTTCCAGTCAATGTCAAAGATATTTTTCACGATGGCGGCAACCTTATCCACATCGTCAGTGTAGAAAGTGATGACACGCATTCCCACAAGATCGGTGATATCCCCTATGTCGCGATATTTTCCACCTTTCAATTCGAGTTTGCCGATGAGCGACTTCTCTTTCTTTACGCGATACTCCATAGCAGTCACGTAAATGCCCTTTTCTTGCAGGGCGAGGCACAGTTTCTCATGTGCCAGATCTGCCAATCTCTCCAAGAGAGGCAGGCGTTCTCTAAACTGTGCCAGCAACATCTGGCAATGCTGATCAAGTTGTATGTCCATTTTTCTTCTTTTAATGTTTTCGTGACCTCACACGCATATCCATAATGAAATCCACACCGAAGCCTCCTTGGAGGATGTAGGCCACGCACTCATCGCCCTCTTCCACATAGTCATAGAACCTGCATGCCTCAGAGGAGCAATCGATGGTATATTCTTTTTCTTTGCCATCTTTCAGACGGAAGGTGAGTTCGTCGAAACTGCCGTCTTTTCCTTTTTGGGTGATGGTACAAAGATGCTTTTCTGGTGTCTTGTCCTTCGCAAGGGCATAACTGAGGTTCTTCCAAGCATGGTCGATGCAAGTGGCTGAAAGGAAGAGCAACAAGACGAAGGAGACGATGATGATCATGGGGAAGCGTATCTTCTCAATGAAGAAGCACAGGATGCCAGGACAGCAAAGCAGACCGCAAGCTGTGGCCGCAATGGTTGCAATCACATCGCCTGAGTTGCTGAGTGGCACCATCGAATCAGGAAGCGAAGGAGTGAAAACGAAGATTCCCACTGAAACGCCGACCAGAATCAGCAAGCCAACGAGACTGCTTTTGAAGAGTCCTGAAGGAATTGGTATTTCCATATTTTATTTTTTCGTGATGACATTATTTCGTAATGGCGAATTATTTTATCTGAAGCCTGAACCGCCACCGCCAGAGTGACCACCACCACCAGAGTAACTGCTACGCCCACTGCTACCGCTACTGCTGGAGTAGCTGCGAGGACTGCTGTTGCTACTGCTGTAGGAGGAACGGCGCTTTGCACGCTCTGCGGGGGTCTCATACTGACGCACCATATAGAGACTGCTGGCAAGTGCCGTCGTGATGGGTCTGAAGTCTTCGATGACCTGATGTGGTGGAATGAGCTGGTCGAGTTTCGTGGTGTCGGGTGCCACCTTCTTCATGTCTTTACGCACCTGGTCGGCAATGCCATAGAAGGAAGCAAAGACAAGGTATTCTTTCCAGAGGTTCACCTCCTCGATGTGACGTTCACTCACCAAGGAGAAGTCCTTCAGATAGCGGACAAAACCGACCACTTCCTGTACCTCGTCGGAGCGCAGAGCAGAATCTTCCTTGCGACTCTCAGCAATGTGATAGAGAGCATCTGCCATCGGACGCAATTTCTCAAGGTTCTCTTTGATATAGACTCTCAACTCGTCAGGTTGCAGCAGGTGATCGATGCCTGAAGCCTTATAGAGCAAATCTTGCAACATGTATTGGACACCATCATCGTGCATGAGACCCTTGTACAGCGAATCGACTGCTCGACGACGAGCACTGGTGAGGAAATATGTGCTCTCGGAGTTCTTGGTCACATCAAGTTTGGGTTGCTTCTCTGGCGAAATGGGTTCCTTGACGCGGAAGAGTTGACGGGTCTTGCCGTGCTTGTCGGTATCATAGTCGAGAGTGATGCCCCCCTTGTAGAACATACGGAGGATGAATGCCTCATAGAGATGTTGCACACTGAACTCAATACCCTTGATGGGGTTATTATGAGAAGCTTGCAGTATCTGGTTGACGGCAGCCAATACCGCACTGGAATCCAGAAGGTTGCCTTCCATGGGGAGTTTACGCCAATAAGGTATTTCTTCCCACTTCTTGCCATCCATCATCTCTGTCAGAGCCGCAAATCTCTTCTTCTGACGCTTCTTGAAGGCAATGTCAGACATGACAGGTCCTTTGGCCGCCCAACCGATGAGTCCAATGATGACGAGGAAACCACTAATGAGTCCCCAGTTGAATCCTCCACCACCATCAGCGGAAGGCATCATGAAGGCATCATGATGTCCTGAGCCCATTTCGCCACCCATCAGCGAACTGCGTGCGGTGCCTTGCAAAGTGTCGCCCATCGCTACATCAATATCGTATGCGCTATTGGCTAAAGCAGGACGCTTCACCAGTTCCTTGAACGTGCCTTCCTTCTTGACAACTGGATGCAACAAACCCTTTTCAAATTCCACCAAAGCGATGATGGCATCGCCATTGCGAACGGGGCCGTCTGTTTGTGCAAAGACAAAGTCGCCAGCATGGCCTTTCCAACCATCGTAGCCAAAAGTCCAGATGCGTGTGTTCTGCTTTGTGAGCGAGTCACCTGGCAGACTGATGGTCATCATGATATATTTCGCTGGCGTGTTGGCCGCTTCGTAGAACGAATGACAGAAGCCGTCGTAGTCGTCATAAGACTTCACGAGGTTTGTGAGCGTATATCTGATGTAGTACGTGCGATTGCCTGCACGACCAATACCCCAACAGAGTTCCACACCTTCATCCGTGTGATGATAGCCGCAACGACCCGTCTTTTCTGCTCGACTACGGTTTATATCCCATTCCTCTTCCACCACAAAGGTCGAATCCTGTTCATCGTCACTCACCTCGATGTCAGTCACCTCGATGTCACCCATGTTGTTGAATGTGATGAAGCCCTCCGTACCCTGTTCGCTCATGCGGGCATCACGTCGTTCCGTCACACGCGCACTGCCATCGTCCTGCAACCTGACCAGCAAAAAAATCGAATCGATTTCATGCTGGGCAATGGCAGGCAGGAACGCACATGCGCAGAAAAGGCATAATAAGATATGTCTTAGCTTTCTCATACACTTTATTCCGTGAACATATCAGGCATAGCCTTCTTCTCCTTGCTGTCAATCTTCAGGTATTCCTTCACTTGGAAACGAAGTTGACCTGCCACAAAGCTGGTAGGCCACTGACGTACGTATTTGTTCATGCGAGTAGCCGTATCATTATAAATCATACGAGCCATACGCACGTCTTCTTCATACTCGTCGATGCTGTTCATGGTCTTGGCATACAATCCTGAAGCCTTCAGTTCTGGATAAGCCTCATTCACAGCCATCAGACGCCCCAACATCTCAGAGTAGGCATCTTGCTGGGCATTCACGTCGGCAGCAGTCTTCACCTCTGTCGTGCGACGAGCCGAAATGGTGTTGACCAACACCTCGCCCTCATGCTTGGCGTATGACTGCGTTGCTTTGGCTAAGGCCAAAAGAGCATCCCAGCGAGAATTGAGCTGCACCTCAATCTGGCTGAGCGCATTATTACATTTCTCATCCAGGTTTACCAGTTCACGCTGTGTACTGATGTACCATTTTACTACGATGATGGCAAGGATGACCACTACCACCACAAAGATAATTTCCATCATGGCTTTTTCGGGTTTTTAGTAATTCTGCCACAAAGGTACGACTTTTCAACATTCCTCACAAGAAATCGCTTCCAAAAATCAAAAAAGAGGAAAAGGAACGTTCGCTGGATGGAAAGAAAGAACAAGAATAAGGGGGTAAAATGACAAAAGCAAGGGAAAGAGAGTGGCAAAAGAGAAAAATTTCATTTTTTTGAAAATTTCTTGCAATTTATGATGTCCGTATTGAGATATTTTTCCTATCTTTGCAAACGAAAAAGTTCACCAAAACGGGAAACTTTTCTCAAAGCGTTTTTCAAAAAGTTTTCCAAAACGGGAAACTTTTTTATCGGATAGAAAATGCTTACTTGTTATAAATGAGCTAATTATAAAGAATTAAGTGGAGAAGATATAGAAGGGAGAAATCCAAAAAGTTGTCCAAAAATGTTACACATATATATAATATATTAAAAATATAACGATACAAAATGGAAATTAAGAATTTTACCATTACCAAGCGTGACGGGTCAAAAGACCAATTCTCGCTCGACAAAATCATGAACGCGATTGTGAAGGCGTTCGACAGTGTGGACGAACCAACGGACTTGGCTACCATCTCGAAGATTCTGAGCCGTCTGGACATTCATGATGACATCAAGGTGGAGGACATCCAGAACCAGGTGGAGTTGGCGTTGATGCAGGAGGGGCACTACAATGTGGCGAAGTCATTCATGCTCTACCGTCAGGCACACAGTGAGGATCGTGAAACCTTGTCGAAGTTGCAGTTCTTGAGTGACTATTGTGAGAGTGTGAACGCTGCGACAGGTTCGAAGTATGATGCCAATGCTAATGTGGAGCACAAGAACATCGCCACCCTTATCGGCGAGTTGCCCAAGTCCAACTTCATCCGTCTGAACCGTCGTCTGCTGACTGACCGCATCAAGAAGATGTATGGAAAGGAATTGGCTGACGAGTATATCGACAAGTTGACTCACCACTACATCTACAAGAACGACGAGACCTCATTGGCCAACTACTGTGCTTCCATCACTATGTATCCTTGGCTCATTGGTGGCACCACATCGATTGGTGGCAACTCGACTGCTCCCACTAACCTGAAGTCGTTTGCAGGCGGATTCATCAACATGGTGTTCATGGTCAGCTCTATGCTCTCTGGCGCCTGCGCCACACCTGAGTTCCTCATGTACATGAACTACTTTATTGGTAAGGAGTATGGTACTGACTATTGGAAGCGTGCTGACGAGCAGGCCGACCTGAGTCTGAAGAAGCGCACCATCGATAAGGTCATCACTGACTACTTCGAGCAGATTGTCTATTCGCTCAATCAGCCCACAGGTGCACGCAACTATCAGGCTGTGTTCTGGAATGTGGCTTACTACGACCGCTACTACTTCCAGTCCATCTTTGGCGAGTTCTATTTCCCCGATGGTTCAAAGCCGGACTGGGACGGCCTTTCTTGGTTGCAGAAGCGTTTCATGAAGTGGTTCAACCGCGAGAGAACCAGAACCCTGCTCACCTTCCCTGTGGAGACGATGGCGCTCCTGACCGATGAGAACGGCGAACCCAAGGATGAGGAATGGGGCGACTTCACAGCAGAGATGTATGCCGAAGGACACTCTTTCTTCACCTACATGAGCAACAACGCCGACTCGCTCTCTTCTTGCTGCCGTCTGCGCAATGAGATTACGGACAACGGTTTCTCCTACACGCTTGGTGCTGGTGGTGTGTCCACTGGTTCAAAGTCTGTGCTCACTATCAACCTGAACCGTTGCATCCAGCGTGCCGTGAACGACGGCAAGGACTATCTCGAAGAGCTCGGCAAGGTGATTGACCTCTGCCACAAGGTACAGCTCGCTTACAACGAGAATCTGAAGGATTTGCAGGAGCATGGCATGTTGCCACTTTTTGACGCGGGCTACATCAACATCGGTCGTCAGTATCTGACCATCGGCATCAACGGACTTGTGGAGGCCGCAGAGTTCATGGGTCTGAAGATTACGCCCAATGATGAGTACAAGAAGTTCGTGCAGGGCATTTTGGGTCTCATCGAGAAGTACAACAAGCAGTATCGCACGAAGGACGTGATGTTCAACTGCGAGATGATTCCTGCCGAGAACGTGGGTGTGAAGCACGCCAAGTGGGATCGTGAAGATGGTTACTTCGTGCCACGCGACTGCTACAACTCTTACTTCTACGTGGTGGAAGACCAGAGCCTCTCCATCATCGACAAGTTCAAGCTGCACGGCGCACCTTACATCGAGCACCTCACAGGTGGTTCGGCGCTGCACATGAACCTCGAAGAGCACCTCTCCAAACAGCAGTACGCCCAGCTTCTGAAGGTGGCTGCACAGGAAGGTTGCAACTACTTCACGTTCAACATTCCAAACACTGTGTGCAACGACTGCGGTCACATCGACAAGCGTTATCTGCACGAGTGTCCCAAGTGTGGTAGCAAAAACATCGACTACATGACTCGCATCATTGGTTACCTGAAGCGCGTCAGCAACTTCTCACAGCCACGTCAGGAAGAGGCTGCACGCAGATACTACGCACATGCAAGTGCATAAGAACATCATGCTCAAGTACGTCAATAGCGACATCGTGTTTCAAGAGATACCCGATGAGGTGACACTTGCCATCAACATATCGGGGTGCCCATGCCATTGTCCTGGTTGCCACAGTTCTTATCTGTGGGAGGACATTGGCATGCCTCTCACTACTGATGCCATCGATGACTTCGTCAAGAAGAACGGCAAGAACATCACCTGCATCTCCTTCATGGGTGGCGATGCCGAACCTCGTCGAATCAACAGATTGGCACAGTACATCCATGAGGAATACCCACACCTGAAGGTGGCGTGGTATAGTGGCAGAATGCGCCTTTCGCCCGAGGTGAACAAGGATGACTTCGACTACATCAAGATTGGTCCTTATCTCCAGCACCTTGGTCCACTGAACAAGCCTACGACCAACCAACGGCTCTACAAGAACACCCACAACGATGCGTGGGAAGACATTACGAGCCGCTTTTGGAAGAAGTGAACAGAAGAAGTGAATAGGGCAAGGACATTGCGTCCTTGCCTTTTTTATATTGCCTCTGCTTCAACGCCATCGAGCTACCGCCTCAACGCCATCGAGCTACCGCCTCAACGCCTTGGGGGTACCGGCTCATTGTCTTTGTGGTTGATTTGATACATGTTTGAAAAGAAATGCAACAAGGAAGGTTGGATATTCCGCTAAAAATGCTTAACTTTGCACCCTGTCCATGCGATGGGCAATTCTGTCAACATTAAACTCTCAACATTGCAAACTAAACACTAAACTTTACAGTATATGAAGAAGATTATCTTGAGCATGCTTGCGCTGGCAAGCGTTTGGTCGTCGGCTTGGGCGACTGAGAAGAGTTTCAGCAGTCCTGATGGTCAGTTGACAGTGGTGGTGGAGGATCAGAACGGAATCGCCACCTATCGTGTCAATCTGGGCACCACAGAATTTATTGGCAGTTCACCTCTGGGTGTCAACACCAACATGGGCAACTATACCAATGACTTGACTTTGGTGGGTTGCGAGGTGACGACAGTGAAGGAATCTTATGACCTGCGTAACATCAAAAAGAGTCACGTCGATTATGAAGCCACTGAGGCCGTTTGCAGCTTCGAGCAGAAGGGCAAAAAGGTGCTGGATGTCATCTTCCGTGTGAGCAATCGTGACGTGGCTTATCGTTATCGCATCTTGCCACAGCGCGACACGAAAGTATGTGTGATAGAGAATGAGGCAAGTGGATTCAAGTTGCCAGAAGGTACGACTACTTTCATGTGTCCTCAGTCACGTCCTATGGGTGGCTTTGCCCGCACTTCACCCAGTTATGAGACCAGTTATTCGTTGGATGACTCGATGGGCAAGAACGGTTGGGGTGAAGGTTATTCTTTCCCTTGCCTTTTCCATTTGGGTGACAAAGGTTGGGTGCTCATCAGCGAGACTGGTGTGGATGGCAGTTATGTAGCCAGCCGACTCCTTAATGTGGATGGTGGTCTTTATAGGATTGGCTTCCCACAGGCAGGTGAGTGCAATGGCTGGGGTTCCACTACCGCATCTGTGGCACTGCCTTGTGAGACACCTTGGCGCACCATCACGTTGGGTACTACTTTGGCTCCTATCGTGGAGACTACCGTGCCTTTCGACCTCGTGCAACAGAAGTACAAGGCTTCGCAGGAGTACATCTATGGCAAGGGTTCTTGGAGCTGGATCATTGGTATGGATTCCAGTTGTAACTATGACGAGCAGAAGCGTTACATCGATTTCTCTGCCGCTATGGGTTATCAGACGGTGCTTATCGATGCCCTTTGGGATAAGCAGATTGGCTATGAGAAGATGGCTGAACTGGCAGCGTATGGCAAGTCGAAGGGTGTGGGTCTGTTCCTTTGGTACAACTCTAATGGCACATGGAACGATGCGCCTCAGTCGCCTATCGGCAAGATGGACAAGAGCCGTGAGCGTCGCGCTGAAATGGCCTGGATGAAGAGCATCGGCATTCGTGGCATCAAGGTCGATTTCTTTGGTGGCGACAAGCAGAACATGATGCAGCTCTATGAGGACATCTTGTCTGATGCTAACGACTTCGGCATCCTTGTGATTTTCCATGGTTGCACGCTGCCTCGTGGTTGGGAGAAGATGTATCCTAACTATGCTGCCAGCGAGGCTGTGCTCGCCTCGGAGAACCTCCACTTTGGACAGGGTGCTTGTGATGCAGAGGCTATGAACGCGACCATCCACACGTTCATCCGCAATACGGTGGGTTCGATGGATTTTGGTGGTTCGACCCTCAACAAGTTCTACAACGCAGACAACAAGCGTGGCACGCATCGTGTTACCTCTGACGTTTATGCCCTCGCAACGGCCGTGCTCTTCCAGAGCGCCGTGCAGCATTTCGCTTTGGCACCCAACAACCTGACGGACGCTCCTGCATGGGCTATCGACTTCATGAAGGATGTGCCCACGACTTGGGACGATGTGAAATTCATCGACGGCTATCCAGGCAAGTATGCCATCATTGCCCGTCGTGCTGGCGACCACTGGTTCATCGTGGGTGTGAATGCGCAGGATGAGCCTGTGAAGAAGAACATCGACTTGAGCCTGTATGGCAAGGGTGCAGAACTGCTGGTGTACAGCGACGATGCTCAGCTGAATGGCAGTGTGCAGACGGTGAAGGCCAAGAAGCAAATCACGGTGACCATCCCCAAGAATGGCGGTCTGGTGATTGTGAACAAGTAAGTTACTCTTTACAACGATTGAGCGGGTGCGTTAGACGTACCCGCTCAATCGTTGTTAGTTTTCAGGAGTGTTCGTTTCATTCCAAGCCTTCACCACGTCTTCGATGCTCATGTCTAAGAGTCGGAGACGGCGGAGAAACTCAGGAAGTTCGTGCTGACGAAACTCACGTTTGCGAGCAATACAAATCTTATGGCGGGCACCAGGAGCTACAAACACTCCGATGCCTCGTTTTTGATATATAATCTCATCACGCTGGAGAATGTCGAAAGTACGGAGCACGGTGTTAGTGTTCACCTCATATTCTGCTGCGAGCTCACGAATGCTGGGCACCCGTTCGTCCTCCTGATACTTGCCAGAGAGGATATCGTCGCACACGCGGTCGGCAATCTTCATGTAGATGGCTCTCTCGTTCTGGTAAATCATAAGGTGACGAATTTGTGTGTGACAATCTGGGCACGACAGAAGGAACGGTAGGCGAGGTAGGTGAAGAGGATAGAGAGGGCGTCAAAGGTATAGAGCATGCAGCTTTTGAAAGTCTTTTCATGAATGAAAGGCATATCTTTTAATCCTGCTACTTCATAGATGAGCATGATGACTGCTGTGACAACGAAGACGGCGATGATGGCATAGACCCACCCGGCTCGGCGGAAAGCAGTACCTGCCCAGATGAAGAGTGTGTAGAAAACCATTGCAAGCATGCCATCAAAGATACTAATATTGAAGAAATACCACTTGAAAGAAAGAATTCCCATGATATAATCAGTCATCTTGTAACCTGTGGGACTGACGCAGAAGTAGTCGAACACGTTTCTCCATTCGACCTGATGACCAGACAGAATATCCATTGCCCCAACGAACAGCGTGACAACGAGTGCTTCTGCTATGCATGCAAGGGTGGCGATGAGTGGAATGCCGACACATCCCCAAATCAGGCGTGCGAGAAACTTTTCTCCTTTGCTGGCAGGTAGGCAAAGGAAGTCGATGGCTCGTTGTTTATGATGGATAGCATCGAAAAGATAAGAGAAGACGATGCAGATGCTTAGCCAGTAAATCCATTGCGTGACGGTGTAATGCGAGGTGATATAGACATCAAAGTTGGTGCGTAGGAAGATAAAGTCGATGGTGGCTGTCTTCACGAGGTAGATGGCGAAGATGATGAGGAAAATCCTTAGATAGGTTTTCTTTTCTGTGCGCCAATAGAAACGCCACAGTTGCAGGATATGGGAAATGGTATTCATAAGTCTTGAATGTTTTTGGATGTTACAGCATTGAACAGTAGTTCGAGGTTGAGAGGTGTTTCCTCTTCTTCGGCTTGACGGAGAGAGATAGTGGCATTGCCCTGTGGAATGCGCTCTGTGTAGAGCACATCGTCAGTAAGAGCATCGTTGGAACGTACATCGAAGGTGTATTTTTCGCAGAGGTCAGTCACTGTGGCATTGAGCAGGAGTTGTGAGTCTTGCAGAATGAGTACGTGGTCGAGGAGAGCCTCCACATCGTGTAGCTGGTGGGTGGCAATGATGAGAGTTCGCTCTTCGGTCATGGTGGTGGCAATAACCTTGCGGAACTGCTTCTTCGATGGTACATCAAGTCCATTGGTGGGTTCATCCATTAAAAGGTAACGCACGTTGGTGGCAAGGGCAAAACTCATGAGTGCCTTCTTTTTGTTGCCCATCGAGAGTTGGTCAATCCGAACATCAAGAGGTAAGTGGAATTCCTCCATGCAACGATGCAGAATGTCGTTGCTGAAAGTGGGGTAGAAGGGACGATAAGTCTCCACATAATCGGTGAACTGCATCTGAGGCAGGTCGAACTCTTCTGGCACGATGTACATTTGTTGCAAGGTCGAGCGTTGACGTCGGCTTACATCGGCACCATCTACCATAATTCTTCCCTTGTTGGGACGTAACAATCCCATCAACAGATAAAGTAGGGTCGATTTGCCCGTTCCATTCTCGCCAAGCAGTCCATACACTTTGTTCTGCTCCAATTTCAGACAAAAGTTGTCAAAAATAGGTCTGCTTTTGTCTCTGTAACTGAATGTAATATTCTGAACTTCAATCATAATTGTTATGCGTTTAGGTGTCTTAAGATTGTAAGACACTGCAAAGGTAAATGTTTTTTCTCTTTCCATCCAAATAATTGAGCGGATTTAACCTTCGTTAACTGAAGCAAGAAGGTCAAAAATGTGCTTAAGGAGTGAAAAAGTCTCTGTTTCTTCATTTTTTTCGTTGTTTTTTTGCAAATAGTTTCACATTCTTACTACCTAATACCTAATTATTTCGTACCTTTGCAACCGTTTTTGGCGAAGCCGCTGTCTGATAGGGAAAGAGCCCAAGGACTTGGAACATCGGTTTTCATGATTCTGAAAAGGAGAATGCTTCGCTGTAACTCTTTAATTATCAAAAATCAACCAAGAAAATGGCAGTAGATTTAATTAAAGTGGCAGAAGAGGCTATGCAGACCTCTGAGCCAAAGCAGTTCCCTGATTTCAAGGCAGGTGATACTGTAACAGTCGCTTACAAGATTGTCGAAGGTACGAAAGAGCGTATTCAGCTCTATCGTGGCGTGGTGATCAAGATTGCTGGTCATCAGGAAAAGAAGCGTTTCACCGTGCGCAAGATGTCGGGCACAGTGGGCGTGGAGCGTATCTTCCCTCTCAACTCACCCAACATCGACTCGATTGAGGTGAACAAGGTGGGTAAGGTTCGTCGCGCTAAGCTCTACTATCTGCGTAACCTCACAGGTAAGAAGGCTCGCATCAAGGAGAAGCTCTCTGGCAAGAAGAACGGGGAGGCTTAATCTCTTCAGATGAAGATTGGAAAGTGAAAAATCTATTTTACCTGCCATTTGGGCGATGGAAATTTAGATTTTTCACTTTTCATTTTTCACTTTTCACTTTTTTCCTTACCTTTGCACCCAAAATCAAGAAGTAAGAACGGAATATGGGAAAGCTTATTGTCAATTCGTACGATGAATTTGCTTCGCATCTGGGCGAAGTGATTGGCACGAGCGAGTGGCTCGAAATCTCACAGGAACGCATCAACCTCTTTGCTGATGCGACTATCGACCATCAGTGGATTCATGTGGATCCTGAACGCGCCAAAGTGGAGAGTCCTTACAAATCGACCATCGCTCATGGTTACCTAACGCTTTCGCTCCTCCCTCATCTGTGGCAGGAGCTGATTCAGGTGAACAACGTGAAGATGTTGGTCAACTATGGTATGGATCAGATGAAGTTCGGACAGCCTGTGCTTGCAGGACAGCGTGTACGGCTGACAGCCAGCCTGCACGAGATTGCCAACATTCGTGGCATCTGTAAGGCGCAGATTAAGTTCAGACTCGACATCGAGAACCAGAAGAAGCAGGCACTTGAAGGTCTGGCCACCTTCCTGTACTATTTTGAATAAGGAAGAAAACAAGGAAGAAATAAAGTGAAAGGGAAGCGATAACACTTCCCTTTCATTTTTTATAGCTATAGCTTTTACCACAAGAGCACGTAGAGGGCGATGGTGATGGCACAGATAATGGCGGTGCCAATCGTGTAGCCCCGAGTCGTGGAGAAAAGGGTGAGATCAATAGGCAATGCCTTGTGGTCTTGCCTTTTGTCATTGGCGTTGGACAGCAGTATGAAAGCACATGCTCCGACGAGTGCGCCAAAGAAGAAGAAGGCTTGGAACCCAATGTCGTTGAGGTAAGCGATGGTGCTGTTGTCGGGAGTGGCTTCTGGTGGCAATGCGCCTGCACCCGCCGTGACAACGGTGGCAGCCACGATACAAAGGAAGGCAAAGGCTCCTAATGAATAGCCCCATCTCTTCAAGAGGGTTCGATAGGCCACAGGCACACTCTGGCTTGGGTCGATGTTTTTGCTGCTGAGCAGAGAAATCGTGACAAAGAGGACGAGCAGGACGATAAACACATAGCCTGCACGCATCAGGAAAGCCGTATTGGGCAGAAGAATCTTGGCTATCACGCCCAATGGGATGGTGAGGATGGCTGTCCAAATGGCCGCAGGCGTGGAAGCTCGTTTCCAGAGGAGACCCATACCACCCACGATGGTGACACCTGGATAGATGAAACCAGAGTATTCCTGAACGTATTGGAAGGCTTGGTCAATCTCGCCCAGCAATGGATTGGCAGCAATCAGCGCAATGATCAGTGCCACAAAAGCTGAGATGCGACCGACGTTAACGAGTCGTTTGTCTGATGCATCGGGTTTGATATGTCTTCGATAGATGTCGATGGTGAAGATGGTGGATGTACTGTTGATCATCGACCCCAATGATGAGATGATGGATGCTGCCAGCGCCGCAATCGCAAGTCCTTTAATGCCTGTTGGAATCTCGTTGTGGATGAGCCAAGCGTAGGCGTTGTCGACTCCTTCGAGGGTGAGTTGTTCATCTCTCTGAATGATGTAGTAGGCACAAAGTCCAGGGACGAGCACGATGAACGGGATGGCGGTTTTCAGGAATGCCGCAAAAATCACACCTTTCTGTGCCTCTCGAATGCTTTGGGCGGCAAGTCCTTTTTGGATGATGTATTGGTTGAAAGCCCAATACGAAAGATTGGTGAGCCACAATCCGCCCACAATGGCAGCAATGCCGGGCACATTCATGTAGGCCGATGTGTTTTGACTCTTCTGGATGACCAAATGGAAATGGGTATCTTTCACGAAATCGGCATTTTGTAGGGCTACGTATAGGGTCTCGCACCCCTCTTCAAATGTTCCGTTCTCCCCAGACAAGGCTCGCACAGCAAAATAGGCTGTGGCCAAACCGCCACCAATGATGAAGGTGATTTGTACGACGTCCGTCCAAGCCACAGAGGTCATTCCACCGTTGATGGAATAGATACCCGCAATGATGAACAGCAGGAATACGATGACGAGGCGCACAGAGAGGGTGATGCCAAAGATTTCCACTTCAAAACCTTGCAGACCCATGACTTGCTCGAATGCCAATGCTCCTAACCAGGCCACAGAGGTCAGATTGACGAAGATGTAGAGGAACAGCCACAAGATGGAGAAGGCCAGTCCCACACCGCTGGTATAGCGCTGTCGGAAGAACTGAGGGACGGTGAAGATACCACGTGACATCATGACGGGCAGGAGGAACTTGCCGATGATGACCAGCGTGACGGCTGCCATAATTTCGTAGGCCGCGATGGCGATACCATCAGCATAACCTGTACCCGCCATACCGATAAACTGCTCAGTCGAGATGTTGGCGGCAATGAGGGATGCGCCCACAGCCCACCACGTCAAGGTGTTGCCGGCCAAGAAATAGTCGGTAGTGCTTTTGGTCTTGCTCTCGCGGTTATAACTAAGAATGACACCGAGGCTCACCAACATGACGATATAAATCAAGAGGATGACAAAGTCAATAACTTCAAGTCCGCTTTGACTAAGCGCCTCTGTAAAGCTCATTTGTGTATCCATGAATCCTATAGAATTTTTAATCGTTGATAAAGGCTACAGATGCAAAAGTAGCAATAATTCTTCAAACCACTCTACTTTTCGACTATCTTTTTTATGCTTTTCATGTTTTTTTCTTTTTCATCCCCCTTTCTGACCTCCAAAATGAAGGAATGGAATACAAAAAAACCTTGACAAACATTCTTGTCAAGAGTCTTTGTAGTGGTACCACCAGGATTCGAACCGGGGACACACGGATTTTCAGTCCGATGCTCTACCAACTGAGCTATGGCACCATTTTTTTGCCTTGTTTTTGCTTAGCGAGTGCAAAGGTAGGCCTTTTTTTCTAACTGACCAAACTTTTCCCCACTTTTTTTGCTTTTTGTGCTGAAAAAGATGCTTAAGAGCATTATTTGCCGATGATTTGCAAGAAATCTTGGGGTTTGTCGTTGATAATGAGGGCGTCAGGGAAGTCGGTCTCCTCCAACAGAGGAAGTGCATAACGATAGTCGCAAATGCCGGCTGTGTGGTGGGCATCACTTCCCAAGATGATGGGCACATCGTGTTGTTTGCAGCGTTTCAGCATCTGGACAAACATCTGATGGGCAAGCCGCTTGTGGCGCAAAGGGTTGAGCGAACTGCTGTTGAGTTCGAGCAGAGTGCCTGTGCGTTTGGAAGCCAACACAACGGCTTCGAGGTCGAAGTCTTTTGCCGTTCCGTCGCAAGGATGGGAGATGATGTGAATGCGAGGATTCTCGATAGCACCGAGTAGGGCAGAGGTGTTCTGCTCGCGAGTGCCGTTAGTGTAACAGAGCTTGTGGAGCCCTGCGATGATATGATCCATCGCATCGAGATCCTCTTCATCAGTGATGTCAACATGTCCCTCATAGTCGATGATGTTCAGTTCTGCCCCCATCAACAGCCGCATGTTGCCATATTGTCGAGGCACCACATGCATGTTGCGAAAATAGATGGAAGGGCAGGAGCCTGGCAGAGCGGGACCATGTTCAGTCACACCAAAGAGTGCCAAGTCATGCTTTCTTGCTTCCTCAATCATTTCGTTGAGGGTGCAGAAGGCATGACCTGACATGATGGTGTGAGTATGAACGTCGAGCAGAGTCTTCATCATGCTACATGATTCAGTTGGCAAGATTTTCTTGATTCAATGAATAGGAGCTGTCTTGCCAATTTACTGAAAATCGGCTTCAGTGAGGAACGCGAGTTTGTTGAGCATGATAGTTTCTTTGGCCTTCTCGCTCGGTTCGGCACGGAATACGAGCACTCCCTTTCCTTTCCAGAGGAAAGAATAGAGATAGAGAATGCTGACACCTGCGTCAGAGATTTCCTTGACCACTTCGGCTGCGCGTCCAGGTTGGTCGTCAATACTGAGTGCGAACACATCTGAGAGTTGCACGTTGATACCAGCCTCTTTCAGGATGATGTATGCCTGTGACGGGTTATTGGTGAGCACACGGTAAATGCCGTAGTCCTTCGTGTCGGCCACAGTCGAGGCAATGATCTGGATATTTGCCTTGCTCAGCAGGTCAAGAACCTTGATGAGGGTGCCTCCCTTATTCTCGATAAAGATGGATAATTGCTTGATAGTCATCGTTTTCTTTCTTATTGATACACTTTTCTCTTATCTACCACTCTCACAGCCTTGCCTTCGCTGACGGGCAAAGTGCCCTTTGGAACGAGCTTCACATGAGGCGTGAGGAGGATTTCGTCCTTCAAGCGACGCTTGATCTCCTTCTGCAAGAAGATGAGGCGCTGGAAGTCGTCGGTGAAGAGCTCTTCGAGTTCCACCTCTACGGTCATGTTGTCGTTGTCCTCGTCGGTGGTGAGGGTGATGAGGTAGTTGCTGGCGAGTTCCTTGAACTGCATGAGAATCTTCTCAATCTGGATGGGGAAGATGTTCACACCACGCAATACCATCATATCGTCAGAGCGTCCACGCATGCGGTCGAGACGGATGTGGTTGCGTCCACAAGGACAAGTGTGTCCCAATACACGGGTCAAGTCTCTGGTGCGATAGCGGAGAAGTGGCATCGCTTCACGGCAGAGGGTCGTGAGGACGAGTTCGCCGATTTCTCCCTCTGGCACAGGCTCTAAGGTTTCTGGATTGACGATTTCCACGATGTAGTAGTCTTCCCAGAAGTGCAGGCCGTTCTGTTCCTTGCACTCGAAACCTACGCCTGGACCACACATCTCGCTCATGCCGAACGAATTGTAAGCCTTCACACCCATCATTTGCTCGATGCGCTGACGCTGTTCCTCGCTGTGAGGCTCTGCACCAATGACGAGCACCTTCAGTTGGGTGTCGCGACGAGGGTCAACCCCCTCCTGCTGCATCACTTCGTAGAGACGGGTCACGTAGCTGGGCACAGCATGGATGGCTGTAGTGCCGAAATCCTTGATGAACTTGATCTGACGCAAGGAGTTACCTGCTGCCGCTGGCACAGTGAGCATGCCCAGTTTCTCTGCTCCGTATTGGAAGCCGAGACCACCTGTGAACATGCCGTAGCCAGAGGAGTTCTGGAACACGTCATCAGAGCGCAGCCCCACCATCCATAGGTTACGTGCCACTTGGTTTGACCATTCCTCGAGGTCTTTCTGCGTGTGCAGGATGACAGTCGGATTGCCTGTCGTGCCTGATGAGGAGTGCAGGCGCACACATTGGCGGAGAGGTACGCTGGCAATGCCGAATGGATAGGTGTCGCGCAAGTCTTGCTTGGTGGTGAAGGGAATCTTGCGGATGTCGTCGAGGCTCTTGATGTCCTCTGGCTTCAGTCCGTTCTCTTCGAAACGCTTCTTGTAGAACGGTGAGTTCATGCAATGCTTCACCGTAGCCTGCAGACGCTCTAACTGAAGCTTTTTCAGGTCTTCAGTTGAGAGCGTCTCGTATTGGGGATGAAAATAGGGTGATTTATCGTCCATTTGTCTGTACGTTAGTCAACAAACTTGAAGAGAGCGGTGAAGCCCGTGATGGTGAACACCTGCTTCACGTCTGGGGTTGCGCCCTTGATGGTCACGTTGCCACCATCGGCCATAGCCTGCTTGCGGATGCTGAGGAACAGGCGAAGACCAGATGAGGAGATGAACTCCATCTTGGTGCAGTCGAGGACGATGTTCTTACTTGCATTTTCGAGGATGGGCTGCATGTCCTGTGAGAACTGTGCAGCAGCTGCTGTGTCTAAACGACCCTCGATGAAACCGGTAACGGTGTCGGCTGAATTTTGAACTGTCAGTGTCATAATGTGATAAGTTTTAGATGTGTGATTATTATATTAATTAATGTGTATGATTCTGATGGAAGGCTTCGATGCGCTCCTTGAATATCGGCTCTTGCTCCTTCGAGAAGAACGAGGTGCAGATGCGCACGCCTTGTTCCAGCGAACCCATCGTGTCGAGTGGGAACACGGCGATGCCGTAGTACATCAGCTCGCGGGTCAGTTGGAGGTCGCTCATGCCTGGGTACTGCACGGTGAAGTAGAAACCGTCAGCCAATGGGGCACCAAGGTCATTGTCATAGACGAGATAGAAGCCGTTGGCCAGGAGCACGTCCTTCATGTACTTGGCTCTGCGGCCATACTCCCTCACATCTGCCAGGAAGTTGTACTTTCCGTCGCAAGCAGCTTCCATCAGCGCGGCCATTGCATGCTGAACGCTGTGGGTCGTACCACTTGAGAGCGTGTACATCAGACGGTTGCAGAAGAAATTGCCAAATTCGCCCACGCCAAAGTTCTTCTCCAAATTCGGATAGATTCTATGGTAGAGTGTGTTCGAAATGCATGCCACACCGATGCGCTGACCTGCGTAGGAGAATGCTTTCGAACCCGATACGGCCAAAATGTACTTGTCTGTATATCGCGCCACAGTGGCCTGATAGGGAGCCTCGAACGGATGGCTTAGGTCTCTGCGGAAGTCCATTGCGAAGTAAGCCAGATCCTCGAGGATGATGCAGTCGTGCTTGTCAGCCAGACCAGCGATGCCCTTCAGTTCCTCGTCGTTGAAGCATACCCACGATGGGTTGTTGGGGTTCGAATAGACGATGCCACAGATATTGCCAGCCGAAAGGATTTCTTCCAACTTCTTGATAAGTGCTTCGCCGCGATAGTCGTGAATGTCCAGCCCGATGTGCTTCAGTCCAATGACATCACATTGCGTGGTCTGTACAGGGAAACCAGGATGGATGAACAGCACCGTGTCCTTCTCTGGCATCGCGTGGTGCCAAGCTGTGAATGTGGCGAACGTTCCCTGCATCGAACCTGTTGTGGGAATGCAGCAGAGCGGGTCGATGTCCACACCGATGAACGCCTTCACAAATCTTGATGCCGCCTGCTTGATGCGTGGGATGCCTCCGTTGGGGGGATAGATGGTGGCGCAACCGTTCTGCAAAGCCTCCTGCTCAGCCTTCATGGCAATGTCAGAGGGCTTCAGACCTGGCACACCCATCTCCAGATGAATGACCATCTGACCCGTCTTCTCCTCCAACACCTTCGACAGCGACTGGATGTCGCGAATCGTGGCTTCAGAGAAGTCACCTAATGCCATTCCCTCGATGGCCTCCGTCACTATGTTATAGTCTAATGGAGTCTTCATTTTTCTCTACATATTATATATATGTGTATCAAAACGCTTGCAAAGGTACACAAAAGATTCCAAAAGTAATCCCTTTTGCCTCATTTTTTTTGTTCTTCTCTCACTTTTTGTTAACTTTGCCCCCAAACTTTGACGACTATGAAGAAGAATGGATTTTGGTGGAGGGTCTTTGACCTCTATTATGATGGATTCCGCAACATGACGTTGGGGAAGGTGTTGTGGACGGTCATTCTCATCAAGTTGTTCATCATCTTTGTGGTGTTGAAAGTGTTCTTCTTCCCCAATTTCTTGAAGGAGAATGCAGAGGAGGGTAGGGAGAGTGATTTTGTGGCAGAACAACTCCTCAACAAACTTCCTTGACTCCTTTAACGTATCTAACTTCTTTAACTCCTAAATATTAATCTATGACACATTACCTATTAAGCATCGATGCCGGCGTGGTGGATTGGTCAAGGGCGCAGTTTGCTTTGACCGCCATCTATCACTGGCTGTTTGTACCGCTGACTTTGGGTCTGGCGGTCATCATGGGCATTGTGGAGACGTGCTACTATCGCACTCGCAAGCCCTTCTGGAAGGATGCTGCCAAGTTCTGGCAGAAGCTCTTTGGCGTGAACTTCGCTATGGGCGTAGCCACAGGCATCATCCTGGAGTTTGAGTTTGGCACCAACTGGTCGAACTATTCGTGGTTTGTAGGCGACATCTTTGGTGCGCCGTTGGCAGTCGAGGGCATCGTGGCGTTCTTCATGGAGAGCACCTTCGTGGCTGTCATGTTCTTCGGCTGGAAGAAAGTGTCGGCAGGGTTCCACTTGGCTTCGACCTGGCTCACGGGTTTAGGTGCTACCATCTCAGCATGGTGGATTTTGGTTGCGAACGCCTGGATGCAGAATCCTGTGGGTTGCGAGTTCAATCCTGATACGATGCGCAACGAGATGGTTTCCTTCGCTGAAGTTGCTCTCTCGCCTTTCGCCATCGACAAGTTCTGCCACACGGTCATTTCTGCTTGGATCATCGGCGCCGTGTTTGTGGTGGCAGTTTGCTGTTGGTATCTCTTGAAAGGTCGCGAACAGAAATTAGCCATCGAGAGTATGAAGATTGCTGGCATTGTGGGACTGGTTGCTTCGATTGGCGCAGCCTTGACTGGACATCAGTCTGCAGCTCGTGTAGCTGAGGTGCAACCCATGAAGTTGGCAGCGATGGAAGCCCTCTACAATGGTGGCATAGACCAGAGCCTGACGGGTATCGCCCTCATCAATCCCTTTGCCCAGCCTGACTACGAACAGGAGGCTGAGGCGCCGATGAAGATAGCTGTTCCATACGCTCTGTCCATTCTCGCCACCAACGACCCTCATGGTTATGTGGCAGGCATCAACGACATCCTGAACGGCTACACAAAACCAGATGGTACGCAGGAACTCTCCATCGACGAAAAAATCGAACGAGGCAAGCTGGCTATCAATGCGTTAGCTGGCTATAGGCAAGCTAAGTTCGCCTCTTCTGATGACGGTTCCGTTGCTTCTGCCCATCTGAAGGTGTTGCAGGAGAACATGCAGTATTTCGGCTATGGCTACCTTCGCGACAAGAGCGAGGCCGTTCCCTTTGTGCCCATCAACTTCTATGCCTTCCGTGTGATGGTGGGCGTTGGGTGTCTGCTCATCCTCTTCTTCATGGTGGTGCTTTTCTTCCTCTACAAGAAAGACATCACGACAGCACCAAAGTGGCTCCATTGGTCAGCGATTGTGATGGTTCCATTGGCTTACATCGCCTCAGAGAGCGGTTGGTTAGTCGCTGAATTTGGCCGTCAGCCTTGGACGATTCAGGACATGTTGCCCACGTGGGCATCGGTCAGCAACCTGCAGTCTTCGAGCGTCATCGTCACCTTCTTCATCTTCCTCGCCCTCTTCACCACGATGCTGGCGGTGGAAATCAATATCTTGCTGAAGCAAATCAAAAAGGGACCAGAGTACCAGTCGTAAATTGCAAATCGTCAAATTGTAAATAACATTATGAGTTACGAATTTCTTCAACAATATTGGTGGTTCCTCGTTTCGCTGTTAGGAGCCCTGTTGGTTTTCCTCCTCTTTGTGCAGGGAGCCAATTCCTTGGTCGGTTCTTTGGGCGATGATGCCGAAGGACGCAGACTTGTGATCAATTCGACGGGACGCAAATGGGAGTTCACGTTCACCACGCTCGTCACCTTTGGCGGAGCGTTCTTCGCCTCCTTCCCGCTGTTCTACTCCACCAGTTTTGGTGGTGCCTACTGGCTTTGGATGATCATACTCTTCTCGTTCGTCCTCCAAGCTGTGAGTTATGAGTTTCAAAACAAACTCGGCAACCTGCTGGGTGCCAAGACCTTCCAGTTCTTCTTGGTGCTGAACGGCATCGTCGGTCCCGTGCTCCTCGGTGGTGCTGTCGCCACATTCTTCGAAGGCTCCAACTTCATCGTGGCGAAAGAGAACTTGGTGGATGTTAACTCTCAACTGTCAACTCTCAACTCTCAACTGCCCGTCATCAGCCAATGGGCAAACGCATCTCATGGCCTCGATGCCCTGCTCAATCCTTGGGTAGTCGTGTTCGGCTTTGCAGTCTTCTTCCTCGCACGCATTCTTGGCACGCTCTATATTATCAATAATGTGAACGATGCCGACATCCGTTCGCGTGCCAATGTCCGATTGATGGGCAGCACCATCGCCTTCCTCGTGCTCTTTGTGGCCTATCTCGTGCACCTGCTCCTGAAGGACGGCTATGCCTACGATCCCGTCACAGGCATCATCTCCATCGAGCCCTACAAGTATCTCCACAATTTCCTGGAAATGTGGTACTTGCTTGTCCTTCTGCTCATTGGTGTGGTGCTCGTCCTCTATGGCATCATCAGGGAATATCTGAATGGAAAATGTCAAAAGGAAGATGTAAATTGCAAATCGTCAAACAGTAAATCAATCTGGCCTACTGGCATCGGCACCGTCCTGACCGTCCTTGCCCTCCTCCTCTGTGCAGGATGGAACAACACGGCCTACTATCCCTCCACAGCCGACCTCCAGTCCTCGCTCACCATCGCCAACTCCTGTTCCAGCGAGTTCACTCTCACCACGATGGCCTATGTGAGTCTCCTCATCCCCTTCGTCCTTGCCTACATCATCGTCGCCTGGCGCAAGATTGACAGCAAGAAGTTGGACAAGGAGGAAATCCGAACGGACGAAGCATATTGAGAAGTCAAGGCTTATGAAATAAAGGATAAAGACATATTAGAAAGAAGCGCTGGCGATGGGGTACCTAACACCTCACTATGCATCTCATAGAGGTGAGGTGTTAGGTACATGATAGGTACATGTTGCTCAAACATGTACCTCCTGTAAGTTTTTATTTATAGAAGATTAGCTCTCGCAAAGTGAGGTGTTGGGGCGTTTTGCAAAAAAATTTTTTTTCAGAGCCACCGGCTCAGCGCCTTTGAGCTACTGGCTCAATACCCGCTTGATGTTTTGATCATTTTTGTGGAAAATAAGGATGGGAGTTTCTCGTAAACAAACTACGAGTTTCTCGGTAAGAAACCACCCTT
>CAJOGQ010000007.1 GCA_905234125.1 uncultured Bacteroidaceae bacterium | reverse complement strand
CGGCAACTACAATTCACATGGTATTATCTCTATGACAAACTTCGAAACATTATCTAAATTTGATAATGTTGCTTGATTTGCCATAATCTCGATGTTTTTAAAAAAGTACATCACACATCACTATTTGACGTACTTTATGAGTTCATTTTTTCTCTGCACAGAAAAACTTTTTCCAATGCAGAGAAAAAAGATATGGAGTGCACTCCCCAAAAAATGGAGAGAGGAAAAATCGAGAGAAGCAAGTGAAATTTTTCCCGAAAAGCTTGATATCACCCATAAAAAAGTGTAACTTTGCACCCGGAAAAATATGGATTCCATATTATTCATATTCAGGAAGCCATAGTTTCCAAAGCACCCCAACACCATCTCTATACCAACTCTATACTAAGGCTATACCAACTCTATACCAAGTCTATAGCACCCTTGGGTTTCCTCCGAGTTAACTCCCATTTACCAAGGGGGTGACCAAGACCCATCGATGGAGTGGCGATGGGATAGCGATGGATCTGCAAGGGGTGATGAACCTAAAGCTAAATCGAAGGTACGTCAAAGGAAGGCCGAAGTGCCCACCTCGTCACCCGTTCCGTCGGTAAGGTTCGTGTCAGTATTCCCGATGAGTGGAAAGGAATGGAAAACCGTGAATTAATTCAAATCATCGATTGAATTAATTCATTTGATGATTTGAATTAATTAAAGTGCTTTTTAGTCATAATTGAGCCAAAGCAACAAGAGGGTGGAAACATTACGAGAAACGTATGGTTTCTTACCGACAAACTACCAGTTAGGTTACGAGAAACTACCATCCTCATTTTCCACAAAAGTGGCAAAAACATCAGTAGGGCATCCTGGAACAACTCAAAAGAAAAAGAAGCACATCCAAAAAGGGTGTGCTTCTTTCTATATTGCTTATTTCTTGCTCACCACCACTTTGTCGTCCTGCATGTCGGCGAGGATGGTGTCGCCGGCTTTGACTTCCTCTTCGACAATCATTTCGCTGATGCGGTCTTCGAGGTGCTGCTGGATGGCTCGGCGAAGGGGACGGGCTCCAAACTGCTTGTCGTAGCCTTTCTCTGCGATGAACTTCTGGGCGGAGTCGGTGATTTCGAGGGTCATGCCCAGCTCTTCAACACGTCGGTAGAGGCCTCGAAGCTCGATGCCGATGATCTGGAGGATGGCGGGGAGCTCGAGCTGGTCGAAGGTGATGATTTCATCGACACGGTTGAGGAACTCGGGCGAGAACTGCTTGTTGAGCGCCTTCTGGATGACGGAACGGGAGACTTCCTTGTCGTCTTTGTCTGCCATCGTGGCGAATCCGACTCCACGTCCGAACTCTTTCAGTTGGCGTGTGCCCACGTTGCTGGTCATGATGATGACGGTGTTGCGGAAGTCGATGGTGCGACCTTGTGTGTCGGTCAGACGCCCGTCGTCCATCACTTGCAGGAGCAGGTTGAATACATCGGGATGGGCTTTCTCTATCTCGTCGAGGAGCACGATGGAGTAGGGTTTGCGGCGCACTTTCTCGGTGAGCATGCCTCCTTCTTCGTAGCCCACATAGCCTGGAGGCGCACCTACCAGTCGGCTGACGGTGAACTTCTCCATGTATTCGCTCATGTCGATGCGGATGAGGGCATCGGCTGTGCCAAACATGTGCTCTGCCAACTTCTTGGCCAAGAAGGTCTTTCCCACACCTGTGGGGCCAAGGAACATGAATGTGCCGATGGGGCGGTTGGGGTCTTTGAGGCCTACACGACTGCGCTGGATGGCGTTGACGAGTTTGTCGACTGCGCTGTCCTGAGCGATGACGTTGCTCTTCAGTTCCTCACGCATGCCTTTCATGCGGATGCCCTCTGCGCTGGCCATCTTGCTGACGGGGATGCCTGTCATCATCGAGACGGTGGTGGCGACATCTGCTTCGGTCACTTTCTGGCGCTTGTCTTCCAACGATGCCTCCCAGCGTCTCTTCATGCGCTCCAGCTCTTCGGTCATTATCTTTGCGTGGTCGCGGTAGGTGCTGGCCAAGGAGTAGTTCTCGTCTTTGACAGCTTCCTCCTTCTGCTTGTTGAGCCGTACTATCTCTGCCTCCTTGTCTTCAATCTCCTTGGGGACACAGATGTTTTTGATGCGTACACGCGAGCCCACCTCGTCGAGCACGTCGATGGCTTTGTCGGGGAAACTGCGGTCGGTGACATACCGTTCTGTCAATTTGACACACGCCATGAGCGCCTCGTCGGTGTAGGTGACGTTGTGGTGCTCCTCGTAGCGGTCTTTAATGTTGTGGAGGATGGTGAGGGTCTCTTCTGTGGTGGTCGGCTCCACAATCACCTTCTGGAATCGGCGTTCCAAGGCTCCATCTTTCTCGATGCTCTTGCGATATTCGTCGAGGGTGGTGGCGCCGATGCATTGCAATTCACCACGTGCCAAAGCTGGCTTCATCATGTTGGCGGCATCCATCTGACCTGCCTGATTGCCTGCGCCCACAAGGGTGTGAATCTCGTCGATGAAGACGATGATGTCGGGGTTGGAACGGAGTTCGTTGATGATGCTTCTCATGCGCTCCTCAAACTGTCCACGATATTTGGTGCCTGCCACCACGCTCGACATGTCGAGGCTGATGATGCGCTTGCCAAAGAGCACACGCGCCACTTTACGTTCGTTAATGCGTGTGGCTAAGCCTTCCACGATGGCGCTCTTGCCCACGCCTGGCTCGCCAATGAGCACGGGGTTGTTCTTCTTACGTCGGGAAAGTATCTGTGCCAAGCGTTCTATCTCCTTCTCGCGTCCCACCACGGGGTCGAGCTTGCCTTCGGCTGCCGCGTGTGTCAGGTCGAAACCGAACTTGTCGATGGCAGGCGTGTCGGTATTGCCTTTCTTGGTTGTCTTGGTGGTGGTGCCTGCATTGGAGGCTGACGAGGAGGCTTTCTCGTTCGATGGGGGTGGAGCATCCTCTTCCTCTTCCTCCTCATCCTCTTCGTCGTAATCCACGCTGTTCTCGACTGGCGTGGATGCTGTTTGGGTGGTCAGCGAGTCGTAGAGTGCCTTGTAGGTGACATCGCACTCGTTCAGGAGCCTGGCCACACGATTGTCGTTCTGCTTGAGGATGGCCAGCAGCATGTGTTCGGCATCGGTCTCCTCGCTCTTCAGCAGACGAGCCTCCAGCACGGTGAGGCGCATGATCATGCTTGACTTCTGATTCAGCGCAATGTCGCTGGATTTCAGGTTCAAGCCAAAGTCCCTGACTGCATGTTCCAATGCCTCCTTCACGTTGGAAATGTTCACGTAGAAATTCTTCTTCAGCACTTCGATGGCACGGCTCTCGCCATCGCGAATCAGTCCCAGCATCAGGTGCTCGGGGCCAATGTAGTCGTTGTTGAGCCTCAGAGCCTCCTCCTTGCTGTAACCCAAAATGCGTGTTACTCTATCGGAATATTTGTAATTCATTCAATTGAGAGAATAAGCGTTTTTATGATGGTTGATGATGGCTATGCCACCACAAACCGAATGAAAGTCGCAAAACAGATGCCTAATCCGTCATTCCAGCCATTTTGTCAGTCTTTGGATGATTTCCTCCTTCATGGCTGGTGGCATGTTGTTGATGCGAGCCTTGTGACTGCCACGTGGTTGCACATACACCCGCATGTTCTGCTTCTTCTTGCAGTCGAGCCAGGTGCACACACCGCTGGCGCTCCAAGGATCAATCTCTCCATATATAAATATATGTGTAGGGTCTTCCTCCTTGAGAAATTTGACGGTGCGATTGTATAGGGTGGGGTCGAAGGTGTAGTTACGCAGACTGTCGGGCAACATGATGTCCTTCAGATAGCCCTTGGTGGTCTTGAGCGAAGTCCACTTCTTGATGTCCTTAAGCGAATAGCCGTAATAGCCCAACTCACGGCTGGCCTGCACATCGAAAGGCTCGAAGCGGTTGGGGTAGGAGAAGTAGTCGGGGCTTGCCACCTCGGTGAGGGTGGAGAACCATTGCTGATTGTCGGCATCTAACGAAGGAATGGTGCTGACAGGGGTGCCCCATTGCCACAGGGCAAAAGGATACTCCAACACGCAGTAGTCGTAGATGTCCTCCTCGGGCAGGTAGAAATGGTAGCCATTCTTCTCGTTGTACTTGTGGAAATCGTCCATGAGTTCTGGCTTACGTCTCATCAACTCCTGCATGGCCTGCTTGATAATCTTGCGTTCCTCCTTGGTGCCCACCTGCTTGGCCAAGAACTTCTCATGACGTCCATCCTCCACAGCACGATTGAGGGGAGCCACATAACTCACGCTCACATCCACATCGTCAGGGAAGGTGGCACGATAGAACATCGTTGTCTGACCGCCCTTGCTGATGCCCGTGCTGATCCATTTGCCCGTGAAGAGTTGTCCAAACACCTGGCGAACATGATGGTAATCGCCCAGCGAGTTATCGACGGTCATGTAGTCCCAATTAGTGGGCACAGGCACGCTCTCGGCAAAGTAACGATACTCGCACAGCACCACGTTGGCATCGAACAGCGCACTCAGTTCCTCTTCGTAGTCTGTCCGCAATCCGTAGTCGGCAAAGTAACCTTCTGTCACCAGCACGGTGGGCTTGTCCAATCCCTTGATGCCGACGATGATGCGCTCTTTGAACGTTCCTTTCGTCCGTGTCAGCCAATCCACCTGCTGTTCCATCTTCAGGACATACTTTTCCTTGAACTTGTTGGTTTCCAATGGTTTCACATCGCTCACTCCATTCAATGCTGTAAGTCGCTTCAAGAATGTGGTGGGCAGGGTTTGTGCTGAGAGTCCAATGACGGTCAACACGAAAAGAATGGATATGCTCAGTCGCTTCATGGGGTAATGAAAATTATGAGAATTGATGGGAATTATGGGAATGAATGGGGAGTTAGTAGGCTCTTGCGATCAGCACACGGGCTTTGGCAGGCTTGCCACTCACCATATCGATGCCTTCGGTTTGCTCGAACATGAAGGGCACGCAACGGATGGTTGCCTGCGTTTCTTCCTTGATGCGAGCCTCGGTCTCTTCTGTGCCGTCCCAATGGCAGAGGAAGAAGCCTCCGTCCTTGATGCGCTCCTTGAACTCGTCGTAGTTGTCGCACTCGTAGATGTGTGCATCGCGGAAGGTGACAGCCTTCTTGTATATGTTCTGCTGGATGTCGTCCAAAAGGTTCTTGATGTACTCCTCGATGCCTTCGATGGAAACATTCTCCTTCTCCAACGTGTCGCGGCGCATCACCTCCACAAGTCCCTTCTCCAAATCGCGGGCACCCAAAACGAGGCGCACAGGAATGCCCTTCAGTTCGTAGTCTGCAAACTTGAAGCCTGGGCGCTTGTTGTCGGCATTGTCGTACTTCACGCTGATGCCCATTGCCTTGAGGTTCTTCACAATAGCCTCTGCCTTCTCATTGAGCACAGCCATCTGGTCGCCCTTGCCAATAGGAATGATGACCACCTGCAGCGGAGCGAGCTTTGGAGGCAAGACAAGGCCGTTGTCGTCGGAGTGGGTCATGATGAGTGCACCCATCAGACGGGTTGAAACGCCCCAAGAGGTTGCCCAAGCATATTCCACCTGATTCTCCTTGTTGAGGAATTGCACATCGAAGGCCTTTCCGAAGTTCTGTCCGAGGAAGTGGCTTGTACCGCTCTGCAAAGCCTTACCATCCTGCATCATAGCTTCGATGGTATAGGTGTCGAGGGCTCCAGCGAAACGCTCCGTCTCACTCTTCACACCCTGAATGACAGGCACCGCCATGTACTCCTCTGCAAACTTCGCATATATCTTCAGCATCTGCTTGGCACGGTCTTCTGCCTCTTCGCGAGTGGCATGAGCCGTGTGACCCTCCTGCCAAAGGAATTCAGATGTACGCAGGAACAAGCGTGTGCGCATCTCCCAACGCATCACGTTACACCACTGGTTGCACAGGATGGGGAGGTCGCGATAGGACTTGATCCAATTCTTATAGGTGTTCCAGATAATCGTCTCGGACGTGGGACGGATGATGAGTTCCTCCTCCAACTTGGCTGCGGGGTCAACCACCACGCCGTCGTGGGTTTCGTTCGTCTTCAGACGGTAGTGAGTCACCACAGCGCACTCTTTGGCGAATCCCTCCACATGTTCAGCCTCCTTGCTCAGGAAACTTTTTGGAATGAGCAAAGGGAAGTAAGCGTTCTGCACGCCTGTCTCCTTGAACATGTCATCGAGTACACGTTGCATCTTCTCCCAGATTGCATATCCGTAGGGACGAATCACCATACATCCTCTCACATCGGCTTGTTCAGCCAACTCTGCCTTCACGACCAGTTCGTTATACCACTTTGAGTAGTCTTCTGCACGTTTCGTGAGGTCTTTCAGTTCTGTTGCCATATTACTTCTATGTTGTTTTTTGTTATTGTTAATTCAAATTCAAGCTACAAAATTACGGATTATTTATGAATTTGACGTGTTTTTTTCATTTTATTTGCCACAATCACAAATTATATCGACGAAAATACCGATATTTGCACTTGATGACGAATCAATAGGTGACAAAAGTCGTCAATTTAACATTAAGATTCAACAACAAAATAATAACGTAAAAATTGTAATTAAAATGAAAAAAATGAAGCTTGGCGCATTTGTTATGTCCGCGCTTATGATTTTCTCTGGTTGTGGTATGAACAACACAGCAAAGGGTGGTTTAATTGGTGGTGGTGCCGGTGCTGGTATCGGAGCTTTGGTCGGTAATCTTATCGGCAGAAATGCAGGTGGCACTCTGGCAGGTGCAGCAATCGGTGCAGCAGTAGGTACAGGTGCAGGTTTGCTCATCGGTAAGAAGATGGACAAGCTGAAGGCACAGGCAGAGGCCGCTGTGGCCGATGCACAGGTGGAAACTGTGAAGGACGCCAATGGTCTTGACGCTGTGAAGGTGACGCTGGCATCGGGTGTGCTTTTCCCAACAGGCAAATCTTCTCTGAGCAAAGAATCGATGGAGAGTCTCACCACTTTTGCTAACGATGTGCTGAAGGCCAATCCTGATTGCGACGTTTCCATTCAGGGCTTCACGGACAATACAGGCTTCAAGGGTTCCACAGCAGAGGAGAGCATCCAGAAGAACATCAAGCTCAGTCAGGATCGTGCTGATGCCGTGAAGTCTTTCCTGCTGGCCAAGGGCGCTGGTGTGAATCAAATCAAGAGCAGTGTGGGCTTTGGCGAAGAGAATCCTGTGGCAAGCAACGAAACTGCTGATGGCCGTCAGCAGAACCGCCGTGTGGAGATTTACCTCTACGCTTCAGAAGATATGGTGAAGTCGGCAGAGGCTGGAACACTTCAGTAAATACCGATAATATCACGTATTTAGAATTACTGAATGGGTAAATTCTTTTCTAAGACAGGGAACTTTATCAAGTGGATGCTCATCGTCATTGTGGCGGGGAGCATCCTCCTTGTTTTGCTGTTCCGATACGTTCCAGTTTATGTGTCGCCACTGATGTTCATCCGTGCCTATCAGCAGGTGAGTCGTGGCGAACAGATTCGTTGGCACCATCAGTGGGTTCCGCTCGAGGAAATGTCTGCAGACCTTCCTTTGGCCGTCATGGCTTGTGAAGACCAGAACTACCTCATACACAATGGATTTGATTGGGATGCCATCAAGAAGGTGATAGAAGAACGAGAGGAGGGGGAACGTTTTCGTGGAGGTTCCACCATCAGTCAGCAAACGGCCAAGAATGTGTTCCTTTTCCCCACATCATCCACGGGCAAATTGGCTTGGTTCCGTAAAGGAGTGGAAGCTTATTTCACGGTGCTGATGGAATTTTTGTGGGACAAGCAACGCATCATGGAGGTCTATCTCAACACGATAGAGATGGGCGATGGCATCTATGGTGCCCAAGCTGTGGCGCAAGAACACTTTGGATGTGACGCCATCAAACTGACCCGCAACCAATGTGCCATGATCGCCATCACGCTTCCAAATCCTCTCAAGATGAATTCATCTTCCCCTACGCGCTATATGTACAAACGTCAGTCTTGGTGTTTACGGCAGATGAAGTGGCTCGGGCATTTCCCTACAAGGGAAGAACAGAAGAAAGGCGATTCACAAGATGCTGATTGAGCCCTTTTTCGCTCAATTTGCTTTTTTTCATCATTTTTATGTGTCAAGATGCTTCTAACAAGGAAAATTCTTCGTACTTTTGCACCTAATATTGGATTCATGACACATATTTTATATTAGAAGACTATTAAGATAAATAACAACATGAGTGAAGAAATATCAGAAGAGATCAAAGGAGATGAGGGCAAGAAGGAGTCGCTCAACTTTATTGAAGAACAACTGGTGAAGGATTTGGCCGAAGGCAAAAACGGTGGAAGGATGCAGACGCGTTTCCCACCTGAGCCTAACGGTTATTTGCATATTGGTCATGCAAAGGCGATAGCTCTTGACTTTGGTCTGGCTCAGAAGTATGGTGGCGTTTGCAACCTGCGCATGGATGACACGAATCCGCAGAAGGAGGACACGGAATATGTGGAAGCTATCAAGCGCGACATCGAATGGCTGGGCTTCAAATGGGGCAACATCTACTATGCCAGTGATTACTTTCAGAAACTGTGGGACTTTGCCGAGGCATTGATCAAGCAGGGTAGGGCATATATTGATGAGCAGACGGCTGAACAGATTGCCGAGCAGAAGGGTACACCCACACAGGCTGGAACGAATTCGCCCTACAGAGACCGTCCTGCAGAGGAGAGTCTCCGATTGTTCCGTGAGATGAATTCTGGCAAGATGGAGCCAGGCAAGATGGTGTTGCGTGCCAAAATCGATATGGCGAATCCCAACATGCATTTCCGTGACCCCATCATGTATCGCGTACTGAATATGCCACATTGGCGCACAGGCAACACATGGAATGCCTATCCGATGTATGACTTCACGCATGGACAGTGTGACTATTGGGAGGGTGTGACCCACTCGTGGTGTACGCTGGAGTTCGTGAGTCATCGCCCTTTGTACGACCTCTTTGTGGATTGGGCGAAGGAAACGGATGGAACGGACAATCCTATCGACGATAACCGTCCACGTCAGACGGAATTCAACAAACTGAACCTGACACACATTCTGTTATCGAAACGCAATCTGCTCGTTCTTGTACAGGAAGGAGTGGTGAAGGGCTGGGATGACCCACGCATGCCAACCATTTGTGGTTTCCGCCGTCGTGGCTACAGTCCTGAAGGTATTCTTTCCTTCATTAATAAGATTGGCTACACCAAGTTTGACGCTTTGAATCAGATGTCGCTCTTTGAATCGGCTGTGCGTGACGATCTCAACAAGCGTGCTCTGCGTGTGAGTGCTGTCATCAATCCTGTCAAGCTGGTCATCACCAACTTCCCTGAAGGGGAAACGGAAACATATACCGCCATCAACAATCCAGAGAACGAGGCAGATGGAACGCATGAGATTGTGTTCAGCCGTGAGTTGTGGATTGAGCGTGAGGACTTCATGGAGGATGCGCCGAAGAAATTCTTCCGTTTGGGTCCTGGCAAGCAAGTTCGTTTGAAGAACTCTTACATCATTCAATGTCCTGAGAATATCGAGGACTGCGTGGTGAAAAACGCTGAGGGTAACATCGTGGAAATTCATGCCGAACTGATTCCTGAGACGAAGACTGGTCAGGCGAACAGCGACATGAAAATCAAGGGTAAGACCATCCACTGGGTAAGTTGTCAACACTGTCTCGAAGCGGAGGTGAGAAATTACGACCGTCTGTGGATGGTGGAGAATCCGCGTGACGAGGTGGCAGCCTACTCAAAGGAACATGGTGATGTACGTGGCATCGAAGCCATGAGGCCGTTCTTGAATCCGAACAGTTTAGAGGTGAAAAAGGCATACGTGGAGGAATGGCTCCTGACGCGCAAGCCGATGGACTACCTCCAGTTCCAACGCATTGGCTACTATAATATTGACCCTGATTCCACTCCTGAGCATCTGGTTTTCAACCGCACAGTCGGTTTGACAGACGCTTGGAAGAAAATCAATAAATAGAAGAATGTGACAAACGACTATTTCCAATCAGAGGAATTCAAGGAGATCTTGGCCAGTTACGAGAAGCGTGGCGACAAAGACCGAAGTATCTATTTAGATGCTGACGACTTTGCCGACATCGCTGATTATTACTTGACTAACAACAAGCCTATGAAGGCCATGAAGGCAATCGACATGGGCTTGCAGATTCATCCTGATGAGGAAGTTCTGCTGATTGTGAGAAGTGCAGCGTACATTTTCCAACGTCAGTTCGACAAGGCACGAGAGATTCTGAAGACGCTCGATGCAGAGGAGAATTCTGACGTCAAATATCAGGTTGCGCAATTAGAGTATGCACAAAAAGGTCGGATAACTAAAGCTGAGAAGATTTGGCGTGAATGGTTGGCAATGGTGGAAGATGAGTTCCTGTCCGATGAACGTCGGCGCGAGAACTATATCCACATCATCTCGTCATTAGTGGAGTTGCGTGATGAGACAAAGGAAGACTTGTCGAAAGAGAAAGAGTGTGCCCATCGATGGATTCGTGAGTATATCGACAAGTTCCAACCACTTGGTAAGTATGATGAGGACTTGCAGTTGGTCGACCTATGTCGAGATAACGACCAAGCCGATGTGATGTGTGACGTACTGACACAAGTGCTGGAGGAACATCCCTATCTGAACAAGGGATGGTCTACGCTTGCGCTCTCCCAGTTCCTCATGCAGCGGTATGACCAGGCACTCGAATCATGCGACTTCGCATTGGCCATCAATCCCAATGACATGGAGGCGATACTGACTAAAGCACATACCTATTACGCCATGGATGCGAAGGATTTAGCGGGGCCTTTCTTCAAGGAATATTTAGACAAGGGTGGGGAGTCCATTCAGGCGATTCCATACGCCGAGACGTTGTTTGTGGTTGGCGATTCAAAATCTGCTGTGAAGGAATTGCAGTGGTTGGCTAATTTGTTTGAGCGGGATCGGAAAAAGGCTCTGAAACGATGGATGTCGGCACAGATAAAGCAGTTGGATGAAGAGTCACTGGAGCATGAGCGCGATGTCTATGAGGATTTCATCGATCTCTACAAGCGTATCCACATCGATATCAGCGACCTTTATCACCACAAAGGGTGTATTGAGCAGAGCATCGACATCAACAAGCGGATTTTGAAGGTTGACCCCAAGTGTCCAGAGGCTTTCTTTATGCTGGGCATCGACTATCTCACGATTCGCAACTATGAGGAATCCGCACATTATTTGGCATTGGCACTCCAGACAGCTCATGACCAGATTATGATGGGGCTTGATATTGCGTTGACCTTCATTCTGAACGATTTTGATCAGTTCGGTCTCGATGTGCTGAATGCCATCACCAATATAGCTAACAACACCCATAGCCCGTATGTCAAGAACATTCCGGCAGCCAAATCGTTGACATATCTGAAGTTGGGAAATGCTGAGATGTTCCTGGACAATTTCAAGGAAGCTTGTCACGAGACCCCCGACCTGATCAAAAAAGTGTACGGAATCTACTTCCCAGACAACATACCTGTGAGTCAGTGGGGCGACTATGCGGAACGGGAATTTGATGTCCTATTGAGGAAATTCAAGAAAGAGGACTTTTTTAAGGGTGGCACAGGTTTTTTGTGATTTTTATTTGGCTTTTCACTCGTTTATTCGTAACTTTGCACCCGAATTTCAAAATGTAAACGTTTTCACATATTATATAATATGATACATAACAAATTCAAAGGATTGGGCGTTGCGCTCATCACTCCTTTCACGAAGGAGGGCATGGTGGATTTCACCGCATTGCGCCGACTGCTCGATTATCAACTCTCCAACGGGGTGGATTTCATCTGTCTGTTGGGCACAACAGCAGAGACTCCGACGCTTTCTGCAGAGGAACGCCAGCAGGTGAAGGATTTGGTGGTGGAGAAGGTGAACGGGCAAGTGCCCATCCTCATGGGTTGTGGAGGCAATAACACCGCCGCCATCGTGGAACAGATAAAGACTGGCGATTTCAAAGGTATCGAAGGAATCCTCAGCGTTTGTCCTTATTATAACAAACCTTCTCAAGAAGGGCTTTTTCAGCATTTTAAGGCTATTGCTTCCGCAGCAACCACACGCAATCTTTCTGTAGTGCTTTATAACGTGCCGGGACGTGTTGGCGTCAACATGACTGCAGAAACGACGCTTCGTCTTGCAAACGAGTGTGAAAATATTGTTGCCATCAAAGAGGCTTCAGGTAATTTCACCCAGATAGACGACATCATCAAGAACAAACCGAATAATTTTGATGTGATTTCAGGCGACGACGGCATCACATTCCCGCTCATCACGTTAGGAGCCGTAGGTGTCATCTCCGTCATCGGCAACGCATTGCCTAAGGAGTTCAGTCGTATGGTTCGTTTGGCATTGAATGGTGATTATCCGAATGCGCTAACCATTCACCACAAGTTCACGGAACTGTTTAAGCTCCTTTTTGTCGATGGCAATCCTGCTGGAGTGAAGGCGATGCTCAATTCGATGGGGCTTATCGAGAACGAATTGCGTTTACCCCTCGTTCCTTCACGCATCTCCACCTTCGAGAAGATTTCCGCCATCATCAAGGAGCTCAACATCAAGTGCTGATTCACTTGTCAAAGTGTTGATAGTCCTTCGTGGTGCGCCAGGATCCTCCCCAGCGAAACCCATGCTGGATGAAGAGACGATAGCAAAGATCGCTTGTGTCGATAAACGGCACAGGCGTTTTTCTTTGTGCTGTGCGATTGGTGGCGTAAGGCTTGCCATTGGCTGGCTCGACCTTACCGTTGTTCAAGTGGATGTAAGGATTATAGAGGGGATTTACGTCGATGGCACGCCCTTGAGCATGGCGCGATAGGGTGGTAGTTCCTGAGACGACGCGGAAATTGAAGCACGATGTGTTGTTGGCCGCCATGCTGCGCTCATCGTCGCCGTCATAGTCATCTACGAGGGTGATGCGCTCAATCTTGTAGCCCGCATCGTAAAGCTTTCGGAATATGTCGACGAGGTCGGTGGCGATGCTCTGGTTACATACGATTTCGCCCAACTGGGTCTTGCCGTCGATATTGCGGTGAAGCACTTTCACATAGCGCAACGTAGAACGTGGAACGGTACAGTTCTTCTTGAACGACTTGCCCTGCATGCGACTGAAGATTGCGTCGCTGATGGGACTGATCGTGAAACATGAATCGATGCCGTAAGCTTTGATCGCTTCGTCGCTTACCACGGTTGCAGGTGTCCATGTTCTTAGCACCTCGTTGTCGTCCGCCTTGCAGAACATACTACAGAGGACAGCAATAATAGATAATAGAATTGTTCGCATAATCATGAATCTTTTTGTCAGGTGCAAAGGTACGACAAATTTTCCGAACAAAAGAAAAGAAACTCATTGATTTCTTCCTCCACTACAAAGATTACTGAGAAATGTATGATTTTTCAATCAAGCTTAATGTGTATAATGCCGATTATGTTAAATAAGAAAAAGAGAGGATGATACAATATGTTGAGAGTATTATCGTTATTTAAATAGATAAGACGATATTGTATGGTACAACACATAATATATATAAATAGGAAGAATGCCCTATTGTCTATCGCCAGATGCTTGGCCATTTGGGGACTGATGTTGTGTGGAGCGTTGGGTGTTCATGCTCAGTCGGTTGTCATCAAAGGTAAAGTGACAGATGACAAGAAAGCACCCTTGGAATTAGCTCAGGTTCGTGTGGAAGGCACAGGATGTGGAGCTGTTTGCAATCTGAAGGGAGAATACCGATTCTCTTGTGAGAGTGCTGACTCTATGGTGGTCATTTTTTCGATGCTTGGTTATGAGACGAGAAAGCGAGTGCTTGAGAATCCCGGTGACTCGGTCGTACTTAACATAATGTTGCCCTCTTTGGGATATGAGTTGGGAGATGTGGAAGTGACGGACATTCGTAGGCAGACAAGCACGATGACGGATGTGAACATGAACGACATGAAGCACATGGGAAATGCCAGCGGAGGTGGCGTGGAAAGACTCATTACCAGTCAGGCAGGTGTTTCGACGCACAATGAATTGTCTTCTCAGTATAATGTGCGAGGTGGTTCTTTCGATGAGAACTCCGTGTATATCAATGGCATAGAGGTTTATCGTCCCCTATTGATTCGCAGTGGTCAGCAAGAGGGCTTGAGCATCATCAATCCTGATATGGTTGAGCGAATCGGCTTCTCTGCAGGTGGTTTTGAAGCACGATATGGAGAGAAGATGTCGAGTGTGCTGGACATCACTTACAAGAAAGTGAACGGGTTTGAAGGCAGTGTCAGTGGCAGTTTATTGGGAGCAAGCGGTTATGTGGGATTTGGTAATGAGAAATTTTCGATGACCCATGCTATCCGCTACAAGACGATGAAGAATCTGTTGGGAACCTTAGATACTAAGGGTGAATACGACCCAAGGGACTTTGACTATCAGACCTATATAAGCTGGAGTCCGAATCAGCGATGGACGTTCGATTTGATGGGCGTTATCTCGACGAATGACTACAAGTTCACGCCCAAAGACAGAACAACAAAATTTGGTACGTCGGAGGATGTAAAGGAGTTCAAAGTGTATTTCGATGGCAGTGAACGAGACAAGTTCTACACCTATTTTGGAGCCTTCTCTGCTACCCATAACTTCAACAAAATGAACTCGTTGACCTTCAATTTTTCGGGATTCAAGACACAGGAACGAGAGACATACGACATCAATGGTGAGTATTGGCTAAACAATGATGGCGAAAGCGAAAGCTTGGGCATCGGCACGTATCATGAGCATGCCAGAAATCGTCTCAATGCCAGTATGATCAATGTGGGCATCACCGGAAATCACCGTTTGACCAGCCATCAGATTCGATATGGATTCCTGATGAAGATGGAAAAAGTGGATGAGACCATGCGTGAATGGGAGATGCGGGATTCGGCAGGCTACTCACTCCCCCACTCTGCTGATCGATTAGACCTCATCTATAATATGGTTTCTGTAAATAGCGAGAAATCAAAGCATTATGAGTTTTTCTTACAGGATACTTATCGCAAGGAATTTGACGAAGGAAGTCTGGTCCTGAACTATGGTGCGAGAGTGACGCATTGGGATTGGAACAAGGAAACGCTCTTCTCACCTCGTGCCACGATTGCCTTCACGCCAGCCAATCATGATAACGTGACATACCGTTTCTCCACGGGCGTGTATTATCAGACTCCGTTCTACAAGGAGATGCGCGACACGATGAAAGTGGATGGCAACACGGTGGCGTTTCTGAACAAGGACATCAAGTCACAGCGAAGCATCCATTTCGTGGCAGGCATGGAATACAAATTCAGGGTGGACATGCGCCCCTTCAAGTTCACGGCCGAGGCTTACTACAAGGCGTTGAGCAATCTGATTCCATACAATGTCGATAACGTCAGAGTGGTCTATTATGGTGGTAATATCTCAAAGGGCTATGCTGTCGGGCTGGACTTGAAGATTTACGGAGAGTTTGTACCAAAGACGGATTCATGGCTGAGTGTGGGCATCATGAAGACGGAGGAGAAAATCAATGGAAGCAAGTATGTGCCCCGCCCTACCGACCAGCTGCTGAATTTGGGCTTGTTCTTCAGCGATTATTTCCCCAACACAGACCGTTGGAAGATGACTTTGCAGGGACATTATGCCAGTGGACTTCCCTTTGGCCCACCCCACTCCGGTCGTGAGGAACAGGTGTTCCGTATGACAAGTTATCGCCGTGTGGACATCGGCATCAGCTACCGTCTGCTCAAGAACGAAGATCGCCATATCTATACAGTCGTGGGTCGTGCGTTCAGAAATATCTGGTTGGGAGTGGATGCTTTCAATATCCTCGACATTTCGAATGTGAACAGTTATTATTGGGTGACCGACATTACAAATCATCAGTATGCGGTGCCAAATTATCTGACGGGAAGGCAAATAAATGCACGTTTATTGTTTGAGTTTTAAGAATAATGTGTACCTTTGTCGCTCTTTAAGATAAAACCGCAAAAAACAATGGCAGGATATTTAGTAGAAGACCAACGCAAGGTCACAACTCACAGATTGATTCAAATGAAGTCGGAAGGCAAGAAGATTGCCATGTTGACTTCGTATGATTACACAACAGCCACTATCACCGACAATGCAGGCATCGACATCATCCTCGTGGGTGATTCCGCCAGCAATGTGATGGCAGGAAACTGGACTACTCTACCCATCACCCTCGACCAGATGATCTACCACGCTAAGGCCGTGGTGCGTGGTGTGAAGCGAGCCCTGGTCATTTGCGACATGCCCTTTGGCACCTATCAGGTGAATGAGACCGAAGCCGTCAGCAATGCCATCCGCATCATGAAGGAGACCCATTGCGATGCCCTCAAGCTTGAGGGTGGCGTGGAAATCATTCCAGCAGTCAAAAAGATTCTCGCCGCAGGCATCCCCATCTGCGGACACCTCGGCCTGACTCCCCAATCCATCAACAAATTCGGCACCTACACCGTCCGTGCCAAGGAAGAGGCTGAGGCCAAGAAGCTCATCACCGATGCCCACGCATTGGAAGACGCAGGGTGCTTCGCTGTAGTTCTCGAGAAGATTCCAGCCAAGTTGGCCGCTCAGGTTGCCAGCGAGCTGAAGATTCCCGTGATTGGCATCGGAGCCGGTGGCGGATGCGACGGACAGGTTCTGGTGATTGCCGACATGCTGGGCATGACCCGTGGCTTCTCTCCCAAGTTCCTCCGCCGATATGCCGACCTCAACACCATTATGACCGATGCCATCGGCCACTACGTCGAGGACGTGAAGGAAGGCAACTTCCCCAACGAGAACGAACAATATTAACCAGCCCATGCGCTGGGTGATTCTTGAAATCAACAGGAAACTATATTATTAACTCTTAAAAACATTCAGCGATTATGACTATCAATGAGTACAACTTTGCCGGTAAGAAGGCAATCGTGCGTGTAGATTTCAACGTGCCAATCCAGAATGGCGTCATCACCGACGACACTCGCATCCGCGGTGCTGTCCCCACCCTCAAGCTCATCCTTGAGAAAGGCGGCGCCCTTATCATCATGTCTCACATGGGCAAGCCAAAGGGTAAGGTGAAGCCCGAGCTCTCACTCAAGCAGATCGTTCCAGCCGTGAGCGAGGCACTTGGTGTTCCAGTTCAGTTCGCCGACGACTGTCAGAAGGCTGACGCTCAGGCCGCAGCCCTCAAGCCAGGCGAAGTGCTTCTGCTCGAAAACCTCCGTTACTATCCCGAAGAGGAAGGCAAGCCAGTAGGCGTGGAGAAAGGCACTCCCGAGTACGACGAGGCCAAGAAGGCTATGAAGGCAAGCCAGAAGGAGTTCGCCAAGAAGCTCGCTTCCTACGCCGACTGCTGGGTGATGGACGCCTTTGGTACCGCTCACCGCAAGCACGCTTCCACCGCTGTCATCGCCGACTACTTCGACAAGAACGACGTGATGCTCGGTCTCCTCATGGAGAAGGAAGTGCAAGCTGTTGACAACGTGCTCAATAACATCAAGCGCCCATTCGTAGCCATCATGGGTGGTTCCAAGGTTTCCACCAAGATTGGCATCATCGAGAACCTCCTCGGCAAGGTGGACAAGCTCATCCTCTGCGGTGGCATGACCTACACCTTCATGAAGGCTCACGGCGGCGAAATCGGCAATTCCATCGTTGAGCTCGACAAGCTCGACATCGCCCTCGGCGTTGAGGAACTCGCCAAGAAGAACGGTGTAGAGCTCGTGCTCGGTGAGGATTCCGTATGCTGCAACGGCTTCGACTTCTCCACATTCTCTCTCAAGCCCGGTGCTGAGAAGAAGATATTCCCATCCAACGCCATCGAGGACGGTTGGGAAGGTCTCGACGTTGGCCCTGTGAGCCAGGCCAAGTTCGCTAAGGCCATCGAAGGTGCCAAGACCATCCTCTGGAACGGTCCCGCAGGCTGCTTCGAGAGCGATGAGTTTGCTGTAGGTTCACGTGCCGTAGGTGAGGCAGTAGCCAAGGCCACTCAGGAAGGCGCCTTCTCCCTCATTGGCGGTGGCGACTCAGTGGCATGCGTCAACAAGTTCGGTCTGGCCGACAAGGTGTCCTACATCTCCACAGGTGGTGGTGCCCTCCTCGAGGCCATCGAAGGCAAGGTTCTCCCCGGCATCGCAGCCGTCAAGGGCGAATAATCCATTCCCGCACAGACAAAATCAAGGGGAAGATCGCATCTCGATCTTCCCCTTTTCTTATGCCATCAAGCTTTCGTTTGGCATGACACTTCCGAAACAATTCGTTACGGAATTATTAAAATCTATACGAAAACAGCAGAACCCGATGTGGATTCTGCTGTTTTTAGTAGCGCCTACGGGAATCGAACCCGTGTTCCATGCGTGAGAGGCATGTGTCCTAGCCGCTAGACGAAAGCGCCCTTTGCCCATGAAGGCTTGATTCCGGAATTTATGTAGCGCCTACGAGAATCGAACTCGTGTTCCATGCGTGAGAGGCATGTGTCCTAGCCGCTAGACGAAAGCGCCATTACCTTTTTCCGTTTGCGGGTGCAAAGGTACGAAGTTTTAATGACATACACGCATGAATTCTGTTAAAGGATGTTAATCTAATCAAATTCATCAATGAAATATTAGTTCTGTCTTTTGTTTTGCCATTGCAAATGGTAGGCAAAACAGGCCATATGCCAATGGAAAATGATGAAAAGTTGAGAGAAAAAAGGTTTTTCTTTTGTATTGTGCGCACTTAATCGTACCTTTGCAAGAAATTTTGGAACTTATGAAATATGGATTGATTATGACCGTCGCGACGTTGGTGCTGTTGGGTGCTTGCCGTAAGGATGCCCCCAAGCAGGAGGGACAGGAAACTCAGCCAACGACGGAGAAGACGGAAAAGAAAAGGAACATTGTCAGGAGGAACATCCACGTTCCTCAGGACTTCAACTACCTCACGAACCTGGGAAGCATCGACGTGTACTACACGCAGGGCGACTACAACGTGGAGATGGAGGGCGACAGCGTCACGCTCAACTATGTGAAGGCGGACTTCGACAGCAACCTGCTGACGGTGAGCGTAGGCAATGAGGGCAACAACGACTTCAACCTCTATGGCAACACGAGCAACGTGAAGATGTATGTGTCGTGCCCTACCCTACAATGCGTGAGCGTGTGTGGCAACGGCGGATTCACGAGTCGGGACACCTGGCTGGTGGATGACCTGCAGTTGGGTGTGCTCGGCACGGGGTCGATGAACATAGGAAAGGTGGACTGCATGACTTTCAGTCTGCAATCCACCCATGTGGGAGAGGTGAACATCGCTGATTTGCATGCTCAGGATGCCTCTGTCTATTCGCGCAGTTCAGCGCATATCAATCTGAACGTGGATGTGGATGTGCTCACCATCCTCAACGACGGCACTCAAACAATCAAGCTGACGGGCAAGGCGAAGGAGACGCACATCAAGAATCCGAACGACAAGAACCTTTTCAACGAATTAGCTGAAAAGTGACTTACCTTTTAGAATCTGAATCCAAAGGTGGCCAGCAGTTGTGAACGGTTGGCGCTGATCTTGGTGGGTTCGAGATTCACCTCATCGAAGGCGTAGAAGTCGCCCTTCTGTGCTTGATACTGCCAAGCGAGATCCATATAGCCACTCTTGTAGCGATAGCCCAGACCTACAGCAAAGCGGTTGATGGCTTTCCAGTTGATGTAGTCGGTCTCAGTGTAGGCGCTGTCGTAGCCAATCGTGCGGAAGGCATCGTTCTTGAAGGGTGAGGAGACGAAGTTGTAACCCAAACGGATGGAGAAAGCCTCGACAGGCTTGAACTCAGCACCCAACTTCAAGGTGTGCTGTCCACGAAGCGTCTTCTTGGTGATTTGGTTCATGTTTTTGTAATAGAGCGAAGAATGGCCGTCCTTCTCGCTGTAATGAGCTGAGCCCAAATCCTGAAACTCATACTCTGCGCCAAGGGCGACCTTGTTGCCGATGGTGTGTCCAAGGCTGAAGCCGAACTTCCAAGGCGTGCGGTACTTGTATTCAAATTCGGAATTATAGCGATCTGCAATGAAATTGTCATCCATATAGAGCGTGGAGCCATTGGAGTCGGTCATGCGATACCATGTGGGGGTATGTACGTAGGCACCAATGCGGAAGGGACTGTCCTCCATAGGACGACAGATGAAACCCAGCTTGACATCAAATCCGTCGCCAGTGGTCTTGTACCAGTTGGAGAAATCGTACACATAACCATCCACATCATGCTCCTGATAGAAGGATTCACGACTGTAGTCAATGTCGTAAACACCCACGGAAGCCCCGATGAAGAACTGGTCGCTCACGTTGAACGACAAGTTGAGGTCGGCCTGAACGTTGGCACCGTATGTGGCTCGCTCATAATAAGCACTCTCTGCACCGATGCCTTGATAGTCAATCTGAGCAACCTTCTCTTCGTTGGCTTTGGTGAGATAGTCGGGACTGTCCGGATCAAACAGGTCATCGCCAAGGAAATTTCCATCCTTGTCATAATAGGACTCATAAAGAATGCCGTCACGACGGTTGGGTGAATTAAAGATACACGCACTCATGTCGGCCAATGTACCATAACAATTGTAACCACTGGTATAGGTGTCATCCCATGCATAGGAACACAGGTCGGCAATCTGATTGGTTTGGCCGTAGATGCCACCCAGGTTCTGCACATTGATGTGGTGATTGCCCAAGAAGTTGCGCTTCTTCTGATAGTTTACACCAAAATTGACGAATTGAAGCCCCTTGCTGGTGGGAGCATCCATATCGAAGGCGATGAGCACACCACCCTGGTCTAACGACATGCGTGAACCATCGTGTCCTCTCGCACCCTCGCCGGCAAAGACGCCACTGAAACTGATGGCCGCATCGCTCTTGCGATACATGCCCGTTCCAGCGGGATTAGTGCTCATCACGCTGATATCGCCACCCAAGGCGCCCAGCGCACCACCCATCGAGATGAAACGAGCCGTTCCATTCAGGTCGCTGTTGGCCATCGTCTGCGCATCATAACTGTCCTGTGAATAGACGGCCTGCGCATGCATCATGCCTGGCATGCTCAGCAGGGCGCTCAACAAGATATATTTTCCAAATGTCTTCATGTGTCTTTTATATTAATAATGTGTAACATTCATTTGTGTCATCTCTGAAAGCATGGGTATCAACGGCGACCACCACCGCCACCTCCACCACGGCTACCGCCTCCACCTCCGAAGCTGCCGCCACCACGACTACCGCCTCCGAAGCTACCTCCTCCCATGGAGGAAGAACTACGCGTGGTGGGAGTATAGGTGCGAGTTGGGGTCTGAGTGCGGACAGGCGTCTGAGTTTGAGTACGGGTTTGTGTCTGAACCTGTGTGCGCGTCTGCGTGTTGTTAGGTGTATAAACATTGATGCGACTACTGCTGTTCTGATTGCTGTTGGAACGCATTGTCGGATTCATCCCGCCACGTGTGGCGGTACCATGCTGGTTAGCACCTTCACGAGTACGATTAAACACCTGTGCACGGGCACCTTCGGCAGAGACAGTAGAACGTCCTGTTCGGGTATTGGCGTAGTCGGTGTAGGATGTGCCGCTACGCTGACCACGGATATCCTGTGCGCTGGTACGTGTACCGACGACGTTGGTGCGACCATTCTGGACAACAGCGCGGCCTCCACGTGCAGAGGCATTGGTTCGCCCCCCCGTCAAGGAATTGGCACGGGAAGCCATCATGGTGCGTCCTCCCAAAGCATTCGTGCGGATGCGGTTGTTGGCCGCCATGTGTCCACGTGCAGAGTTGGCCATGCGAGGCAACGTGTTGCGATAGTGGGTGTAATGAACGGTGCCACCCCAACTGGGTCCCCATCCCCAATAAGACCAGGCATAAGGATGGTGCCATCCCCATATACTGCCATACCAGCAGTCCCAAGGTCCCCAAGTCCAACCATAGCCCCAGCCATAGTGCCAGTACCAAGGATCCCATGGGTCGTAGAGGTAATCCCAAGCCCCATAGCCATAGTAGAGATCCCAATAATAGGGACTGGCCAAAGCATAGAGCCGAGGGTTGTGGAAGCGAACGATACGACGCGAGAAGCGATAATCCAATTCTGGATCTTCAAGGTCGTAACGGGGCTCCACAGAGTCTACACTTGCTGTGTCTTCGGCATACGCACCACCTGCGTTTTGGTACTCACCGCCATACACATAACGGCGGTTGTATTCATCCTCACTACGCCGATTGCTATTGTAGTCCACCGTGGTGGGAGCAACGACGGTTGTTGTCCTTGCGGCCATTGATGCCGAAGTCGTTTGCTGACGCTTTTCCTTCTCCTTCTTGGAAGAAGTGAAATAGAGGTCATCCTGTGCCATGCTGAGCAATGGAACAATCGCCAAAATCAAAGTCAGTAATCTTTTCATATCTCCTGTCATTTTTTTCTTAAAAGTTACAGATATTTTTTACCATTGCAAATGTAAGGACAATCCAATTCTCTGCCATGATACAAATCCCTACCGTGAAGGGGAATTTCCCTAAAACCCCATTCTTCGACTGCAAAGTTAGGCAAAATAATCCAAAAAGATAAGACAAAAATACGAATTTCATGTTTTTTCTTCTTCGCATACACCTTATATCATAGGAAATACCTAATTTTACCAAAAATTTTCAACTGTTAGATTCACAACTATGACGAAAAACTACAAACTTATCCTCTGCGGAGCCGTAGGACTCTGCCTCTCCTTGCCCCTATCGGCGAAGGACTCCACTACCCCTGCCCATGCTCCCCTGGCTGCATCGAAAGCCAAACAGCGCACCATCGTGAAAGTGGAGCCCATCCAAGTGGAAACGCCTGTCGGCACAGCACCCCGTCTGCCTTGGCAGGTGTGGGTTACCTACAGCGACGGCACCCACGAATGGCGCCAAACCAAATGGACGAATGCTCTTCTTTCCATCGAGCAACAGGAAGCCAACCCTGACATCACACCTGTGGGAAAGACCTACGCAGTGAATGGTTTCATTATTGGCGACAACACCACCGAAAACGGCTATCCCATCACAGCTAATGTCACGGTAACCAGCAAACCTTGGGATGTCCCTCAGAAAACTCCCATTGCACAACCACTTCCGCTAAACAAAGTTTATCTACAGAAAGACAATCGGTTATCACACAATAAGGATTTGGACACCAAGACCCTCTTGGAATTGGACGTCACCCAACAACTCTACAACTACCGAGACACTTACGGACTCCCGACCGAAGGTTATAAGAGGTCTGACGGTTGGGACTCCCCCACTACGAAACTGAAGGGACATGGGTCTGGGCACTACATGAGTGCGTTAGCTTTTGCTTACGCATCAGCCACAGATCCAGCCCAGAAAGCAGAACTGATGAAACGCATCCGTCGCATGGTGGATGAACTGCGTGCATGCCAGGAGCGCACCTTCGTATGGGACAGCACATTGAACCGCTATTGGGAAGCACGCGATTATGCACCAGAGGAAGTACTCAAGGATATGAAAGGCAATTGGAAGGCCTTCGACGAATACAAGAAGGACTACCGCCACTATGGTTATGGCTATCTGAATGCCATCCCTGCCGCCCACCCTGCCCTCATCGAATGTTATCGCGCGTACAATAATGAAGATTGGGTGTGGGCTCCTTACTACACCATCCACAAGCAACTGGCTGGTCTCATCGACATCGCCAACAACATCGACGATAAGGACATCTCAGCCAAAGCCCTCCTCATTGCCAAAGACATGGGACTTTGGGTTTGGAACCGCATGCACTACCGCACCTACGTCAAGGCAGATGGCGACAAGGCAGAGAGGCAGGCAAAGCCTGGCAACCGTTACGAGATGTGGAACATGTACATCGCTGGCGAAGTGGGAGGTATGGCAGAATCGTTGGCACGTCTGGCAGAAATGGTCAGCGACCCCACCGAAAAAGCTCACCTCATCGAGGCATCCAACTGCTTCGACTCCCCAGCGTTCTTCGACCCTGTGGCTAAGAATGTGGATGACATCCGCACACGCCACGCCAACCAACACATCCCCATGATTGTCGGCGCCTTACGTTCTTACATCACCAACGGCAATCCTTATTACTACAACCTTGCCTACAACTTCTGGAATCTGGTGCAGGGACGTTATGCATACGCTATGGGTGGCGTGGGAAATGGTGAAATGTTCCGTCAGCCCTACTCGCAGATACTCTCGATGAACACCAGCGTGATGAGCGACCATCAGCGTAACATGTATCCAAATCCCGACATCAACGAGACCTGCTGTGCCTACAATCTCGCAAAACTCACGAAAGACCTCAACTGCTTCGACCCTGACAATGCGGAATATATGGATTACTACGAGCGCATCCTCTACAACCAGATTGTCGGTTCTGTGCATCCTGACTATTGGGGCGTTACTTATCAATATGCAGTAGGAATGAACGCCATCAAGCCATACGGCAACGAGACCCCACAGGCCACTTGCTGTGGTGGTACTGGTGTGGAGAACCATGTGAAGTATCAAGAGGCTGCCTACTTCGTGAATGACAAGACGATGTGGGTGGCACTCTATCTGCCCACTGTCGCACAATGGGAAGAGCAAGGCGTGACCATCGAACAGAATTGCCAGTGGCCAGCAGAGAACAGCACGCTGACCGTGAGGCGAACCGACAAGACGAAAGGTGCCACCTTTACGCTCAAACTGCGTGTACCCTACTGGGCAACAAAGGGCTTCGATGTGAAGCTAAATGGGAAGTCCATTGCCAAGACCTACCAACCTTGCTCATACGTGGAGATACCCAACCGTGAATGGCAAGATGGGGACAGGGTTGAAGTCTTCATGCCCTTCACCAAGCACATCAATTGGGGGCCTGACAAGATGGATCTCGCTGCCACAGGCAAGAACGAGACACGCACTCCGTTCGACCCACAATGGGTGGGCGCTATCATGTATGGACCACTGGTCATGGCCACCCCTGACGTGAAGGAATGGAAAGATGCAGACTTCGCCCTCTCGTCCAACCTCAACGAGATTCAGTTGAACGCCGCCACTCTCGACAGCAAGTATGGTGACAACCTCTTCACCCTCACTCTCAATGGTAAGCAATTCCAGCCAGACTACTACCAGACCGACCACTCCACTCACTACCTACGTCTGAACGTGTCAACTGGTGCCAAACAAAAGACCAAGAGAGGTGTTGACAAGACCAATCTTGAACAGGCACTCCAGATTGCCAAGGAACGTGTGGAAAGCCAAAACGCATGGAATGCCCTCGCCGTGAAGGTGCCCGCCTTCTCTCCATGGGCTCCCAATGGCTATGCCCGTCTGCTCACTCAGATGGAGACTGCCGAGAAGATTGTCAGCAAATCGGTTAAGGAACTGAAACAAGAAGAAGTGAATGCAGTCACCTCCGCCCTCAACATGGCCATCAACACCATGCGTCCCGGCAACCTCGCCGAACCAGAAGACCTCAGCGAATTGCTGCCATTGCTTACAGAGACAAAAAACATCCGTAACAAAACTACAGAACTGCGCGAAGCTATCGACTATGCTGACATGGTGGTGCAGTATGTAAATGACGGTTCTGGTACACATGACCTCATCGAAAAAGCCCTCAAACGCCTCAGTGAAGCACAGAAGACACTAAAAAAATGAATATTTTCAGGAAAACTCTTTCTCATTCCAACAAAATGTTGTAATTTTGCATGATTTTTGTGCGAATTAAAATTCAAATTCAAAACATATTATGGCAAAAAACAAAAAACAACAAGTAACGGATGAGCCTATCGCACTTGATGTACAACTGAGCAAGGGCGAGGCTTTCATCGAAAAGAATTGGAAGAAAATCGCTATTGTGCTCGGTGCCATCATCGTGATTGTCGCTGGCGTTTACGCTTACAAGCACTACATGGATGGCAAGGAGAAAGAAGCTCAGAAGGCTATTGCCAGTGCGCAGACCGCATTTGCACAGCAACAGTATGAGCAGGCATTGAAGGGCGAAGGCAACAGCAAAGGCTTCCTGAAGATCATTGACGAGTTCAGTGGTACAGAAACTGCTAACTTGGCTAAGCTTTACGCTGGATTGGCATACGCTAAGACTGACAAGGTGGACGAAGCCATCAAGATGTTGGAAAGTTTCTCCACACAGGATGACGAAATGGTTTCACCCGCAGCCATCGCTGCATTGGGTAACCTGTACGTGCAGAAAGGCGACAACGAAAAGGGTCTGAAAACACTTCTCAAGGCTGCCGAGGAAGCAGACAATGATGCTGTAAGCCCCGTATTCCTTTTGCAGGCAGGCGAGATTTACGAGTCACTTGGCCAGAACGACAAAGCAGTGGAACTCTACAACAAGATCAAGAAGCAGTACTTCCGCAGTCCTCTGGCACAAGAAATGGACATGTACATCGAAAGAGCAACTAAATAACATTTCAAGAATTAGGAATTAGGAATGAGGGATTAGGAATTGTTTGTTGCCACCGTCTGATGGATGAGCATCAATTCCTAATTCCTCATTCCTAATTCCTCATTAAAGGGGAAATTATGGCTACAAAGAATCACAACCTTTCCGACTACGACATCAATTCTGTGCCAGACGCAACAGGTATGAAATTCGGCATTGTCGTGGCTGAATGGAACGAAAACATCACAGCATCCCTGTTGGATGGTGCTAAACAGACCCTGATGAAAAACGGTGTGTTTCCTGAAGACATCACCGTCATGACTGTACCAGGTAGTTTTGAGTTGGTATATGGTGCATCACAAATGGTGAAGACAGGCATGGATGCCGTGATTGCCATCGGTTGCGTCATTCGTGGCGACACACCACACGACCGCTACATCTGTCAGGGCGTCACCTACGGATTGGCTCGTCTGAATGCCGTTCAGGATGTTCCTGTCATCTACGGACTCATCACCACCCTCGATATGGAGCAGGCAGAAGAACGTGCTGGAGGAAAGATGGGCAACAAAGGCGACGAATGTGCAATAACAGCCATCAAGATGGTGGACTTCAAGAGGAGGATGGGCTAAAGATTGAAAAGATTTGAGAAAATATTAGTGAACGTTGTAGGCATCCTCATCGCCATCTATGCTGGCATCGTCCTACTATTCAGTTTGCCCTTTATGCAAAGTGCATTGGCAGGCTGGACGGCTAATATTCTCACAGAACAGCTCAAATCGAAAATAGAAATAGGAAGCGTCAACCTTGGCTTCCTCAATCGTGTGGTCGTGAACGACATGACCATCTATGAGCCAGATGGCAAAAAGATGGCCAGCATCGCACGTGTGGCAGCGAGCATCAATCTCTTTTCCTTGCTGGATGGTCAGGTGAATATCGGCACGGCACAACTCTTCGGAGTAAAAGCGACACTCTACAAAGAGACGCCAGACAGCAAACCCAACTTCCAATTCATCGTAGATGCGTTCTCTAAGAAAGAAAAGAAAGAGAAAAGCCCATTGAACCTGCACATCGGTTCTCTCATCATGCGTCATGCAGACGTGAGATACGATGTGATGTCTGCCCCACTCCAAACCAAGAAATTAGACACTCATCATCTGAATCTTCACGATGTTGGCATGAATGTGGTGCTGCGATGCCTGACAGACGACTCGCTCAACATGACCGTTCGACGTCTGCAAGCCCAAGATCTTTATTCAGGACTTACGATTCGTGACACCAAACTGAAACTCATCGGCAATCGTCAACAAGCCACATTGACAGATCTGGTCATGGAAATGCCACACTCGCAAATGATGGTGGACACGATAGCCGTCAACTACGAACATTGGAAAAGTGACCGTGCCTTCACTTTCTACACCAGCACCATCACGGGACACATCACCCCCAGCGACATAGCCCCTCTCTTAGGAAAGAAGTTTCCAAGAACGCCTGCTGTCAACATCAGCATTGCCATTGAGGGAGACGAAAAGAATGTGCAGCTGAAGCGCTGTCAAGTCGATACGGAAGGCGACGGCATGATGCTTCAAACCAATGCATGGATTGCTCAACCTCTCGACGAAGAAAACCGTGCTATCCATGCAGAAATCAGCCAATTATCAATCAACAGCAGCGATTTGCAGACTTGGGCAAATCTCTTGGCACCAGAGCATCATCAAGAGCGTCTTTTTCGTGCTATAAAGAATGTCACCTACGAAGGAACAATCGATTATGTGCAAGGGGAAATCAGTTCGCAAGGCAATATCTCCACAGGCCTGGGGAATGCCTCCTACGACCTGACCTATGATCAAGAACACTTTCTCATGGGCACTCTCAAAGGTGACAGCATCAACATCGGCGAACTGCAAGACAACGGGCAATTCGGAACCACTTCGTTCGACCTCGATTTGGCCATGAACCTCGATGATCTCAAACCTTTTCCTGCGGGCAAAGTCACAGGTACCATTTACAACTTTCACTACAACGGTTACAACTACAAGAACATCACTTTAGATGCACGAAGCACCTCCAAACAGTTGGAAGGAACAGTCAGCATCGATGATGAGAACGTGAAGGCCGATGCAGATTTCACCTATGCCGACAGTCCCATCAAGGACATGGATCTGAGCCTCTTGTTGGAGCACTTCAACCCCCACTCTCTCCATCTCACCGATGACTATCTGTATGAGAGCCTTGCCCTCAATAGTGCCATCCATCTGCAAGGCGTGGATTTCAATCATCTGTATGGCAATGCCGCCCTGCAAGACATCAGCCTCGCCACCCCCACAGACACATTCCACCTTAATGGCATCATGTTCAATGCCGAGAAGCAGGAAAATGGAGAAAGCCTGTATGTCGTGAAGAGCGACATCCTTTCTGGCCAAATTCAAGGAAAGACGACGCTGGCCGAAATAGCCCAAAGTTTCACGCAGCAAATGTCACGCCACCTGCCCATCATCTTCAAGCCTCAATCTGAAACGACCTCTCACACGAATCACTTCACTTACGACCTCACTCTGACGGACGCCCCCATTCTGCACCATCTCATCGATGCCGATTACAGCATCACCTCCCCTATCCGCATTTTTGGCGATCTGGATGCCTTAGAAGACAAGATGTCTTTCCAGCTCGATGTCCCCCATATCATCTACAATGAGAATCCATACGATAACATCGCTGTCGCTTGCAACTCGTCCTTTGACAACATGAATGTGCATGCCATTGCCTCCACTTTCAATCAGAGCACAGATGATGAGAAACCCTCCACCTCCACAAAGCTGGACGTGATGGCCGATGTGCACAACAACCGCATAGTCAGCGACCTGTATCTGAACATGACTGGTAGCAACAACATCATGCTTCAACTCTTGCCAATCATTCAATTGAGCGATTCAGCAGGAAGCATGAAGACTGACATCGCTTTGAGAAAATCCACAGCCGTCATCAACGATACAACCTGGACGGTTTCCCCTTCGCGCATCCAACTCTACAAGAAGAACATCGAATGTCATGACATCCGATTCGCAAACGACAATACCAACAGTTTCTTGGCCATCGACGGAAAAGCCTCTGATTCTCCGGCTGATTCATTGGTGGCCACGCTGAAAAACCTCGAAATCAAATACATCATGTCGCTGGTTAATTGGAACGTCGTGCGATTTGCAGGAAAAGCATCCGGGCACGCTGTCGTGAACAATGTGCTGGGCGGTGGAGTGCCTGATGTGAAGACCCAACTGTTTGTGGAAGACTTGTCCGTTCAAGAAGGACCTCTCGGCGATGCCAACATCATGGCACATTGGGACAAGGATGTGGATGGAATCTCTGTCAAAGGCGAAATCGTTGACCACTACGAAGTGCCAGACGGGCTGACAGGCAAAGAGAAGAGCGTGACTGGCACCACAACCGTGAATGGATGGATTTCGTTGGCCAAGAACGATATGCGTTTGGATGTCAACACGCACAACACCAATGCGGAGTTCATCCATGGATTCCTGAAGGGTGTGTTCAAGGAGGTTTCTGGCTATGTCACAGGCCCAATCAGCATCATCGGCCCTATGAACAACGTCAATATCGTGGGTGATGCCGTGCCCAACATGAACCTGCGCCTGAGAGCCACCAACGTGCCCTATCACATCGAAGGCGACACACTTCGTCTGCGTCCCTATCTGTTCGACTTCCCCAACATCAGCATCTACGACCGCTTTGGGCATCGTTCCACCATCAATGGACAGGTGACGCATCGCAACATGAAGAATTTCGCCTATCACTTCAAGGCTGACCTCCACGAACTGCTTGCTTACGATGAGACCACTTTCAACAGCGACAAGTTCTTGGCCACCGTCTTTGCTGATGGCGACCTGACCATCGACGGTTCTGATGGTCACCCACTCTATGTCAATGCCAGTGTCACCCCCACCCGTGGTTCAGTCTTTGCCTATGATGCCGCCACGCCAGATGCCATCACAGGCAGTTCATTCATCGAGTTCCGTGATCGTGATTCTGTGCTGACACTCAAGCCAAAATTGGCTGACCTACACCTGCAAGAGCCAGAGACACCCATCCAGAAAGACTCGCTCACCATCGTGAAGGAGGCCAAGAAGAACTACAACAGCGACATCTTCATCAATTTCGATATCAACCTCACGCCGGCTTGCGAAGTGAAACTCCGTATGGACAACATCGAGGATGGCTACATGCGCACCTTCGGCAATGCACAGATCACTGCCCGATGGTATAACAAAGGCTCCTTCCAGATGTTTGGCAACTACAACATCTCCTCTGGCTCCTACAGGCTCTATCTGCAAGACATCATCTTCCGCGATCTCGCCTTGCAACCTGGTTCCATGGTGGAGTTCAACGGCAATCCCTTCGATGCCAACATCCATCTCATTTGTCACCACACCATCAACTCCGTGCCCCTCAGCGACCTGACCAACACGACCGCTTTCTCCCAGAACAATAAGGTGAAGGTCATCTGCATCCTCGACATTACAGGAAAATTGGGCAATATGGATTTCGCCTTCAACATGGACATTCCCAACGTCAACGAAGAGGTGCGCCAGCTGGTGCGTTCCATGATTAACTCTGAGGAGGAGATGAACACCCAGATGATTTACCTGCTCGGAGTTGGACGTTTCTATCCTACAGAATATGCACGCGCCAACGGCAATGGCAATTCCAGCCAAGCCATGAACTCCCTACTCTCCTCCACCCTGAGCGGACAAATCAACCAGATGCTTACCAACATGATCGGACGCGAAAGCAACTGGAACTTCGGTTCATCGCTCACCACAGGCGAAAGAGGATGGGACGATCTCGACGTGGAGGGCTTGCTCGAAGGCCGTCTGCTCAACGAGCGCCTCCTCATCAATGGTGCCTTTGGCTATCGCGACAATGCCCTGACCAACCACACCAGCTTCATCGGCGACTTCGAGGTGAAGTGGAGAATGGACAAGAAAGGCACCCTCTATGTGAAAGCCTACAACCAGACCAACGACCGCTACTTCACCAAGGCCACCCTCAACACACAGGGAGTCGGACTCTCATGGCGACATGACTTCGAGAGCATCCGGCGCAGGCTCAAGAAGAAAGAGGATGAGAAAGCTGGAAAGCAATAAGACAAACAATTCAACCACTTATAACTCAATTTTATTTATTCACCTAAAAATCCAAACAACAATGAAGAAAATCTATTTCGTGGCACTTACGCTACTTGCTGCAGTGACATCCTGCAACAAACCCATCAACCACGCCCAGCTTTTCAGCCAAGAAGAACTGGACTATCTCGACACCGTTCCTTACGACCTGAACCGCACGGCGCTCTACAGTGCCGAAGAACTCTATGCAGGCTACGACCCCGCAAAGCCAGAGACCTTCGAAACCTGCTACGACACCAAAGCGTATCAGCATTACATGTCCATGGGCAAACAAACTTCTGACGTGAAAGAGTCACTCGCCCGCACCCTGCACGACCACGCCATCCACGTGGCACTCGATGCGTTCTTCAAGGAACATGACTCACGCAATTGTGTCGGCATCATGGGTGGACATGCCCTCCTGCGCACAGACCCCATGTACAAGAAAGTCGTTCTCCTCAGCAAGCGCCTCACTGAAGAAGGCTTCATCATGCTCAGCGGTGGTGGCCCTGGTGCGATGGAAGCAACCCATCTGGGCGCATGGATGGCAGGCAGAACAGAGGCCGACGTGGACGATGCTGTAGAGATGCTCTCCAAGGCACCGTCGTTTAAGGACGAAGGCTGGCTGGCCTCTTCCTTCGAGGTGATGAAGAAATACCCGCTCGAGGGCGACTATGTCAGCCTCGGCATCCCCACCTACCTCTATGGCCATGAGCCATCAGCTCCCTTCGCCACCCATATCGCCAAGTTCTTCGAGAACAGCATCCGCGAAGACCTCATCCTCACCGTTGCCTTCGGCGGCATCATCTACACCCCAGGCAGCGCAGGCACCATGCAGGAGATTTTCCAGGACGCTGTGCAGAACCACTACGAGTCCTTCGGCTTCGCAAGTCCTATGATTTTCCTCGGCACCGACTTCTGGACCAAGGAGATGCCTGTTTACCCATTCCTCCAGCAGCTTGTTGAGATGGGCAAGTACAAGAACCTGCAGCTCACCCTCACCGACGACTTCGACGTGGTGGCCGACGAGCTGAAGAAATTCAAGAACAGCGCCAAAGAATAAGAATATTCTTTAAACCCTGAAGTGATTGAAGAGTCAAAAAGCATGTAACTCATCTTAATCATTCATTATCTAAACAAAACTAACAACAATGAAGAAATTTTATGTTACAGCGCTGCTCTCCCTCTCGTTGATGGCAGCCAATGCACAAGAGCCCAACATCCCGATGTTTGGCGGACAGCAAAACCTCGATGTCAATTTCGACCCGTATGTAGCTGCACCTCAGGGATTCGACCAAGAGCGTGAAGGTATTGAACATGGTACAATCCAACTCATTGAGTACCCATCAGAGTCAGTAGGAACCGTCCGTAAAGCCAATGTCTATCTGCCTCCCAAGTACGACAAGAACAAGAAGTACAGCGTGCTCTACCTGCTTCACGGCATCGGTGGCGACGAGTGGGAATGGGTGAAAGACGGTGGTGTGCCAAACATCATCATGGACAACCTCTATGCCGACAAGAAGGTGAAGGACATGATTGTGGTGATGCCCAACGGACGTGCCGCAAAGGACGACTCTCGTGCAGGAGGTTATGGCTCAGCACCAGCTTTCGGCGAGTTTGACAAAGACCTCATCGGAAGCCTCATTCCTTATATTGAGAAGAACTTCAGCGTATATACCGACAAAGACCACCGCGCCATCGCAGGTCTCTCAATGGGTGGCGGCCAGTCCCTCAACTTCGGACTTGGCAACATGGACGTGTTTGCATACGTAGGAGGCTTCTCTTCCGCTCCCAACACCAAGCCTGCAGCTCAACTCATTCCCGATGTGGAGAAGGTGAAGAAAGAGAACAAGCTCCTCTGGATGGTATGCGGTGGTGCCGATGGCCTGATCTACAACAGCGCACAGCTCAAGTCCTTCTGCGACAAGAACGAGGTGCCCTGCACCTTCATCAAGTACCCCGAAGGCAGACACGACTTCGTAGTCTGGAAGTACGGACTCTACAACTTCGCGCAACTCATCTTCTAAGAGGCAAATAGAAGAACACCAAAGGAGCACCCGACCATCGGATGCTCCTTTTTCATTGCCCAGACGCTGACATGGTAAAGAAACTTTGGAGATAACCCACCATTTTTTCTTCAAATCCTTTGTGTTTATCAGAAAAGTTTGTAATTTTGCACCATCCAATACAGCCGGATCTAAGCCGCAAGGGTGAATATGTTTTGGCATCATACGTGGGCGAGTGGATTGATGGCAATCGAACCGCACTCGGTTGTTCACATTCGTGTTCATTCCAACTCGATGACCCCACAGGCATCAAACCCACCACAGCCACTACGACGGATGAACCCTGCTTCGACCTCATGGGGCGCCAGCTCAACGGCATCCCCACGCAGCAGGGGGTGTACATCAAAGGCAGAAAGAAAATCATCGTGGGACGCAACTTCTGATGCCTTGGCAATATTGGTGTTCCATTGAATCACGAAAAAAAGTGCATAATTTACTGAAAACAAATCAGTAAATACTTGTGTATGTCAGAAAAAAGGCGTAAATTTGCAATGTGAAAGCCAAAGTTTAAGTACAGACAATCTCATATTTTTCAATAGAACATCTCCAATATAACCAGTAAGCAGCTCCAATGTAACAAGGATGCAGCGAGGGGTTATCTCCCATTTATGTTCGGTAGATGTCCGGTACTTGTCCGGTAGATGTTCGGTGTTTGACCGGACAAGTACCGAGCATATAGCGAACAAGTAGCGGACAAGAATGGGAGGAACATCGGAGCAAGACCGGAGCTAAGGTATAGGTAGAGTGGAGGTCAGCATGAGAAGCAATGGAGAGAGATATGAGAGGTCTATAACATGTATATCATTATAATGAATTAAATATAGGAGAAAAGAACAATGAAGAAGAAAGACAGCACAGGGTTGGGAATGACGATTCCCAAGAGGATGCGTTTTGCAGGAATAACTTTTTACCTGCGTAACGGACAAGTGATCGGACGAGAGTCTTCCACACACGAGAAGCGTAGCAACACACTGCCGCAGTTTGTGCAGCGGCAGAAGATGCGGCACACGACGGCACTATGGAAGATGCTGCGGGATTGCGACATGATGTTCACGGAGCGTCGGACGGCCTTTCAGAATTTCGCATCGCTGGCGAACCAATTGCCTGCGGTGTTTGTACCTGACGACGGAATGATGAATCATGCATCGTTTCTGATGCCCGGCATTCCGATGAGCGATGGAGTACTGCCGACGGTGAAGCTGGAGTTGGGCGAAGTAGATGGTATGCCTGCGTTACTGACCGATCTGAAGGAAGGCGACCGAATGCAGCATGCGAAATTGCGACTTTATACAGCCGTGCAGACCATACAGAATGGGGACTTGCCACGTGTACGGTTCAGCATGCGCGAGGTATCGTGGTGGAATGATATGATTGTGGAGGATGGTCGTCTGGCACTCGTGGGCGAAGAGTTTGCCGACGAGATGAAAGGCTGGGCATTGGTAAAGGTGATGGACAACCGCTGTTCGCCACAAACCATCGTCACTCGCTGCACGTTGTACCAACAATATACCACTCAGGATGCTTTGGAGAGAGCCGCAGATAGCTATGGTGGACTCACCGAGACTCCTTTCATGTCGCCACGAGGATAGTATCAGTCACGTCTATATTTCACAAAGCCATCCCTTTTGGGGTGGTTTTAATGTTTTTTTCTCGATTTATTTCCAAAACTCTTTGTCGTTCCAATCTTTTGTTGTACTTTTGCAACCAATCATCGGCGTTTGCCTCGGTGGAGGTGCTGGTGTGACATTGTGGAATTAATTATAGCGTTAGTGCTATTCGGTGATGTCCCTGAACCTCGGAAATTCAATAGACATCTTATATAACGAATAAGTGCCAGCGCCCATGCGATAGCGTGGGCTGGGCTTATCTATATAAGAGGGTCATCCGAGGACCTTGGGACATCGATAAGAGCGGTTTCACGCTTTTTCGTGTCCTGAGGTCTTATCGCATAGACCCTTTTCATCCGAACAAGTCCTTTCGCTCCAAAACCTATCGTGCAGACATGGCTAAGATTTACGACAACATCGAGTCGAAATTTGTACAAGGCCTGCAGGAACTCATCACGGATGTAGGCATCAAGCGTGTGGATTTCTGCGTCGGCTACTTCAACCTGCGTGGTTGGGATTTGGTGGTGAATCAGATAGACCAAATCCCAGGAGATTATATCTATGAGAGAGACAAGCAACAGTTCCGTCGCTGTCGCTTGCTGATTGGCATGCATCAGCCAGAGGAGGAATTGGTGCGCCGCCTCTATTCCACTCAGCAGATGCCTGACTCTGCATACGTGCAACAATGTAAACTCCAGATTGCACACGACTTCAAGAAACAACTGCTCTTGGGGCTTCCCACCCAGCGTGACGAATGGACGCTTCGCCGTCTTTCTGCCCAGCTGAAGGAGGAGAAGGTGTGCGTGAAGCTCTATGTGGCAGAACCCCTTCATGCCAAACTCTACCTTGCCTACAGTCCTGACTCCAACCGCAACAAGATTTCTGCCATCTTGGGTAGCAGTAATCTCACTTATTCAGGATTGACCAAACAGGGAGAACTGGATGCCGACATCGAGAACAATCGCGATTTGGAAGCGTTGGCCGAATGGTTCAACGATCGTTGGGAAGACCGCTTCTGTATTGACATCACCCAAGAGCTCATTGAGGTCATCGACCACAGTTGGGCTGGTGAAGAAATCATTCCACCTTATTATATTTATCTAAAGACAGCCTATCACCTGAGTGCCGATGCTCGAAGTGGTGTGAAGGAGTTCACCTTGCCACCAGAGTTTCAGCGTGAATTGTTCGACTTCCAGCAGACAGCCGTCAAGATTGCTGCCCGCCATCTGAACAGCGAGAAGCGTGGTGGTGCCATGATTGGCGATGTGGTGGGATTGGGAAAGACCATCACAGCCTGTGCCATAGCCAAGATCTATGAGATGACCTACGCCAGCAGTACCCTCATCATCTGTCCAGCCAACCTGCAAGACATGTGGGACAAATATCGCAAGCGTTACGACCTGAAGGCAGACATCATGTCCATCGCCAAACCGATTGACATCGACAATGCGCGATACTACCGATTGATTATCGTGGATGAAAGTCACAACCTGCGCAATGAGAGTGGCAAACGCTACCAGAACATCAAGGCGCTCATCGAACGGCAGGACTGCAAGGTGCTTCTTCTTACAGCTACACCCTATAACAAGGACTTCTCCGACTTGAGCAGTCAGTTGAAACTTTTCATCAGCGAGGATGACGACTTGGGCATCCGTCCAGAGGAATACATCCGTGAGTTGGGAGGTGACCGCGCTTTCCTGCAAAAGCACAGCGAGGTGTTCATCCGTAGCATCAAGGCCTTCGAGAAGAGCACCAGCCTTGACGATTGGCAGGAACTGATGAAACTCTTCCTTGTTCGTCGTACACGTACCTTTATTAAAGACAACTATGCCAAGACGGATGAGGCAACAGGCAGAAAATATTTGGAGTTCAACGATGGACGCAAGAACTTCTTCCCTGAACGCAAGCCCAAGGCCATCAAGTTTGATACCACCCCAGGCGACCAGTACAGCCGGCTCTATTCAGAAGACATGATAGCGATGATGGAAGAACTGCGCTTGCCTCGCTACGGACTCTCCCAATACGAGGATACTGGCAAGACTGCCACAGCTTCCATAACAGACAAACATCTGCTGGAAAATCTCTCTCGTGCAGGTCAGCGCATGATGGGCTTCTGCAAGAGCACCTTCTTCAAGCGTATTGACAGTAGTGGTTTCTCTTTCCTCTTGACACTCTATCGCCACATCCTGCGAAATGCCGTCTTTATCTATGCCATCGAGAACAAACTGCCGTTGCCCATTGGTGATGAAAACGATTTGCCAGAGGAATGGATAGAAGATGAAGACATCAACGACATCTTCAGCCACGACAACGAAGAGGAAGACCGCATGGGAGGTGATGGGCTGATAGAGATTCCCACAGACATGAAGGTCTATATGGACAAGGCTCGCCAATACTATATGCTGCTGACTCAGAAGAATAATGTCGCATGGATAGAATCGACCTACTTCAAGCGTACCCTCAAGTCGCACCTAAAACAGGACTGCGAGCAGATTATCAGGATGATTCTGCTCTGCGACAAATGGAATCCGCAGACTGACCAGAAGCTGAACATGCTGGAGCAATTGCTCAACAAGACGCATGCCAAAGACAAGGTGCTCATCTTCACCCAATACTCAGATACAGCCAACTACATCTATCGTCAATTACGCAAACGTGGCTTCACCCATGTGGACAGAGCCACAGGAGGAAGCAAGAACCCCACCAGCATAGTGGAACACTTCTCACCCCTGAGCAACAAGGCGGACGTGTCGCCTGACAAGGAATTGCGCATCTTGGTCGCCACAGATGTGCTGTCTGAGGGTCAGAACCTGCAAGATGCCCATGTCATTGTGAACTATGACCTGCCTTGGGCGATTATCCGACTGATTCAGAGGGCAGGACGTGTGGATCGTATCGGGCAGGAGGCAGAAGAAATCTTCTGCTATTCGTTCTTCCCTGCTGAAGGAGTGGAGAAAATCATCCGTCTGCGCAAACGGTTGAATGACCGCATCAACGAAAATGCCAACATTGTGGGTAGTGACGAGGTGTTCTTCGAGGGCAACGAGAAGAACCTGAGAGACATGTACAACGAGAAGAGTGGTTCGCTCGATGATGAGGATGACAACGACGTTGACCTCGCTTCGCAAGCCTACCAGATATGGAAGAACGCCACAGATGCCAACCCAAAACTGAAGCAGATCATCCCAGCGCTGAGCGACATCATCTATTCCACCAAACAGGCAACCAACGCATTGGAAGATGGTGTCATCACATACGCCAAGACCTATAATGACTATGACGTGCTGACGTGGTATAACTCCAAAGGGGAAATCATCAGCCAGTCGCAGAAGAAGATTCTTCAGGCACTCGCCTGTTCCGCAAAGGAACCTGCCTTGCCAGCACTCGACAACCATTTCGACTTGGTGAAGAAAGCTGTGGAGGGAATGAAGCAGGAAACGACAGGCGTGAGTGGCATCTTGGGCAATCGATTCAGTACACGCTATCGCATCATCGACCTCTTGGAACACTATTACCAGCAGCCACCCAACATCTTCTTCGATGGTGAGAAAAAGCAGATGCTGAAACTGGCCATCGACGATGTGTACAACTACCAACTGCTCGAAGGCACCAAGTTCATGCTTGGTCGCATGTTGCGTACCAGCAACAATGACGATATTGTGGAATCCATTCTTGAAATGCACAAGAATGGCACTCTTTGTCGTATAGACGAGGACAGGAACAAGCAGAAAGACCCCACCATCATTTGTTCGATGGGACTGCGTTGGAAAGATTAGTGTAGAGTTGAGGGATTAGAGTTTAGAGAATAATGTTTAGAGAAGAGTATCATGAACAAGAGAACATTCAACCAATATATAGCAGAGAGTAATTTTCAGGAGTTGTTCATTCGCGAGATGGGTTGGAACAACCCAAAGGGACAAACCATGTTCGACCTCACGATAGAGGACACCACCTATGAGTTTCAGCAGATAGCTGACAGAAACGGCTTTCAGGTGCTGACTTGCGAGGTGAAGGATATGCCCACCTCGTCCCTATGCAAGAAAATAGACACCCGTCTGCGCAAGACGGCCAACGATTACATCTGCATCTATCATCTGTCGCACTCAGAACATCACTTGTGGGTTGTACCTGTAAAGAAGGTGGAGAAGCGTGACTTGGTGCTGGTGGAATACGAAACGGCAGAGAAAGCAGGATTTTTGTTCGAAAAGATGTCTGATTTGTGTTTCGATTTCGATGAACGCACTACCATCATGGACGTGAAGGAGAAGGTGCAGGCTGGCTTCATCATCAACTCTGAAAAGATTACTAAAGACTTCTATACAGGTTTCCGTAAGGAGCACACCAACTTTGCCAAATACATTACAGGCATCGATGACGAGATTAAAGACTTGAAAGCCAATCGCAACAAGCAATGGTACACGTCTGTGATGCTCAACCGTCTGATGTTCTGCTACTTCATCCAAAAGAAGGGCTTCCTCGACAGGAACGTGAACTATCTGCGCGACAAACTGAATTGGGTGAAGCAGGAAAAGGGAGCGAATCGCTTTTACGGCTCTTTCTACCAAGGTTTCTTGGTGAGCCTCTTCCACGATGGCTTGAACTCTCCTCGTCATCAGCAAGATTTCGTGCAGAAGTACGGGCGTATTCCCTACTTGAATGGAGGTATGTTCAGCATCCACGAATTGGAAGAGAATTATCCCAAACTGGATATTGCAGACGAAGCCTTCGTGAGCCTCTTTGCCTTCTTCGACCAATGGCATTGGCATCTGGACGACCGTCTCACAGCCAGCGGAAAGGACATCAACCCCGATGTGTTGGGTTACATTTTCGAACAGTATATCAATGACCGCGCTCAAATGGGTGCTTACTACACCAAGGAGGACATCACAGAGTATATTGGGCGAAACACCATCCTGCCCTTCCTGATGGATGCCACGAAGAAAGTGGATGAACGCCCCTTCAAACCGACAGGTGAGGTGTGGCAGTTCCTGTGTGAGAGTGGCGATGCCTACATTTACGATGCGGTGAAGAAGGGAGCAGGATTGGAGATACCAGAAGAAATAGCCAAGGGTATTGACACCTCGAAACCCAACTTGTTGGAGCGTCGAAGCCGTTGGAACGAAAAAACACCAGAAGCCTTTGCCTTGCCAACAGAGATTTGGCGAGAAACGATTGAGCGACTGCAACGCTACGAGAACATCAAGAAGAAGATAGAGAATGGAGAGATTACAGAAATCAACGATTTCATCACCTACAATTTGGATATTCGCCAATTCGTGCAAGACTTGTTGGCAACAACGGATGACCACTTATTTGTAAAGCATTTCTATGCTCAACTACGTAAGGTGACCATTCTAGACCCAACCTGTGGTTCTGGCGCTTTCCTCTTTGCAGCACTCAATATTCTTGAGCCTCTTTATGAGGTTTGTATTGATAGGATGCAAGGTTGGAACAATGACAACCCAAATCTGTTCAAGGAAGAGTTGGAAGAACTGAATGGCAAGTATCGTTCCAACATCAGATACTTCATCTACAAGAATATCATTCTGCGCAACCTTTATGGAGTCGATATTATGGTGGAAGCCACAGAAATCGCCAAACTGCGCCTGTTCCTGAAGATGGTAGCTGTGGTGGATGTCAATCCTCGTGATTCCAACTTAGGACTTGATCCATTGCCAGATATCGATTTCAATATCCGTTGTGGCAATACGTTGGTAGGATATGCAACAGCAGAGGATTTGGAGAATGATTTGAAGTTTGGCGATATGTATGCCAGTAAGGAGTTCAAAGAAAAGGTGCATACAGAAATGGATGTTGTAGCTCATGCTTATAGTACATTCAAGAAGGTTCAGTTAGAACAGAGTAGTGACCTCGAAACCTTCCGTAATGCCAAGAAAGAACTGAAAGATAGGCTTAAGAAACTGGATGATTTGCTCAATCGCAAACTTTACGCATCCACAGCTACCTCTTCTGCTTTGACATACGATGCTTGGCTGAAATCTCATCAACCCTTCCATTGGCTGGCTGAATACTACGACATCATCAATGGAAATGGTGGTTTTGATGTGATAATTGGGAATCCTCCGTATGTGGAATACAACAAGAAAGTTCAAGGTGTTGCTGTTTCCGATATATACAAACTAAAAGGATATACAACCATTGATTGTGGAAATCTTTATGCATACGTTATGGAAAGAAGCAAAGCAGTATTGATGAAAATCGGATACATCAGTATGATAGTTCCGCTTAGTGGTCACAGCACAGAAAGGATGTCTTCCCTTGTTTCTCACTTCTATAATACTTTTAATTTACATCTACATTTGAATCTAAGTGCAGATGCAAACCCTCAAAGACTTTTTGAGGGTGTAAAATTTCGTTTAGCAATTTTCTTTGTTACAAATAATAGTAAAGGCACATATTCTACCAAATATACAAGATGGTTAGCGGAAGAAAGGAAATCTTTGTTTAACGCATTAATTCAATATAATTTTGTTGGGGACTATAGCTATCAAAACATTGTCCCCAAAGTTCCAAGTAAGCATTTTATCAGTGCCATCGAAAAGGTCAATAAACAAAAAATGTTTTTCTTTACGGAGAAAGGTAATTTTAAATGCCTTTATCATAATGCTCCAGTTAATTGGATTAGATCGCATTCTTTCATTCCGTATTTTTGTAGTGAGCGGGATGGAGAAGGTATAACAACACAGCTAAAGGACATTGCTTTTGATACGAAAGATAAAGCAAAAATTGCAAGTTCTCTTATCAACAGCTCACTATTCTTTATCTGGTGGGTATGCAATTCAGATTGTTATCATCTTAATAAGTCTGAGATAATGAATTTTAGATATTCATACACTAGTCAGGATGTTGCCAGCATTTGTAAACTCGCCGATACTCTTGCAAAGGATATGCTAAAAAAAAGCGTAAGACGCGTCTATAATTATAAAACCTCTGGTCGAGTAGAATACGATGAATTCTATATGAAACTCTCCAAACCCATTATCGACGAGATTGACAAAGTCCTTGCCAAACATTACGGCTTTACGGAAGAAGAACTGGACTTCATCATCAACTACGACATTAAATACCGCATGGGTGATGAATTAGATAATAATGAATAAAAAAGGGAAAAATATTTTGTGGGATAAAAAATTATCCCCATATTTGCAGCAGAATTATAAATGAGACTATTATGCCTACAATATTATTAGCATTTGGACTGCGCTTCTACTTCTACTCGGAGGAACATCTGCCCATCCACGTTCACGTTGAAAACAGCGATGGAAGAGCAAAATTTGCATTAGAACCAGATGTCACTCTTATCAAGAACGAGGGTATGAAATCCAAAGATTTGAAGAAAGCGAAAGTGCTATGTGAGACGTTCAAGGAGGATTTTGTGGCGAAATGGCATGAACATATTGACGCTAATTGAATTTAGATATGGAAAAGATTGTGAAAGTATGGTTTGATGCAAATCGCATCTTTATCATGACGGATGCTGGGGAAACCCTCAGTCGTCCCTTAGAAGCATTCCCTGTCCTGATGGAAGCAACGGAACAAGCTCGTCTTGATTTCAAAATAGGACGTTTTGGCGATGACATCCGATGGGAAGGTCTTGATGAGGATATTCATGTGTCCAGTTTCCATGAGAAGGCTGAGCCTAATCCAGACAATGAGGTAGGTGAACTTTTCAGGAGATTTCCACAATTGAACGTGTCGGAGATGGCACGTTATATGGGCATCAACAAGAGTTTGCTTGCCAAGTATATCTATGGCGTGAAAAAGCCCAGCGAAGAACGACTTTCACAAATAAAGTTGGCGATGCATGACATAGGGCATCAACTGATTGCCGTATGATCATGATTGAATATCTTGGCAATAAAGAACTTCTAAATGTGCCCAAGACGGCATTCTTGGCCTCCAGCACCATTCTGCCAGAGGAAGTGCTTAACGTGTATGATTGGGCGATAAGGATGGCGAAAGAAGGCAAGTGCGTCATTAGCGGTTTCAGCTCCCATTTGGAGCGAGAGGTGTTCCATTTCCTTGCCCAAGGTAAGCAACCCATCATCCTTGTTATAGCACGCAAGATGTATAAGGAGCTGCCCGAAGAACTGAAAGAGCCATTAGCACAAGGTCGCCTTCTCATTATCTCGACCTCCTCTGCTGTACGCCAATCGAAAGCAACAGCCCATGCTCGCAACAAATATATCTGCGAATTGGCTGACCAGATTCTCTTTGTCGGAGTGACAGAAACCAGTTCTCTATACGAATTGCAACAACAATGGTCGAATAAATTAAAATGCTTACCTTTGTATTGACTAAAATATGTTTCACCTTATAATATAAACGGACTATGAGTTTTGATCCTTTTATGTGGTTCGTGATGTCCGAGCTGGATGCCGAAGAAGAACGAGAAAATGAACGTGAGTCGTATGAGAATCATTGGTCAG
>CAJOGQ010000006.1 GCA_905234125.1 uncultured Bacteroidaceae bacterium | reverse complement strand
GATGACTATTATTTCTTCAAGAATACGTTCTCGAATGCTGGTGCGCTCGACCGAATCATCGCATTTATGAATACGACCGAAGACCCTGCTGTGGAGCGTCTGTTGGTGCCAGACATGGCTCTGACGGCTGCCGAGTACTTCGCAGTGGAGAAGCATGAGACGGTGCTGGTGCTCTTGACGGACATGACTTCTTACGCCGACTCGCTCTCCATCGTGTCGAACCGTATGGACCAGATTCCATCGAAGGACTCTATGCCAGGTTCTCTCTATTCTGACTTGGCAAAGATTTATGAGAAGGCTGTTCAGTTCCCAGAGAGTGTTGGTGGTGGCTCTATCACAATCATTGCCGTGACGACACTTTCAGGTGGTGACATCACGCATGCTGTACCTGACAACACCGGTTACATCACCGAGGGTCAGCTCTATCTGCGTCGTGACTCCGATATCGGTAAGGTGATTGTTGACCCATTCCGTTCATTGTCTCGTCTGAAGCAGCTTGTGTCAGGTAAGAAGACACGTAAAGACCACTCACAAGTGATGAATGCTGCCATCCGTCTGTATTCTGATGCAGCCAATGCTAAGACAAAGATGGAGAATGGTTTCGATTTGACCGATTACGACAATCGTTGTCTCGACTTCGCCAAAGAGTATGCTGATAAACTTCTTGCCATTGACGTCAATCTCGATACGACTGAAATGCTGGATGTTACATGGTCTCTCTTCAAGAAGTACTTTAAGCTCGAAGAGGTCAACATCAAGAAAGAATTCACAGACATCTATTGGAATTAGGAATGAGGAATTAGGAATGAGGAATTGAATGTCATGTCATGCATGTTCATGGCAGGTATCAATTCCTAATTCCTAACTCCTAATTCCTCATTAAAATATCCATTATGATAAAGTTTCAATATAACAAGACATCGCTCCAGCAGATTGAGAAGAACCTCAAGATGCGTCAGCGTACGTTGCCTATCATTAAGAATAAGGAGACGGCGTTGCGTCTTGAGGTGAAGCGAAGCAAGGAGGAAGCGGAAGCCTTGGAGAAGAAACTGCAGAGTCAGATTGGTGGCTACGAGTCAATGTATGCCCTATGGGGTGAATTTGATGCGTCACTGGTCAGCCTGAAAGACGTACAGCTCGATGTGAAGAAAGTGGCAGGTGTTCGAGTGCCAGTGCTGCTGAATATCGAATTGGACGTGAAACCCTTCGGACTTTTTTCTGCACCGAAGTGGTACTTTGATGGCATCAATCTCTTGCAGGGACTTGCCAAGACAGCAGTGGAGCGTGAATTCGTCATTGCCAAGCTTGGTCTTCTTGATCATGCACGTAGAAAGACCACACAAAAGGTCAATCTCTTTGAGAAAGTCCAGATACCAGGATATCAAGAGGCAATACGAAAGATCAAGCGATTTATGGAAGATGAGGAGAACCTCTCCAAGTCATCACAAAAGATTCTGAAGTCTCTTCAAGAGGCGAGAAAGAAGAAAGAGGAAGAAGAGAATGATTCTTCTGCAAGAAAGGAGGTTGTTGCGGTATGATACAAGACATGAAAAAACTGACCTTCCTTGTCACTGCAAGTGAATATGAACAGTTCATTGCCGACATTCGTGAGTTGGGAGTCATCCATGTGGAAGAACTTCAGCAGGGAGCTACCAGTGACGAATTGCAGGCAGGGCTTGACATGGCTGTGCGCTACAAGGAAGCACTCAAGGCACTCGACTTTGCTGCTGAGAGTTACGAGCCTTCCGCAACCTACATGCCTCAGCCCGCTGATGCTTCCAAAGCTGTTGTGTTGCTCGATACTGTAGAGCGTTTGCTCAAGGAGGAGAACAGCGTGAAGCACAGCATTGATGCCACCGACGATGCCATCCAGCAACTCGAACCCTTCGGAGAGTTTAGTTGGGACAGCATCCGCCAGTTGGAGCAGTCGGGCTACAAGCCTTACTTCTATGCCGTCAATAATAAGATGTACAAAGCAGAGTGGGGCGAGAAGTACTTTGCCACGGCTATCAACGAAATCAATAAGAAGACCTACTTCGTGGCTTTCTCAAACGAGGACCAAGAGCCAGACATCACGGCAGAACGTCTGTTCCTGCCTGATGAGTCTCTTTCCGTCTATCAGGAGAAACGGAAGGTGCTTGAGGAACAGTTGGCCAGCATCCATGAGCAAATGTTGCAGGTGAATGCCGTTGACCGTGCTTCCATCGAAGCCGGACAGGTGGCTAACGAGAACGACATTCAACTTTCGAAAGTACACCTCAGCAAGGAAGACATTGCTGGCGGTGCAGTGAAGTTGATGGTGGGCTGGACCCTGAAGGAAAAGGCTGACGGGGTGGTGGATTACCTCGAAAAGGAACACATCTTCTATGAACTGGAAGACCCTGCCTTCGACGACAACGTGCCCATTCAGATCAAGAACGACAAGTTCTCATCGCTTTTCGAGCCCATCCTGCGTATGTACTCGCTGCCCAACTATCACGACATCGACCCGTTGCCGTTCTTTGCCCCGTTCTTCATGCTCTTCTTCGGACTCTGCATGGGCGACATGGGCTATGGCTTGCTGATTCTTGCAGCCAGCATTGTCATCATCTTTGCCAAGCCCGATTTGGCAAAATACGGCAAGCTCGGCGCATTGCTCGGTGGTATGACCTGCATCTGTGGTTTCATCACGGGCACCTTCTTCGGCATCGACCTTGCGACGGTTGACTGGGAGTTCATCAAGCCTATGCAGCCTTACTTCATCAACGACTCGATGAAGGACAGTTTCTTCGGCTACTCGCCCATGATGGTAATTTCCGTCATCATCGGTCTCATTCAGGTGCTGCTCGGCATGACACTGGCAGGTTGCAAGGCTGTGAAGAACTATGGCTTCGTCTATGGTGTGGGCAAGTTCTCGTGGGTGGTAGCACTGCTCAGTGCCACACTCCTTTTCGGTTTCCCGCTCTTCGGCGTGGAATGGTCGCAACCCGTCCAGTACGTGTTCTATGCTCTCATCGCTCTGTCTGCCCTCGGTATCTTCTTCCTCAACAATCCGAATGCTTACAAGAAAGACTCCGTTTTGGGCAAGGCACTTGGTGTGGGAAGCAACATCGGTGGCGGAATCTGGGCAACCTACGGCATGTCCACAGGTCTGCTTGGCGACCTCCTCAGCTACATCCGCCTTTTTGCCCTCGGCTTGACAGGTGGTGTGCTGGGCTCGGTGTTCAACCAACTGGCGATGGAGATGAGTCCTGATGTGCCAGTCGTTCACGAACTCGTCATGCTCATCATCCTGCTCTTCGGACACGGTATCAACTTCGGTCTCTGCATGATTTCATCGTTCGTGCACCCGATGCGACTCACCTTTGTGGAGTACTTCAAGAATGCTGACTTCGAAGGCAACGGCAAAGAGTACAAACCATTTAAGATGATGCATAATGCTTAATGCATAATTCATAATGCATAATTGGGAAAATATAGATCAATAATCATATTTATTAACTCGGGTTCTCCGTGTCAAACACCCCTTCTCATGGGCGACAGAGTTAACCCATTAAAACAAATTCAAATCATTATGTCTCCAGTACTTTTAGCGTACATCGGTGTAGCCCTCGCTGTAGGACTCTCCGGCATCGGTTCCGCTTATGGCGTGACCATCTGTGGTAATGCCGCTATCGGCGCATTCAAGAAGAACCCATCAGCCAGCGGTTCTTACATCGGACTTGCAGCCCTTCCATCTTCACAGGGTCTGTATGGTTTCGTGGGCTTCTTCATCCTCAACCCTCTCGTGACTGCCGACATCAGCATGTTTGCCGCTTGTGCCGTTCTGGGTGCAGGTCTCGCATTGGGTGCTGTGGCACTCTTCTCAGCTATTCGTCAAGCCAAGGTTTGTGCTAACGGCATCTCTGCTATCGGTGGCGGCCACAACGCCTTCGGTACCACGATGGTGCTTGCTGTGTTCCCTGAGCTTTACGCCATCCTCGGCTTGCTCGTGCTCATCCTCATTGCAGGTTCCATCACAGCATAACGATCAGCAAAACCATGCAAAAAGAAAGGACGGCATCCGTTTGGGTGTCGTCCTTTTTCTATGTCCTTTTCGTTGGCCAACATGAGGCTTAACTACTTAATTGCTCATCAGTAAAACATGGCCTTCTCTTCTTCCGTCATCTCACGTTTAGGTTGCAAGGCCTTCAGATACTGATAGACTTTGTAGATGTTCCTGCCTCCCCAATTGGTTGGAGGATAATTGTTGCATGAGAAGGAAGCATCAGAGAACTCCACGCTTGCCGAACTGTGTGGCGCATCAAAAATCATGTAGTGCTCATCGTGATAACGGGGCATCTTGTACACCTCGCCCTCAATCAGCATCGTCCGAATCGTGTCCACCTGCTGGGGCGTGATGGCGATGGTGTCCAGCTTCTCAAACGAATACGTGTCCAAGAGCGCGATGTATGAACCATCATCCTGACGAATCAGTTCTCCATGCGAGGCAGGTTTGTGCACCATGCCTCCACCTGAATGGTACTCGAAATGAGTGAGTTCTCCTTGAGGCACCTTGAACGTGGTCTGTTGACGCTTGCTCTCAATCAGAGGAACCAGTGCCTTCACCATTCTCGAATATCTCTCCTCTGCCTTTCGGGCACACTCGAAGGTCTTCTTGGCCTTCTCCACATCCTTGAAGTGCTGCGCCAGCATCTTCTCCGACTTCGACGAACCAGGCTTCGGATAGATCTGCTGTTCCAATTGCAGAATCCGGCTGTTCTCCTCATGCCACGGTTCAGACAGATGAATCAGCTCATCCAATTCATCAGGGCACCGTAAAGGAGCCGTCTCAAGATAATAGTCAGTCCTGCCATCATCTTCCAGCCACAGCAGGGGCGTCCTGCACTCAGGGTTTTCAGCCATTTTCGTCTTGATGGCCGTGATTTCCTTGTCGCTCAGTTTGTTCTGAGCCCAACACGATGAAAAGAAAGTACTCAGTGTCAGCATAGAAAGAAGTAAATATTTCATATTGATCAGGTTTTTGGGGTTGTTATTCGTAATGTCTGATTCTGACGTCAATGTTGTCCCCCTTCAGCGCATCGGGCAGGGAGCTCACGTCCGTCTGTCCATAGTGATAGGGGAAGAGCACCTTAGGCTTGATGATACGTGCAGCCCTGATGAGCTGTTCAGGCGTCATCGTATAAGGCTGGTTGCAAGGCAGGAAAGCGACGTCAATGTCTTTGATGCCATCCATCTCAGGGATGTCCTCCGTGTCGCCAGCAATGTAGATGCGCAGACCATCGATGTTGAGGATGTAACCATTGTCACGCCCCTTGGGATGGAACTGCGTGCGTCCCTCCGTCGTGTTGTAGGCAGGCACAGCCTCCACCTTGATGCCAAAGTTGAGGTCTTCCTTGTCACCATTCTTCATCACCAGTCCATACCCCGTCATGTCAGCACAACGTCGGTTCGTGATGAATTGCGTACCCACTTTCGAGAGTTGCTTGATGGCCTCCTTGTCATAGTGATCGCCGTGCTCGTGCGTGACGAAAATCAGGTTTGCTTTGGGGATGGTAGAGTAGTCGATGGTGCGATTGCCCAGCTGACGTACAGGGTCGATGTACAGTTCCAAATCATCATATTGGATACGGATGCTGGAGTGTACCAACGGGTGGATGGTGACCGACTTCCCACTTGCAGTCTCGAAGATGTCCACGTCCGACTGCTGAGACGTCTGACTGCATGCCGAGGTGATCGTCCCCAGCATCGCAAAGATCAATGCGATAGTCTTATTCATGTTGGTAAAGTTTTGTTGATAAGGTATTGACGTTGCAAAGTAACGAAAAATAAACGAGACCACCATCAAAGACACAAGAAAAAGCTTTATTTACTCTGAAAACATAGCCATTATTCGCTATTATTTCATATATTTGCAACGAAAATTGCATAGATGGTCATGAAAATTGTTTCATATATCAAGAAATGGATGGGGATGAGTCTTGTGGTGCGCATCCTGATAGGGTTAGTGATTGGTGTGGTGTTGGGACTGCTGTGTCCGCAGTGGACGGCGATTGGCATCCTCGGTAAGGTGTTTGTCAGTGCGTTGAAGTCTATTGCGCCTGTACTGGTAGCGGTGTTGGTGGCTGCATCCATTGCCAAGGCGAAAGGGGGACTCGGAAAGCGTTTCCGCACAGTCATCACGCTCTATCTTTTCTCCACCTTCATGGCTGCATTGGTGGCGGTGGTGGGGAGTTTTCTGTTCCCCGTGACGATGACGATGAAGGAGTCTGCCAGTGGCGAGGCTCCAGGAGGGTTGGATGAGGTGTTCACCCATTTGCTCACCAACATCGTCACGAATCCCCTGCAGTCAATCACGGCAGCTAATTACATCGGCATCCTCTTTTGGGCGATTGTCATTGGTCTTGCCCTGAAATTGCGTGCCAGCCAGCACACTATCCAAGTGGTCAGCGACTTCTCTGATGTCATTTCTCAAACGGTCACATGGGTCATCCAGTTCGCGCCTTTTGGCATCATGGGATTGGTGTTCGGGTCGGTGTCGGAAAGTGGTCTGGAAATATTCAGCGACTATGGCAAACTGCTTTTGCTCTTGGTGGGTTGCATGCTGTTCACGTCGATCATACTCAATCCGCTGATTGTGGCGTTCTTCCTTCGTCACAATCCATATCCGTTGGTGTGGCAGTGCCTGAAGGAGAGTGGACTTAATGCCTTCTTCACGCGTTCGTCGGCAGCCAACATCCCTGTCAATATGGACTTGTGCCGTCGTCTTGGCCTCGATCCTAACTTTTATTCGGTCAGCATCCCATTGGGCTCCACTATCAACATGAGTGGGGCAGCAGTCACCATTACGGTGCTCTCTCTTGCAGTGGCTCACACCGTGGGCATAGAGGTGACATTCCTTTCTGCCCTGTTCCTCAGTCTCATCGCCACATTGGGGGCTTGTGGAGCATCGGGTGTGGCAGGCGGTTCCTTGCTGTTGGTTCCGATGGCATGCTCCTTTTTCGGCATCTCGCCCGATGTGGCCATGCAGGCTGTTGCCGTTGGCTTCATCATTGGTGTGGTGCAAGACTCGGTGGAGACAGCCCTCAATTCCAGCAGCGATGTGCTCTTCACAGCCACGGCTGAGAGGTCGGAGAGAGTACGAAAAAGGCCTCGTTTGCCTGAATGATGGGGAAAAATCGGCTCGATAAGAAAAATAATTTAGATTTTGTTTGGTGGGGTCGTTGAAAAGTTGTACCTTTGCACCCGCAAATTGCGTGGGCTATGTCCGTGCATGTTTGTTTGTGTGGCTGAGCCATGCACTCCAAGTGAGGATGGTCCGGTAGCTCAGCTGGATAGAGCAACAGCCTTCTAAGCTGTGGGTCTTGGGTTCGAATCCCAACCGGATCACAAAGACTCTTTTGAAAGAAGAACGAAAGTTTACTTTCAGTTCTGTAATGAGAAAGAGGATTTGGTTGATAGCCCGTGGCAGGGCAAGGGATATTTAATCCCAACCGGATCACATAAAAAAGAAACACCCCTAATTTTCAAAAACAAAAAGGGTTGAGCGTTCCAAATTTCGCGAGGCGGGCATTGCGGGCCTGCCGGAATGGCAAAAACCTGTACTTCTCCAAGTAAAATTAGATTTGAAAATTAACAAAAGAATAACAACAAAATGTCAAAAATTTGTCAAATTACAGGTAAGAAGTCGGTAGTGGGAAACAATGTGTCTCACTCACTTCGCAGAACAAAGAGACGTTTCGATGTCAACTTGTTCACAAAGAAGTTCTACTATGTAGAGGAAGATTGCTGGATTGTGCTCAAGGTGAGCGCAGCAGGTCTTAGAATCATCAACCGCATCGGTCTTGATGCAGCCTTGAAGCAGGCTGTGGCTAAGGGTCACTGCGAGTGGAAAGACATCCAGGTTATTAGCTAATCATTAAAGTAAGGAGAAAAGAACTATGGCAAAGAAAGCTAAAGGCAATCGTGTGCAGGTCATCCTCGAATGCACAGAAATGAAGGATAGCGGTCTTCCAGGCACATCAAGATACATCACTACAAAGAACCGCAAGAACACTCCTGACCGTTTGGAGTTGAAGAAGTATAACCCCATCCTGAAGCGCATGACTGTGCATAAGGAGATTAAATAAGTTTAGACTATGGCAAAGAAAACCGTCGCAACCCTCCAGAGCAAGGATGGTCGTTCTTACACGAAGGTCATCAAGATGTTCAAGTCTCCCAAGACTGGTGCATACGCATTTGATGAGAAGATGATCCCCGCCGAAATGGTGAAGGACTACATGAAGCAGTAAAAACTTACGCTTACAAGGCACTTTCGGATGCTTTGTGGCATAAAAATGATAAACCTCTCCAATTTTTTGGGAGGTTTTTTTGTGTTTTCACGGAAACTTCGTACCTTTGTCGATTAAAGTATATAATAAGGAAAGAGATATGGGATTTTTTGACATGTTCTCCAAGAAAAAGAAGGAGACGCTGGATAATGGTTTGGCCAAGACGAAGGAAAGCGTGTTTGGCAAGATTGCCCGTGCTGTGGCTGGTAAGTCGAAAGTGGACGATGATGTGTTGGACAATCTGGAAGAGGTGTTGATTACGAGCGATGTGGGCGTGGACACGACGTTGGAGATTATCCACAGGATTGAGGAGCGTGTGGCACGCGACAAGTATGTGGGTACAGACGAACTGAACAGGATTCTGCGTGAAGAGATTGCAGGTCTGCTGATGGAAAACAATACGGATGATACGGAAGGTTTTCAGATTCCAGAGGGTGCTCACAAGCCTTACATCATCTTGGTGGTGGGTGTGAATGGTGTGGGCAAGACCACGACCATCGGCAAGTTGGCCTATCAGTTCAAGCAAGCAGGCTTGAAGGTCTATCTGGGTGCCGCCGATACGTTCCGTGCCGCTGCTGTGGAGCAAATCTGCATTTGGGGCGAGAGGGTTGGTGTGCCTGTAGTGAAGCAACAAATGGGGAGCGACCCTGCGGCTGTGGCCTTTGATTCTGTCAATTCGGCCAAGGCCAATGGAGCTGATGTGGTGATTATCGACACAGCTGGTCGTCTGCACAATAAGATTGGCTTGATGAACGAGTTGACGAAGATAAAGAATGCTGTGAAGAAGGCGGCCGGTTATGATGCTGATGATGTGATGCTGGTGCTGGATGGTTCGACGGGACAGAATGCCTTTGAACAGGCCAAGCAATTCACGAAGGCGACGGAGGTCACTTCGATGGCCATCACGAAGCTGGATGGCACAGCGAAGGGTGGTGTGGTGATTGGTATCAGCGACCAATTCAAGATTCCTGTTCGATACATTGGACTGGGAGAGGGAATGGAAGACTTGCAGGCGTTCAATCGGAAGGAATTCGTGGATAGCCTGTTTGGAGAATGAGGTTGGTTTAGAGTATAGGGTTGAGGGTTTAGAGTATAGAGTTTAGAGTATAGAGTTTAGAGTTTAGAGTTTAGAGTTTAGAGTTTAGAGCGTTGAGAAAGAATACGGTAGATATTATCACTTTGGGGTGCTCGAAGAATCTGGTGGATTCGGAGCGTTTGATTCGTCAGTTGGAGCTGAATGGCTACCATGTGACGCACGACAGCGCACATCCGCAGGGTGAGATTGTGGTGGTGAATACGTGTGGTTTCATTGCCGATGCACAGGAGGAGAGCGTGAACATGATTCTCGAATTGTGTCAGGCGAAGGAGGAAGGGCGTGTGAAGCAGGTGTATGTGATGGGCTGTCTGTCGCAACGCTTCATGAAGGAGTTGGGACATGAGATTCCGCAGGTAGATAAGTTTTATGGCAAGTTCAATTGGACAGAACTGCTCAACGACCTCGGCAAGGTGTATCAGCAGGAACGTCAGTACGAACGTCGTCTGACTACGCCCAAGCACTATGCTTACCTGAAGATTTCGGAGGGGTGTGACCGTCATTGCGCATATTGTGCCATTCCCCTGATTACGGGTCACCATCAGAGCAGACCAATGGAGGACATCGTGGCAGAAGTGAAGCATCTGGTGAGTGAAGGAGTGAAAGAGTTTCAGTTGATTGCACAGGAATTAACATACTATGGGTTAGATATTTACGGTGAACAAAAAATATCAGAATTGGTGGAGCGGATTAGTGAGGTGAGGGGCGTGAAGTGGATCCGTCTGCATTATGCTTATCCGATGAATTTCCCATGGGAATTGTTGAAGGTGATTCGTGAGCGGAAGAATGTGTGCAAGTATCTTGACATCGCTTTGCAGCATATCAGCACGAAGGTGCTCACCAACATGCAGCGCCATGTGAATAAGGAGGAGACCTATGCGCTGATTGAACGCATCAGAAGGGAAGTGCCAGGCATTGCGTTACGCACTACCATGATGGTTGGTTTCCCTGGTGAAGGAGAGGCTGAGTTTGAGGAACTGAAGGAGTTTGTGCGTTGGGCAAGATTCGACAGGATGGGCGCCTTTGCCTATTCTGAGGAAGAGGGCACCCCTGCTCAGAAGAATTTCATAGACGAAGTGTCGGATGAGGTGAAACAACAGCGATTGAACGAGTTGATGGATATTCAGCAAGGCATCTCGGCAGAGGTGCAGGCCGAGAAAGTGGGGAAGACCCTTCAAGTCATCATCGACAGGAAGGAAGGGGAGTATTATGTGGGACGTACGGAGTATGATTCACCAGAGGTTGACCCAGAAGTGCTCATTCCTGTGGCGGATGGTGTGCTGAGAAAAGGATGCTTCTATAATGTGCAAGTCGTTGATTCCGACGATTTTGACTTATATGGTAAAGTGAAAAAGTAACAGTTAAGAACCAACAGTTTTTGACAAGATGACGAACAAAGAATTTTTAGAAACGGTCTCGCAGAGGACTGATTTTGAATTGAAAGACGTGAAGCGACTTTCTTCCGCTTTGATAGATGCTGTGTTGGAGGTGGTAGCCGATGGCAACAGTGTGACGATTCAAGGCTTTGGCTCGTTTGAGCCTCGTGAGAAAGCGAGCCGAAAGATTTATAACCCCACCACGAAAGACTATATTGTGGTTCCTTCGAAGACGACACTCAGCTATAAGATGAGCGCCACGTTGAAGGATAAACTAAATATGGGATAAGCTTATGAACGAGAAATTGTCATTTCAAAACATCACGGACATTCTTGTCCAGAAAGCAGGTGTGTCAAAGAAAGTCGGCGACACCTTTGCCAAGGCTTTTTTCGATACGCTGATAGAGGCACTTTCTGAAGGAGAGGACTCCATCAAGGTGAAGGGATTGGGCACATTCAAACTGGTGCAGGTGGATAGTCGTGAGAGTGTGAATGTGTCGAACGGAGAAAGAATCGTCATCCCTGGATATAAGAAAGTAGCTTTCACACCAGAAGATTCGGTGGTGGAGGTTCTGAATGGTCGCACAGATCATACAGAAGATGAGGTCGTAGAGAACACTGATGTTTCAGATCACACAGAGGAAGAAGAAATTACTAACTCTGCTGAAGAAAAATCTGTGGAATCTGTGTGTGATGATAATAACAACGATTCTGTGAACGAAGAAGATATTGAATCCTTGCTTCAAGTGCCAGAACCAAAGCATGTGGAACAGCCACAAGATGCTTTTGGTGGCATCGATATGCTTATCTCCACCCCTGAAAGTGTGGAGGAGGTGCGTCAGCAATATGAAGAGGCCAAGGCCAAGATGGAAGTCGCTGTTGCAGAAGCACGTAAGGCCAATGCCGAGAAGGTGAGGCTGGAGAGACTGTTGGAGAGGTTGGAGAAGAATGTGGTGCCAGAAGGCGTTCATACAGAGGATAATGTTGTAGATCAAACGGATTTCGCAGATCACACAGATTCCACAGATGATGAGGTTGTTGGTCACACAGACGAAAAAGAAACTTCTCATTCTGGTGAAGAAAAATTGGAGACACCTGTGGAAACTGAGAGCGATGATGAGTCCAAGCGCCAAGAAGCCTTCAATCGTGTGATGTCAGAACCCTCTCAGACTGAAGAGGCTGCGCCTTCAATAGATAAGAAATCTCGCAAAAACTGGCTCATTGCTGCCATTTTTGTTCTTTTGACAGTGCTGGGAACCTTTGTCTATCTGATTTACAGAAACATTGAGGCAGTGGAACAGGTGTCAGTGGCTCAAAAAACGACACAGCCAGCCAAACCTACCATACCTGCTAAGCCCGTCAAACCCGTGGCTTCCAAAGTGGACAAGGATTCCCTTGTTAAGGCTCCCAAGGTGGACAGCACGAAAATGGTTTCCAATGCACAAAAAGAATCGCCAAAGCCAGAGGTCGCTCAGAAGCCTGCAGAGCCTTCGAAGCCAGAGCGTCCCAAGACCCATCGGGTGCAACGAGGCGAATCTCTCACTCGCATCTCCCAGATATACTATGGTACCAAGGATTCCGTTCGAGCCATCTTGCGGGTGAATGCATTCAACGACCCCAACAACATTCCTGTAGGTGCAGTTGTGAATTTGCCATAAGGCTTCCTTGCCGTACTCTTTCCCTCTCTTCGGTTAACTATTCTTAAAAATGTGTGTTTTCAAGGTTTTTTAATACTTGAAAGGGCTGAGATATGGGCAGAAAGCCGTACCTTTGCACTACGAAAAGCAAAGATATACATAAATAGTTATATGGAATCGATAGATATTCGAGAATTAAATGAGAAGATTGAACGCCACTCGGCGTTTGTGACAAACCTGATGACGGGCATGGATCAAGCCATCATCGGTCAGAAGCATTTGGTGGAGTCCCTTTTGTTGGGACTTCTTTCTGATGGTCATGTGTTGTTGGAAGGCGTGCCTGGCCTGGCAAAGACGAAGGCCATCAAGACGTTGGCATCGTTGATTGATGCGCAGTTCAGCCGTATTCAGTTCACTCCAGACTTGTTGCCTGCCGACGTGATTGGTACGATGATTTACTCGCAGAAGGATGGTGAGTTCAAATCTAAGAAGGGACCTATCTTCGCCAACTTCATCTTGGCGGATGAAATCAACCGTGCGCCAGCCAAAGTGCAGAGTGCCTTACTCGAAGCTATGCAGGAGCGTCAGGTAACCATTTCCACACAGACTTACGAACTGCCCAAGCCTTTCCTTGTGTTGGCCACCCAGAATCCCATCGAACAGGAGGGTACTTACCCACTTCCTGAAGCTCAGGTGGACCGTTTCATGCTGAAGGTGGTGATTGACTATCCGAAGTTGGAAGAAGAGAAAGCCATCATCCGTCAGAACATCAAGCAGGAGAAATTGGACATCCGTCCTGTGATGTGCACGCAAGAGATTGAGGATGCCCGTAAGGTGGTGCGCGAAGTTTATCTCGATGAGAAGATTGAACAGTATATAGCTGATATAGTGTTCGCTACGCGTTATCCTGAGAAGTACAACTTGAAGGATTTGAAGGGTCTGATTGGTTTTGGTGGTTCACCTCGTGCATCCATCAATTTGGCTTTGGCTGCCCGCAGTTTTGCATTCATCAAGCATCGTGGTTATGTGATTCCAGAGGATGTACGTGCTGTGGCACAGGATGTACTTCGTCACCGCATCGGACTTACTTACGAGGCTGAGGCCAGCAATGTGACCAGCGAGGAAATCATCAGCAAGATTCTGAATAAAGTGGAAGTGCCTTAATGAGTTGACAGTTGACAGTTGATAGTTGAGAATGGAAACAGAAGAACTGTTACAGAAGGTCAGGAAAATCGAGATTAAGACCAAAGGGCTCTCGAACAATATCTTTGCGGGCGAATATCACTCAGCCTTCAAGGGTAGGGGTATGGCATTCAGCGAGGTGAGGGAATATCAGTATGGTGATGATGTTCGCGACATTGACTGGAATGTGACTGCGCGTTTCGGCAAGCCTTATGTGAAGGTCTTCGAGGAGGAACGTGAGTTGACGGTGATGCTGTTGGTCGATGTGTCAGGTTCGTTGGACTTTGGCACACAGAATCAGACTAAGCGTGACTTGCTCACAGAGGTTGCTGCCACCTTGGCGTTTTCTGCCATTCAGAACAACGACAAAATTGGGGTCATCTTCTTCTCTGACAGAGTGGAGAAGTTCATTCCTCCGAAGAAGGGCAGAAAGCACATCCTCTTTATTATTAGAGAACTGTTGACTTTCAAACCAGAAAGTCAGAAGACCGATGTGGGCCAGGCTGTAGAGTTCATGACGAATGCCATCAAGAAGCGTTGTACGGTCTTCTTGCTGAGTGACTTCTTCGACTCCAATGACTACGCGAATCAGTTGACAATTGCCAATAGTCGTCATGATGTGGTTGCTTTGCAGATTTACGACCGTCGCATGGTGGACATCCCGAATGTGGGTATCGTGAAGATGTTGGATGCAGAAACAGGCAAAGAAACATTCGTCGACACCTCGTCCAGCGCTGTTCGCCGTGCTCATCACGAATGGTGGGTTGGTCATCAGTCTTGGTTGAAGAATGCATTCACCAAGTCGAACATAGATAATATCTCCGTTAGAACAGATGAGGACTATGTGAAGGCGTTGATGACGCTGTTTAAGAAAAGAGTATAGGGTTTAGAGTTTAGAGCTTAAGAATATAGTTTTGAATATAAAGGATATACATAGAAGAATGATCGTCATTATGGCGTTAGCCCTCCCCATTTGTGGGGTGGGGGGCTATGCTCAAGTGACGGTTGACGCTAAGCTGGACTCGGCAGGCATCTTTATCGGTCAGCGGATAGGCATGACGTTGGAGGTGAGTGCTGATGCGAAGTCGAATGTGGAACTGCCTGAATGGGACTCTCTTCAACAAGTGGTTCCTGGCATTGAGTTCGTTCGAGCAGAGCAGACGGACACGAGTCTTCTGAATGATGGTCAGCGCATGATGCTGTCTCGTCGTTATTATTTCACTTCGTTCGACTCTGCACTCTATCTAATGCCGGAGATGGATGTGAAGGTGGATGATAAGGTGTATAAGTCGAAAAAATTGGCGCTGAAGGTGCTGACTCTTGAGATAGATACTTTGCATACGGATAGCATCTTTCCCATCAAGGCAGAATTGGCACCTCCGTTTGACTGGGCTGAATGGCGACAGGTCATTTGGTTCTGCGTTTTGGCGTTGTTGATGGGAGGTCTGCTGGGCTATGTGATTTATCGTCTGAAGAACAATAAACCTATCATTCGTCGCATCCGCAACAAACGTCGTCAACCTCCTCATCAGGTGGCCATGCAGAAGATTGAACAGATCAAAGAGGAGAAGATTTGGCAGAGTGAGGACTCGAAAGAGTATTATACACAGTTGACCGACACCTTACGCAACTATATCAAGGAGCGTTATGGCTTCAATGCGATGGAGATGACTTCGTTCGAAATCATTCAGAAGTTGCAAGAGGTGAACGACGAAGAGGCCATCAACGAGTTGCGTGAACTCTTCCAGACGGCTGATTTGGTGAAGTTTGCCAAGTACAGTACGCTCATCAACGAGAACGACCGGAATCTGGTGAATGCCATTGAGTACATCAACCAGACGAAGTTGGAAGAGCCTGAACAGAAGCCACAGCCAGAAGTGATTGTGGTGGAAGAAAAGCGGTCGAAGATTGCCAAGTGGACGCTCATCGGTGCCATTGTGATGGCGAGTCTTGCGCTGGTAGGTGTGTTGATTTTTGTAGGTTATAGAATTTATATGCTCACTTTATAATTGAAGTAGAGATTAGAGAAATAAGAGATATGGAATTCAAGAATCCTTTATTCTTCCTGTTGCTGTTGGTGCTGGTGCCCTACATTGTGTGGTATGTGATGCGGTATAAGCAGAGTTTGCCATCGCTGAAGGTGCCAGATACGACGAAATATGTAAAGGTGCCCAAGACGTTCCGTCTCTATTTGATGCACTTGCCCTTCCTGTTGCGAATCATTCTGATTTCGCTGGTTGTGTGCATCTTGGCGCGTCCTCAGAGCAAACATTCGTGGAGCGACACCGATGTGGAGGGTATTGACATCATGCTCTCGGTCGATGTGTCCACCTCCATGTTGGCACAGGATTTTAAGCCAAATCGTGTGGAGGCTTTGAAAGAGATTGCACAGAAATTCATTGAGAAGCGCCCCAATGACAACATCGGTCTGACCATGTTTGCTGGTGAAGCCTATACGCAGTGTCCATTGACGACTGACCATACGGTGCTGATGAACCTCTACAACAGCGTGGATTGCAATATGGCGGCTCGTGGCATCATCGATGATGGTACAGCCATAGGTGACGGCATCATGAATGCCATTCTCCGTCTGAAGGAGAGTCAGGCCAAGTCGAAGGTGATTATCCTCCTGACGGATGGTGTGAACAATTCTGGCAATATATCTCCGCAGACCGCTGCTGAGATTGCCAAGAAATATGGCATCCGTATCTACACGATTGGTATTGGACGAACAGGAATGGCTCCTTATCCTCTGCCAACAGGTGGAACGGCGATGTTGCCTGTGGAGATTGATGAGCAGACAATGACGAAAATCTCTAATGAGACGGGTGGCCAGTATTTCCGTGCCCAGAAAAACGCAGAATTGGATGCCATCTATCAGGATATTGACAAGATGGAACGTACCAAGTTCAATGTCAAGCAGTTCAGTCATCGAGGAGAGCTGTATCAGCCCTATGCCATAGCGGCCCTGATTGTCATGTTGTTGGAGATTCTGCTGAGAACAGTGGTGTTGAAGAGATTGCCGTAAGATTCTCTTGATTGTAATTTAATTAGTAATTTGTCAAATAGTAAATTGTAAATAGTAAATAACAACGGTGTTTAGATTTGCAAGTCCTATATATTTATATCTGTTGATTCTCATCCCAGTGTTTACGGCCGTGTATGTGCTGGTGCAATATCGGATGAAGAAGCAAATCAAGATGTTTGGTGACCCCGATCTGATGAGGAGTCTCATGCCAGATGTCTCTCCTTTGCGTCGTCATGTCAAGTTTGCTTTGATGATGCTGGCGTTGGGGTTGCTGGCTGTTGTGCTGGCACGCCCTCAGTATGGCACCAGAAATGAAGAGGTGAAGCGTTCTGGCATTGAGGTGGCGATTGCTGTCGATGTCTCCAATTCGATGTTGTGTCAGGATGTGAGTCCGAGTCGATTAGACAAGTCGAAGATGATTGTCAGCAAACTTGTTGAGCAGTTTGATGAGGACAAGGTGGGGCTGGTGGCTTTTGCTGGCAGTGCCATCACGTTGTTGCCTATGACCAGCGACTATGTTTCGGCCAAGATGTTTTTGGATCAACTGAATCCTGCCACGATTGCCATTCAAGGAACGAATGTGGCCGAGGCCATCACTCGTGCCACAGCTGGTTTCTCGAAGAAGACCAATGTGGGGCGTGCATTGATTCTGATTACGGATGCTGAGGATAATGAAGAAGGAGCCATTGAGGCTGCCAAGCAGGCAAGGAAAGAAGGCATACAGATATTTGTTCTTTCAGTGGGAACGGCTCAAGGTGGCCCTATTCCCATGAGTGATGGCACTTACAAGCACGATATGGAAGGCAATGTCGTGACTACAAAACTGAATGAGCAGATAGGCAAGAGCATCGCCCAGGCAGGTGGAGGCATGTATGTACATGTGGATCAGACCAACTTGGCGCAGTCGCTGTTGGACAAGGAAATAGAGAAGATGCAGAAGGAAGACATCTCCCAGTCGATGTACTCTGAATATGACGAGCAGTTCGTGGCTGTGGCGTTGTTGCTGTTCATTGCTTTGGTGGCTGAGTTCTGCATCATGGAGCGAAAGAATCATGTGTTTACGAAATACAAACTATTCAAGTGAAAATAGGAGGGCTGAAATATGAGAAGGATTATCGTACTTTTGGTTTTTAGTTTTCCGTTTTTAGTGGCAATGGCTCAGAGTGCCCGTGACTTCATCCGCATGGGCAACAAGGCCTATCGTGATGGACAATACGATAAGGCTGAGACGCTCTATTTGAAGTCTATTGCCAAAGACCCTTCTTTCGAAGGCTACTACAATTTGGGCAATGCATACGTGATGCAGGAGAAGGACTCAACGGCTTTCGAGAATTATAAGAAAGCTGACTCTCTTGGCACGAATGACCCTATGCGCAAGGCTCGTAACTTTCATAATATGGGCAACATCTGGTATGCTCAAGGGGTTGGCGCCATGCGTCATCAAGGTGGAAATGCCACACAAGCCTTTCAGAGAGCCGTAGATTTCTATAAGAGTTCATTGCGTTGCAATCCTGATGACAATGAGACACGTTACAATCTGGCGATGGCGCAGTATCTGCTGAAGAAGAATCAGAATGAGCAGAACCAACAGGACAATGATGACAAGAAGCAGGATCAGCAGGACAAGCAACAACAGCAACAGAAGCAAGACCAGCAACAGAAAGATGACCAGAAGAAGGATGAGGATAAACAGCAACAACAGCAACCTCAATCTCAAGAGCAGAAGAAGGATGACATGAGTGACCAGGCTGCCGAACAGCTTCTCAATTCTGCTCAACAAGATGAGAAGAGCGTACAACGAAAAGTCAATCAGAATCCGAATAATAAACGTCGCAGTCTCGAAAAGGACTGGTAACAAGTCAAGGTTAAAGTTAGGATTAAGGTTAAATGAAACGGCTATTACACATATTTATATTGATATGCTTCTCCATCAGTTCATGGGCTGATGGGGATGTGTCTTTCCGTGTGTCTGCACCATCCACCGTTGAGGCTGGCGGAAAATTCCGCGTGCAGTTCACCATCAATACACAGAACGCGTCCAACTTCAGTGCACCAGATTTCAAGGGTTTTGAAGTGATTTATGGACCAGCCACCTCTTCGCAGAGCAGTTTCCAGATTATCAATGGACGCACATCGCAAAGCAGTAGCATCATCTATACGTTTGTGCTAATGAGTGATGCACCGGGCACTTATACGATAGGCAGTGCCAGTGTGTTGGTTGATGGCAAGACCGTGAAGTCCAAGCCTGTGCAGGTGCGTGTTTTATCAGGTGCTGGAGGTGGTGCTTCCGCAGGTGGCGGAGCTAATGGCGGATATTCATCGAACAATGGGGGAGGTCGTCAGCCATCGGCTACAGCTGAACAGCCATCTGCTAACATCTCAGCCAAAGACCTTTTTATGACGGCGACTGCTTCTCGTACAACAGTTCATGAACAGGAGGCCATCTTATTGACCTACAAGATATATACGTTGTTAGACTTGAGACAGTTGGATGGTAAATTGCCTACTCTGGATGGTTTTCAGATTCAGGAGATACCATTGCCACGCACAAAGGAATTTGACATTGAGCAATACAACGGACGCAACTATCGGACGGTGGTTTGGAGCCAATATCTGTTGTTCCCTCAGAAGTCTGGCACATTGACCATTCCTTCCATCACATACGAGGGATTAGTTATTACCCGCAATCGTAACCTTGACCCCATTGAGGCATTCTTCAATGGGCAGAGTGGCTATGCGGAAGTGAAGCGTAAGATCACCACGCCAACCTTGACCATTCACGTTTCTCCGCTTCCCAACAAACCTGAAGGATTCTCAGGTGCTGTGGGCAAGTTCTCTGTGTCTTCCAGCATCAGCACACAGGAGGTGGATGCCAATGAGGCTGTCACGTTGAAGATCAATGTGAAGGGTAGTGGTAACATGAAGTTAATTGCTATTCCAGAGGTGAACTTCCCCAAGGATTTTGAGACTTACGATGCGAAGGTGAACGACAAATTCGAATTGACTCGCACTGGTTTGGCTGGAACCAAAGAGTTTGAGTATCTTTTTGTGCCTCGTCATGCTGGCACTTACGAGATTCCTGCAGCAGATTTCATCTATTTTGATACAGATTCCCGTTCGTACAAGACCTTGAAGACGGAGGCATATACGCTGAAAGTGAACAAAGGCAAGGGAGGTTCTGGGCAGAATGTCTCCAACTATAGTGGTCAGCAACAGGATGTTCAGCAACTCAATCAGGATATTCGCTTCATCAAGCAAGGTGATGTGGAACTGCATCAGCCTGGCGACACCTTCTTTGGCACTTGGAAATATGGCCTTTCTTATCTTTTGCCATTGTTGTTCTTTGTCATCGTGTTGATTGTGGGCCGCAAGCAAATGAAGGCCAATGCCAATGTGGCACTTTCTCGTGGAAGGAAGGCCAACAAGGTTGCACTCAAACGAATGAAGACCGCCAAGAAGTTGCTTGATACGCATGACCAGAATCGATTCTACGATGAGGTGCTCCGTGCCCTATGGGGATATGTAGGTGATAAGTTCAATATGTCGCAGGAGTCGCTCAATAAGGAGAACATTGAACAATCGCTTGCGTCACGACAAGTGCCAGCGGAGCAGATTCAGCAGTTCATAAAGGTCTTGAACGATTGTGAGTTTGCACGTTATGCCCCAGGCGATGCCAACGAGAACATGGGAAATGTCTATAACAGCGCCATAGAGGCCATCACAAAAATGGAGGACAACTTATGAGAAAGATACTATCACTTTTCGTTTTTGGCTTTTCGTTTTTAGTTTCCTTTGCCACCACGAAGACGGAGGCAGATGCTCTCTATGAGAAGGAGCAATATCATGATGCTGCGGCTGCTTACGAACAGTTGCTCAAGCAGGAAGGTGTGGCTGCAGAGGTCTATTATAACTTGGGCAACTGCTACTACAAGTTGGACGAGATTCCAAAGGCTGTGCTCAATTATGAACGTGCCTATCTCCTCGACCCAGGTGATGGCGATATTCGTGCCAACCTTGCTTTGGCTCGTGGCAAGACTATCGACAAGGTGGTGCCTCCATCGGAGATGTTCTTTGTGACATGGTGGCGAGACTTGACCCATTGCATGAGTATGAATGCCTGGACTATCTTAGGCATTGTGGCATTCACCTTGATGCTGATAGGTGTACTGATCTATATGTTTGTGACTCAACTGACAGCTCGCAAGGTTGGAGTCTATGGCGCGATGGGGCTCTTGGTCGTTGTGGTGATAGCGAATTTGGCCTCAGTGTCTCAGCATATTGATCAGACCCGTCGTGGCACAGCCATCATCATGGCACCAGCCATCACCGTGAAGAGTTCTCCCAGCAACACCAGCACCGACCTCTTCCTTATTCATGAGGGTTCGAAGGTGGAGATTCTGGATGGCTCAATGAAGGAATGGCTGGAAGTGAAATTTGAAGAAGGGAAACAGGGGTGGATCCCTTCAAGCGCCCTCGAAATCATTTAATTGTCAACTTTCTCAATGAACGAACTGAACGAATTAGACCATCAACTCACGCTGGCCGTCAATGGTAGCGACAGTCTTTTTTGGGACAATGTGATGTACACCGTCACTGACACGTTCTCGTGGTCGATGGTCATTGTTGCGTTGTTGGTCATTATCTTCAGGAACAACACTTGGAAGGAGGCGCTGATGGTTTTTGTGACGCTGGCTCTGCTCATCTTTGTGGCTGACCGCATTTGTTCTGGGTGGGTGAAGCCGACGGTGGCAAGGTGGCGTCCTGCACAAGACCCCCAATTGATGTATTTTGTAGATGTTGTGCGCAATTATCGTGGCGGACGATTCGGATTCTTTTCTGGCCATGCCTGCAACACGATGTGTGTGGCTATGTTCCTCTCGTGGTTGTTCCGCGATTTCAAGGTCACAGTCACGCTCTTCTTGTGGTCGCTGACCACCACTTTCACTCGGCTCTATCTGGGTGTTCACTATTTGGGCGATGTCACAGTAGGTTTTCTGATAGGTGCCGTTTTGGGAACTCTCTTCTATTGGCTGATGGAGCATTTTATCCATCCGAGAGTAGGACTGAAACGTTTCATATCTGAACAGTTCACTTCCTCTGGCTATCTGAAGAGCGACATGAATACCTTCATGACCATTGTCTTCTTCAACTACATCTGCTTGATCATTTTTGCGATGACTTTAGGAATTTGATGATTTCTTGTGGCAAAAATGGCATTTGAGTGGGGGTCGGCACGAAAAACGGGGATTTTTTCTTAATTCTTGATGCTTCGGCGTTGATTGTGAATTAAAATTTGTAACTTTGCAAATCTTTCTAATTGATAATACCGACGTTGCGAATGGCAAATCAGAACGGAAAATCTAAAAACAAGGGTAATAAGAGATATTCGAAAGCGCAGCAGGAGAAATTGACTGCTGGCGACTTTTTGGCGGGCTTCAGCAAGGGCGAGATATTTTCCTTTTGCGTGGGGCTGTTGCTGATGTTGTTGGCGCTGTTTTCGTTGGCGGCAATGGCATCCTATCTGGTGACGGGCGAGCAAGACTTCAGCCTGTTGGAGGGTGGAAGTGATGTGCTGAACGAGAAGGGGCAGTACAAGAATGTGTGTGGTTCGTGGGGTGCCATGATTGCCTATTGGCTGATGAACGACTTGTTCGGCTTGGCTTCGTTTGTGATTCCTCCTTATATGATTATTGTGGGCTTGCGGCTGATGCGGGCCTTCCGCTTCACGTTGATGAGGAAGTTCATCTTGCTGACGCTCCTGATGCTGTGGTCGAGTGTGGCCTTGGGCACGGTGGGCGAATTGGCGCCTTGGACGCAGGATTCGTTCATCCGCTTGGGTGGCAATCACGGAACGGCTGTGGCCAAATGGCTGATGCAGGTGGTTGGCACGCCGGGTTTGATGGGTCTGCTGTTGGTGACGGCAGTGCTCTACCTGATTTATTTGAGTGCGAAGACCATCGAAATCATCAGGAATGCTTTCCGTTTCCGTTTCTTGCAGAAGGAGCGGTTCGCAAGGCTGAAGGAAAAGATGACATTGAAACGTAAGTCGCAAGGAGATGAAGATGACGAGAATGAGGATGAAGAGGATGACGATGAGGTTCAGGGAGCAGAGAACGAAGGCCAAGATGACAGCCAGAAGGTGGTGTTGGAGTTCCCTGTGGAATATGAGGAGCAAGGAATGAGGGGCAAGGAACAAGGAACGAGGAGTGAGGAGCAAGGAGTAGGGAGCAAGGAGCAGGAAGTTAAGGGCGAGGAACCTGTGCAGAAGGAATTGGACTTTGGAGGTGATGCTGAGAAGGGTGACAATACGGAGATGGAAGTGGAGCAGGGTGAGACGGAGCAGGGTAGTGGCAAGATTGAGCGTGGCGACATCAGTACGCCTTACGACCCCAAGTTGGACTTGGAGCACTATAAGTATCCGACGCTGGATCTGCTGAAAAAGGCTGAAGATCAGGGACCTCAGATTGACATGATTGAGCAGAACGCCAACAAGAACCGCATCATCGAGGTGCTGAGGCAGTTTGGTGTGGAAATCAAGAGCATTAAGGCGACGATTGGCCCTACCATTACGCTGTATGAGATTGTGCCTTCGGAGGGTACGCGCATCAGCAAGATTCGCAATCTGGAGGATGACATCGCCCTGTCGCTGGCGGCTGAGGGTATCCGTATCATCGCGCCGATTCCAGGCAAGGGAACGATTGGTATTGAGGTGCCGAACAAGAAGAAGTGCATCGTGTCGATGGAGAGCGTCATCAATAGCCGTGTGTATCAGGAGAGCAAGATGGAACTGCCTTGTGCCATTGGTAAGACCATCAGCAACGAGGTGTTCATGTTCGACTTGGCCAAGGCGCCTCACCTTTTGGTGGCTGGTGCGACGGGTCAGGGTAAGTCGGTGGGCTTGAACGCCATCGTCACCTCATTATTATATAAGAAGCATCCGGCAGAGCTGAAGATTGTGATGGTTGACCCGAAGAAAGTGGAGTTCAGCATCTACAGCCCGATTGAGAATCACTTCCTGGCTCGTTTGGAAGAGGAAGAGGATTGCATCATCACCGATGTACAGAAGGTGGTGAAGACGCTCAACTCGCTCTGCGTGCTGATGGATACGCGATATGACATGCTGAAGCGTGCGCATGCCCGAACTATTAAGGAATATAATGAGATGTTCAAGAACCGTCGGCTGAATCCTGAGCACGGACATGAGTTCATGCCTTACATCGTGGTGATTGTCGATGAGTTTGGTGACCTGATCATGACGGCCGGCAAGGAGGTGGAACTGCCTATCTGTCGTATCGCTCAGTTGGCTCGTGCTGTGGGCATCCACATGATCATTGCCACTCAGCGTCCGCAGGCCAGCATCATCAGTGGTGCCATCAAGGCGAACTTCCCGACGAGAATTGCTTTCAAGGTGAGCTCGATGATGGACTCCCGTGTGATTCTCGACCGTCCAGGCGCCAACCAGCTGATTGGTAAGGGCGACATGCTCTATCTGGGAAGCGCTGAGCCAGTGCGTGTGCAGTGTGCTTTTGTCGATACGCCAGAGGTGAACGACATCTGTAGCTACATCTCCACTCAGCAGTCGTTCCTCCATCCGATGTATCTGCCTGAAGTGGTCGACCCAGAAGGCGATGCTGGTGGCAATGCTGGCCCGATGGACAAGAAACAGCTCGACCCGATGTTTGGCGATGTGGCAAGGTTTGTGGTGAGCAATCAGAATGGTTCGACATCGATGATTCAGCGCAACTACTCGATTGGCTACAACCGTGCGGGCAAGATTATGGATCAGCTGGAGCGCATGGGTGTGGTGGGGCCACAGGTCGGAGCCAAGCCTCGTGAGGTGCTGATTAAAGACCCGATGACATTGGATAGTTTGCTGAACAGCCTGTAAAGAATCTTTATCTCAACGAAAGTAATTGAAGAGATCAACAAAGTTAATAAAAGAATCTTTATCTCAACGAAATTATTTGAAATATATGAAGAAGATGTTTTTGATAGGAATGGCGATGGTGCTTGCGCTGATGGTGCAGGCTCAGGATGCCACGAAGATATTGGATCAGTCGGCTTCCACGCTCAAGTCGGCTGGCAACGTGAAGATAGGCTTCACCCTCGAAGTGGAAGGCGGTTCGTCGGATGGCTACATCAAGTTGCAGGGGCAGAAGTTCGTGCTCAACATGGGTGGCACCATCACTTGGTTTGACGGCAAGACGATGTGGACGCTGGTGAAGGCCAATGAGGAGGTGAATGTGACCACTCCGTCGGAAGAGGCTGTGGCGAAGATGAATCCCTACTCGTTCCTGTCCTTCTACAAGAAAGGCTATACGGCCTCGATGGGTACAGGCACGGCGAAGGCACACGAGGTGGTGCTGACGGGCAATGAGGGAGCGCCCTTCAAGAAGGTGGTCATCCGTGTGAACAAATCCACTCACTATCCCACCAGCATCAGGATGACCTCGTCGAAGGATGCGGAGACCTACATCCGATGCAATTCCCTGCTGAAGAATCAGAAGTACAAACCCTCCACTTTCCAGTTCAACAAGAAGAGTTATCCGGACGTGGAAGTGGTCGATTTGAGATGACATTTTATTCTTGGGCGCCCAAGCGTATCATTCTTAGGCGCCCAAGAGCACCATTCTTAGGCGCCTAAGAATGGTACGCTTAGGCGCCTAAGATTTTTTGACTATCAAAACAAGCATATTAAACTCAGTAGAAATGACCCTCTCTCAGGCTTGGCTCTTATATCGTTCTCTCTCTCAGAATCAGCGGTTGCAGGCACGACGCCATCCGATGTTTGAGAAGAACTTGGCAATGAAGATTTTCAGCTACATCTTCATCGCCTTCTGGGCTGTGTATCTGATTGTCATCGGCGTGTCGCTCTATCAGGCCTTCGAAGGTACGGCTCTGGAAGCCTTCGACTGGGTGGATGGGGGCATGGTGTGGTTCCTCATCATCGACTTCCTCACCCGTTTTGCCATGCAGGAGACACCTGCGCAGAACATCAAGCAATACAAACTGCAGAACATCCCCACGGGATTTCTGCTCCATACCTTTCTGTTGCGCATGGGTCTGCAACCCTACAATCTCTTCTGGACATTCTTCTTCGTGCCCTTCGGATTGCTGGCTGTGCCTCAGTTCTATGGCCTCATGGGCTTCGTGGGTTTCATCGTGGGTTGGTGGCTCATGTTTGTGCTCAACAGCTACTGGTATCTCTTCTGGCGCACACTCATCAACCGCCACTTCTTCATCTTCCTCATCCCCCTGGCGCTCTATGCCCTCGTGGCCTATTTCGGCATCTTCTTCGATGAGTCGAATCCTTGGCTCTTCAATGCCACCGCCTTGCTCATGCGTGGGTTCTGTCAGTGGAGCCCCATCAGCTGGCTCATCGTGGCTGTGCTCATCGTGCCTCTCTACATGGTGAACCATCGTCTGCAGAAGACGGCCATCTATGTGGAGATAGCCAAGACGGAGGTGGTGCGTCAGGTGAAGACCCGCAACATGGAGTTCCTCGACCGCTTTGGAGTGATAGGCGAATACCTCAAACTCGAAATCAAATCGACGATGCGCAACCTGGTGGTCAGGAAGCAGTTCCTCACAGGCACGCTCTGCATGCTGATGCTCTGCGGACTCTTCTCCTTCACCGACGTGTATGACGGGATGCCCTTCATGCGCATCTTCATCTGCATCTATTGCTTCACCTGCTTGGGCGTGATGACCCTCACCACCATCCTCTGTGCAGAAGGAAACTACATCGATGGACTCATGGTGCGCAAGGAGACCGTGCTCGCTCTGCTCAAGGCCAAATACTATTTCCAATGCCTGATGCTCCTGGTGCCACTCGGCTTCTCGCTCATGCCCATCATCGAGGAGAAAATCACATGGATGACCGCCCTCGGATGCATGCTCTTTGCTTCTGGAGCCGTCTTCCCCTTCCTCTTTCAACTGGCAGTATATAACGACTCGACCATCCATCTGAACGAGAAGCTCACCAAGGCTGGACGCGACACCAAGGTGCAGATGATGATGTCGGCGGCGGCACTCTTCCTGCCCATGTTCGTCATGTATGCCCTCGTGCAATGCTTCAACGACCAGGTGGCCGCCATTTCGATGATATCGATAGGATTGATAGGCACGGTGCTGCATCCTTTGTGGCTCCGCAACATATATAAACGGTTCATGAAACGTCGATACCAAAATATGGACGGATTCAGAAATTCAAGATAGGACGATGAATTTAACGATCGAGAAACTAACCAAATCGTTCGGCGAAAAGAAAGCGCTCGACATCGACCACTACGCCATTCACAGTGGCGAGCTTATTGGTCTTGTAGGTAACAATGGAGCAGGGAAAACCACCATGTTCCGCATCATTCTTGACCTTTTGCATGCAGACACCGGCTGTGTGACCATCGATGGCGTTGTGGACGGACAAGCCGTCTCGTGTGACACCTCCAGAAGCGAGTCGTGGAAGGCCTACACGGGAGCCTTTGTCGATGCAGGCTTCCTTATCGACTACCTCACCCCAGAGGAGTACTTCCGTTTCCTTGCTAAGATTTCAGGCATCGACGATCACACGCTCCATCACCGCCTGCTTCAGTTCGACGGCTTCATGAATGGTGAGGTGCTGGGTCAGAAGACCCTTATCCGCAACCTCTCGATGGGCAACAAACAGAAGGTGGGCATTATCGGAGCCATGCTTCACTATCCCCAGCTCCTCTTGCTCGACGAACCATTCAACTTCCTCGACCCCACCTCACAGTTGGCAATGAAATATCTGCTCGAAACCTACAGCAAGGAACAGCATGCCACCATCATCGTGTCTTCCCACAACCTGACCCACACGCTCGACATCTGCTCACGCATCACCCTGTTGGAGCATGGCCAAATCATCAAGGACTACGACAAGGACTACGCCCTCCTCAATTCTGAAATCGAAGAGTACTTCAAAGGACGTCATGCCTGAGAATGGCACGATGGGAAAAATTTAGTTTATGGGAGAGATTAAGTCTTTTAGTATCGGGAAGATTTAGTTTTTAGTTTCTTCAGACGAATTGCCGACCTTCATCAGCAGGAGGCCGATGGCTGTCCAGAAGAGTTCGCGCACTCGGCAGATGATGCTGACAAACATGCCTATGTCAGCAGTCATGCCCATCTGAGCAACAGACATGGCGAAACCTCCTTCGCGTCCACCTAACTGGAGAGGAAGGAAGAAAAGAAGGTTGGCGAAAAGGCTTGTGAAGGAAAGAATCAGGAAGGCATAGACGAAGGTGAGTCCTCCACCTGTACCTGCATCGAAAAGAAGAAGCATGAAGTAAATCTCGAAACTCTGGAACATGCGTCCTACATATTCGAGGGCAAAGCTGGCGTAGAAACTCTTTTGGTTCTGCGACTGGAGTTCAGAGATTTGTCGGTCAATCTTCTGGAGGTCTTCTTTGTGATTCTCTGCAAAAGAACGCGCCCATTTCTTTAGCCCAGGGATGTGGCTGAGCATACGGATGAGCTTGACCACCATTCCATTCTTATAGCCTCGGATGAAGAGGTAGATGCCCCCACCACAAAAGCAAAGCATGAAGAGGAGCACAAGCATCATTCCTAAGCCCAACGGCAGGAGTCCGTAGAGAGCAAGGATGACATAGACGACGATGCTGGTAGCCCAAAACCAGAAATGAGCAAAGATGTGCATCATGGCGAAGAGGAGCACGCTGGAGGTGGCTCGCTGGGTGCCGATGTAAGTCTTCAACTCCATGATTTTGTAGGGCTCTCCACCCATGAGTCCAGCAGGTGTGGCGTAGTTGAGCGCAAAGCCTGTGATGGTCAGTTTGAGTATCTTCCAGAAAGGAATCGGACAGTCTCCTGAACCTTGGATGATGATGCGCCATGTCCATGCATTCATCACGTAGAGCACAATCCAAAGGCCAAGAATAGCCCACAACCAATAACCCGCATGACAGATGTCTGCCCAGAGTTGGGCAAACGACACCTTGAAAGTGAACAGCATCACGATAACCGCGATGAGTCCGAAAGCGAAGAAGATGTTGCGAGTCTTATTCTTCATCTTTCTGTTCGAATGGGGAAAAACGCCCAACGCGTGGACTGGTCACTCCTCCTCTGTCACTTGGTCGAGTTTCAGCTTGTCGGAGTCATCACGCTTGGCAACGTACTGCTTCTGGAGAGGATTCGTACGCTCACGGTCGAAACGGGTGCGATTGCGAACAGCATCGATAGCCGTGTAGATGGCTTGGCGGAAGGCCTGTTCGTCAGTCATGTCCTTGCCAGCCTGTTCATAGTTGACACCAACAGCAGGAGCCGTGCGAAGGATGGGAAGACCAGCCGTGTAGTTCACTCCCTCGTTGAGTGCCAAAGCCTTGAAGGCTGATACGCCCTGATCGTAGTACATGGCGAGGACGGCATCAAAGTGAGTGTGGCTGTTGGCTCCAAAGAAGGCTTCGGCTGCGTAGGGACCTACACAACGGACACCACGCTTGAAGAGTTCATCGATAACAGGTATAATTATTTCGTTCTCCTCCTTTCCGTCTGCATGAGGATTGAGCGACAGAACGGCGATACGGGGATTGTCGATGAAAAAGTCGCGCTTGAGCGTGTTATGAAGTATGACAAGACGTTCTGCAATGTTTTCGCGAGTGATGTGGGCTGGAATCTCAGCAACGGGGATGTTGTCGCTGACCAGAGCGATGCGCAGGTTTCCGCAAATGAACATCTTGAGTGCTCTTCTGCCTTCGCCTACCATGCGTTCGATGTAGTCAGTCTGTCCCTTGAAGGTTCCGCCATCAGCAGGTTTGATGGTTGTATTGTTGAGGGGTGCTGTGACGAGCGCTTGAATCTTGCCTTCTTTCAGGTCGGCCAGTGCACGGTCGAGAGAAGTGAGTGCAGCCACTCCTGCATCTTCGGTAGCCTGCCCGATTTCTATCTTCAGTTCATCCTCGCCAAAGCAATTAATCAAGTTGAGTGTTCCTTCCTTTGCGGTTTCGGCACCATTGATCACTTGAAAGTTCGTCTGATATCCCAATGACTTGCGGTGGTAAGTAGCCACCTTTGGCGAACCGTAAATGATGGGCGTGCAGAGCGATGCCATTTCTTCTGTCTCAAAACTATTGAGTATCATCTCGTAGCCAACGCCGTTGATGTCTCCTTGAGTGATACCGATTCTTATCTTTTCCATATTGTTGATACATTTATTATATACTTGTTCAATTATTTGCTTGCTGCTCCTCCTTGGCTGGAGTTTCCAATGTGTAGAGCGCGGCCTCAAGACGTCGGATGAGGGTGCGTTTCATCTTTTCAGGAGCATACACGAAGCCTTCGACCACGATGACACGTCCGTTCTTCTCGTCGATGCGTGAATGGCTGACGAAGGGACCACCCATCGGAGCGTTGCGCATCTCCCACAAACCACGGGCTTCCATCGCAAATTTTCCATTTACGCTGATGTTCTTTGTCCATACGAACTCAGGATTGGTCTGCATCCATTGATTGGGCTTGTCGCCTGGGATGTTGCGCTTCATCATCGTGTCGCGCAAGGCGATGTAGGGCTTCTTGGTAAACATTTTCTCACTCACATAGGGGAGCGAGTAGATGCAGATGTTCTGGATGGTCGATGGCTTGTCGTCGCTTGCCCAGATGAAATCTTCGCCAATCTTCATCTTCTTGATGTCGCCAGGAATATAGAACTCGCAGTCGAACATCTCTTTCACCGCCTTCGCAAACTTGATGTTGTGTTGGAAGTAGAGGTCGTTGGCTTCACGGTTGATTTCCTCACTGGTGATGAGGCTCTCGATGTCTTTCGTATGCTCAGAGATGTACATGGAGGCCTCAACCTGATTTGGAGCATGAAGCGTGATAATCATCTGGGGTGTGGAGTACACATCCTTCTCCACCACCATCTTAGCGTGGGTGTATTCCTTGCCCAACTCAATGCGGAAAATGTTGCGGAAGATGTGGGTGATTTTGTCGTAATGCTTCTCTTCTACGTGGCTCTTATGAAACTGAGGCTCGTCCTGTGGAAGCCCTCTCAATGGCTTGTCGAGAATGGTTTGGATGGCACGTCCCGCATAACCTGTCCACACGCTGTCATCAGCCACCACCATCACCTCATACGGATTGCCAGAAGAGGCTGGGGTGATGAGGCTGGCTATTCTACGACGACGCCCGTTCTTGATTTGTTCATCGCAGGCAGAAAAGACCAGCAATGCTAATAAAAGTGTTGCAATGAGTCGGATTTTCATATTGTTTCGGTTTTGACGTTCTTATGTTGTTACGGATTTAGGAGATGACGGCATGCTTAGTGCTCAGCAATCCGCAGGCCGCCCAGATGTCTTGTCCTCTGGAAACACGTATCGTTGTGGGGATGCCATGATTGTTCAGGTAGTCTCGGAAGTGTTCCATCGTGGTCATTTCCACTTCTTTGAGTGGCACGTCAGGTACGCGATGCCAACGGATGAGGTTGACACGGCAGTTGAGCTCACGAAGTAATTTGGCCAGCTCCTTAGCATGTAGGGATGAGTCGTTCGTACCTCCAAACATGGTGTACTCGAACGTGATGCGACGTTGGTGGCTCCAATCATATTCCCTTAACAAAGCCACGATGTCGGCGATTGGGAATTGCTTCTCAGCGGGCATCAGTTGCAGACGTTGCTCATGGATGGGCGAGTGGAGCGAAACTGCGATGTGACATTCGCTCTCGTCCAATAGCCGCCGCATATTCTTTTTCAGACCTACTGTTGAGATGGTGATTCGTCTTGGACTCCAAGCCCAACCATAATCAGCAGTCAGGATCTGCGTCGATTTCAGCACGTTGTCAAGATTGTCGAGTGGTTCCCCTTGTCCCATATAGACGATGTTGCTCAAAGGTGTCCTTCCTTCCTCAGCAATAAGTTGCTCGACGGTGTAGATTTGGTTAAGGATGTCCCTCACCGTCAGGTCGCCCTGCCATCCCTGTTTGCCTGTTTGGCAGAAGAGGCAGTTCATCTTGCATCCCACCTGACAACTCACACACAGCGTGGCACGATCTCCCTCCGGAATATAGACGGTTTCCACAAACTTTCCGCTTTCTGTGGAGAAGAGATACTTCACAGTTCCGTCTTTGCTCTTGCTCGTTTCAATCGGAGCTTCACATCCCACACAATACAACGAATCCAACTTCTCGCGGTTTGCCTTTGAGAGGTTGGTCATTTCGTCGATGGTATGCACATGTTTGCCATATATCCACTGCGCCATCTGCTTGGCTGTGAATTTAGGCATAGAGAGTTGCAGGCACACGTCCTGCAACTCTACCAATGTCATACCGATAAGAGATGTCTTGCTCATATTCTACTTGCCGGATGGAGAAAATCGCTCAGTGCATGGGCTGGTTACCATGCAAAGAGGGGATAGTTCTTCATGGTTTCGTTCACCTCACCACGTACTTTAGCGATGACAGCCTCGTTCTCTGGGTCGTTGAGCACTTCCTCAATCCAAGCAGCTATCTTCACCATGAGGTCTTCCTTTGCACCACGGGTCGTGATGGCAGGAGTGCCAAGACGGAAACCAGATGTCTGGAAGGCTGAACGTGTGTCGAATGGCACCATGTTCTTGTTGATGGTGATGTCGGCAGCAACGAGTGCGTTCTCTGCCACCTTACCTGTCAGGTCTGGATATTTGGTGCGGAGGTCAACCAGCATCGAGTGGTTGTCTGTGCCACCACTCACGATGGCGAAACCACGCTTGGTGAGTTCGTCAGCCAATACGGCAGCGTTCTTCTTCACCTGCTTGGCATATTCCTTGAACTCTGGCTTCAGCGCCTCGCCGAATGCGACAGCCTTGGCTGCAATCACATGCTCCAGAGGACCACCTTGCTGACCTGGGAACACGGCAGAGTTGATGAGTTGAGACATCTTCTTCACCACACCCTTTGGCGTTGTGTAACCCCAAGGATTGTCGAAGTCCTTGCCCAGCAGAATCAGACCGCCACGAGGACCACGAAGGGTCTTGTGCGTTGTTGTTGTTACAATATGCGCATACTTCACGGGGTTCTCCAACAGACCTGCTGCGATGAGACCAGCGGGGTGAGCCATATCAATCATCAGGAGGGCATCCACCTCGTCAGCAATCTTGCGCATGCGGACATAATCCCACTCACGGCTATAAGCAGAACCGCCACCGATGATGAGTTTGGGCTTGTGCTCCTTGGCCAATGCCTCCATTTCGTCATAGTCCACACGACCAGTCTCCTTGTTGAGGTTGTAGCCGACTGGCTTATAGAGGATACCAGAAGTGTTCACCAACGAACCATGAGAGAGGTGACCACCGTGGTCGAGATTCAGACCCATGAACACGTCGCCTGGCTTCAGCACAGCCAACAGCACGGCTGCGTTAGCCTGTGCACCAGAGTGGGGCTGCACGTTGGCATACTCTGCACCAAAGAGCTGACAGGCACGGTCGATAGCCAACTGCTCAATCTCGTCCACCACTTGGCAACCGCCATAGTAGCGATGGCCAGGATAACCTTCTGCATATTTGTTCGTGCAATAACTGCCCATTGCTTCCATCACTTGGTCGCTTACGAAGTTCTCTGACGCAATCAGTTCAATGCCTTTCAACTGACGCTGATGCTCCTTCTCAATCAAAGAGAAGATGACGTTGTCTCTTTCCATTTTCTTTGTTTATTGTGTTGATATTTATTTGTTTCTTTTGCGATGTAACACTAAGAGGTTGCAAAGGTACGAAAAAAAAATGAAAAGTAGAGAGTGAATAGAGAAATCTTTTGTGATTCCCCTTATTTTTTGCTCTTCACGGGACGGATAGAACAGCCTGAGAAGCGACTGGTGTTATTCCATCCAATGAAATCATCGCCAAACATGACGGCATAGGCATAACATGGGAAGTCAGGACAGAGAGTCGATGTCCAGTACAGCCCAGTGCCGTTCTGCGAATGTTTCGGCCATCCTGCAGCAGGTAGGAAGATGGATTTTCCGTTGGGTCCCGTCACTTGATAGCCACCATTCGTCCATGTCCACTTGCATTTCTCCATCAATTCGGCAAATTCTTTGTCGGTTGGTATGTGCCAGGAGGCATCCCAAATGGGTGTCTTGTGATTCTTGGCATAGGCGGTGGCGGCATCGTCGTCAGGTTCGAGCTGTGTCTTGCTGTCTTTGGTGCCAAAAGTGCTGTCCGTGCAGTATTTGGTTAGCGACTTGGGACTCTTGCCAAACTTGTATGTGCGCCAGAAAAAGCCACGTTGTCCGATGGGCTTCAGGTCATCTTCATCTGACGAATAGATGTCACCCCAACTGTAATAGACACCAAAGTCTGTTGCACTCGCCGTGATTCCCATGTTGCGATCAGCCCAAAGGGTTCCGCTGGGCAGTCCGAGGTCGATGGCTTTGGGTGTGTAACGCTCTGTAGTTTGTGCCTGCACGATGGAGAAGGTGCCGAGCGTGAGCATCAAGAGGATATATCGTAACTGTTTCATTGTCTCGGGAGTTTATTGGATACTTTTTGTTCTCACTTGTTTCACGCCGTTTTGTTCTTGGGGCACACCATTGCCATTGGTCTTCTTACGAGCCTCGTCAATGGCCAGATTGATGAGCGATTCCCATGAAGGCTTCTCTTGAGTGAGCGTGCTGATTTGATAGCGGAGGCTCTCGATGAAACTGAGCAGGAAGAATCCACCCTTCACACTGCACCATGAGGCCTCACCAGGACTGGCTGCCGTTGCCCAAACATTACCACCATGTCCGAGGAAGAGGCTACGTAACTTGTCTGTATCGAGGCTGTGTGAGGCACGTGAGAAGAGAGTGTTGATGCTGACGGCAGGTGCTTCATAACCCACTTTCGTGTTACAGCAGTCACTCAGAATAATGTTGAGCCTTGCCCCTTTGTCGGTGATGGCCTTATAGATGTCGGTCATGGTCGTGTAGTTCTCTACCGCTTTGTCATACGCTGTTGGCGAGAGGTCGATGCAAGGGAAATAGTCCTTCTGGTCTTGGAAACGGAATCCGTGCCCTGAATAGACAAATACCACGATGTCCTGCTTGCCGGGCTTGAAGTTTTCGATGGCTTTGGCCACATTCGCCTTGCTGAAGTTGTTCTCGCTCACGATGGTTTGCTCGTAAGGCAGTTCCAACACACGGGCAATGTTGCGGAACTCGTTGGTCACATTTTTGATGTCCTGCTGACAGGCGATGCCGATGTCATTCACTTCTGTGTTGGCCACCATGAGCAGACGTAGGGTGGGGGAGTCAGCACCTCTGCTTACAACTTCCTTCTGATTCTGGGCACTTGCCTTCTTGGAGGCTGTCAGCAGGTTCTTGTATTCAGCATCGGTGGTTTTGTAGAACTTCTCCAAAAAGGTGGCAGAGAGTTCTGAGAGTTGCTTCTCCTTGAAACTGCTGGCTGAGAAATAGTCTTCGGTGTTGGTCACGTCATAGATGATTTGGGGCTCTGGCACCATATCATCAGCGTGGAAGTCGCGCCACCACCACAACAGGGTGGGCATGGAACGTCCGTTGGTGGGTTTGTAGTACATCATGCCCATCGAGTTCTCACGCGTCTTTGGCTCCGTCTCCTTCGTGTAGTCAGATTCCCACACCTTGCCTTTGGCACCTTCATCTGCCCTGACAATGCGCATCTTGCATCGCTCATCGCTAAAGTAGGTCATCAAGCCCAAGTATTTCCTTCCATCAACGGGGTGGGTGAATTGCAACTCGTAGAATGTCTGTGCCTGCGAAACCATCGTGGTTAACAGCAAGGCAAGTATCAATGTGTATCGTTTCATCGTTATTCTTCTGTTCTATGAAAATCGCCAAGTGCGTGGCTTGTTAATTTCCGTAAAAGTCGTCGGCATCCACATTTCCAATGCCTTCCGTCACGCTCTTTCCGTCCTTCTTATCCTTCTTGTCTTTCTTGTCCTTCTTACCAGGAGTGGTGTTGGAGGATGCCGTGAGGTTCTCAAGGTCGATGTAGCGGTCGAAAGTGTTGGGCTTCAGTGTCACTTTGTCACCCTTCACCTCCAAGTCGATACAACTCACACCTGCCGTGAGGATGGGGCGCCACTTGCTGTCGTTGTTGGCCTTGCTCACCATCACCAACTGATACTCGTTGCCAGAGATGTTGGCAGGCAAGATGGGACCAAACTCATTATCTAAATAAGAGCGTGTGGGAGTAAGAGTGGCGTCAATCACGTCCAGAGTCCTCACCATCTCACCGTTCTTGTAGAGCGCCACACCAAACTTTCCGTTGAAGTTGCCAATCGTGCAGTTGCTCACACGCTCCACATTGATGATTACACGGCTTCCCTTCGTTCCACTGGCTGGAGCCTTCAACCCCTTCATGCTCAGCACGTTCACCTTGGTGTTAGTGGAGGCCGAAGAGGGCTGTATGCCACCAATGAAAGTGACGTTCTCGTTGTAGTTCTCCGTCTTTCCCGTACGACTGCCAGGACGCATGGGCGAGAGGTTGGTGATTTCGAAATAGCCGTTGCTCATGCCGTTCCAACCCCAATTGAAGTGGAACAGTCCGTTGGTGTCATAGCCGTCACATACGAAGCAGTGGCCAAAATCCTCTTCATCTGTTCCACCCATCAGCACAGGCCTTCCCTCATTCAGTTCTTTCTTCAGATAATAGACGAAGTCATCAGGCGTGAAGGCGTCACGACGGAAGTTCACCATGTTGTTTCCATAGCCGAAATATTCCACCAAAGCCTGTGCCATATCAATACGGCTGGCACTCGAACCGTAAGGCGAATACTCCATGTTGCAGGCCACGCCCACATCAAACATCAGCTTACTGATGGCTGAGTTCTGCGACTCATTGCCTCCTTTCTTGTCGTAGGTGGGCAACATGTTGTTCCAGTCGTAGGTGGTCGTGAACGTGCTGCTCACCGTCTCGCCTTCGTTGTCGTAACTGTGGCTCTTGCCCGATGGCTGTTTGGGATATTCGAAGAAGCGCATGATCTGCACGGCACCTGTAGCCACACATCCCGTTGGACTGTTGTGGGGACATAAGGCATTGTAGGGGAATGCCTGTGCATAGCGGATGTCGCCCAACAGAGGCTTCACCTCAGGAGCCAGCGTCGAGTCATCGTGTACAGCCTTCATCAGTGGCCCCGTCTTCAGTTGTGCCAACAGCGAGTCTGGGGTCATCGACAAATCGCTCAAAGCTTCCGTGTAACCACCCAGCCAAGCCTTCATCTCTGGTGGCAGGGCATCCACATCGAAGTGTCCCTCATTCGAGTAGGCGAGGATTTTCTTCGTTCGGCTATCTGCACTCACAATGATGAACCCCTGCTCATCCCCTCTATTAAATATATAATAGTAAGGATGGTCGTTCAGCGAGTCCTTCTCCGTATAAGCCAGCTCAGGCTTCTTGTTCTCCCCATCACGACGCAGGGGCAAGAAACCGACAGCCTCGTTCAGGGCATCGTCCACATTTACCACATGAGTGTCTTGTGCGTGTACATTTACACACACCGGTAACGCCATAAAAGCAATAAGCATTAATTTTTTCATATCCATCTAAGTTCTTAATGGTTGGCGGTGCAAAGGTATGGCTTTTTCTCAAATAACCCAAAGAAATCCACCCAAAACTCCCTTGAAACTGCAAAAAAGGGGCATTTTATTTGCTCGATTAGAATGTATCATGTATTTTTGCAACCGAATAAACTATTTCTCAACCATAAAAATCATTCAACAATGAAAAAACTCATCCTTTCACTGGTGGCTATGACCACTTTCCTGACAGCCTCGGCACAGAAAGTGCTGGTGCTCTATTATTCAGAGACAGGAACCACCAAGACTGTGGCTCAGGAGATTCAGAAGCAGTTAGGTGCCGACATCGAGGCCATCGAGCCTGTGCAACCTTACTCGGGCAACTTCCAAGAGACCATGCAACGCGGACAGCGCGAACAGCAGAGCGGCCAGACTCCTGCCCTGAAGCCTTTGAAGAAGAAGATTGCCGACTACGACGTCATCTTCCTCGGCTATCCCATTTGGTTCGGCACCTACGCAATGCCCATCGCCACGCTGGTCAAGCAACAGGACTTTGCGGGCAAGAAAGTCGTTCCTTTCTGCTCCTTCGGTTCTGGTGGTCTGAACACTTCCTCTGATGCCCTCAAGAAGGCGCTCCCCAAGGCCAAGATTCAGGAAGGTTATGGTGTTCGCACAGCTCGTGTGTCAGCAGTCACCAAGGAACTCGACCGCTTCCTGAAGGAGAACGGCTACAAGAAAGGCACCATTGCTAAACTGCCCGAATATTCAGCTCAACAGCCTGTGACGGAGAAGGAAAAAGCCCTCTTCGACGCCGCCTGCTCCAGCTATCAGTTCCCTCTCGGCACGCCCTCCACTGTGGGCAAGCGCACCACACCCGACGGCACCGACTACAAGTTCACAGTCAAGGGTCAATCTCCCTCCATCATCTATGTGACCGTCGGCAAGGAACCTGGTGCTAAGCCTGAATTCACACAAGTGGTGAGGTAAGGAAAGAATCAATGAATATTCCTTATATTGATTGATAATATGTCGTTAATTTGGACAGAATGGCTCAGAATATCGAGTGAATGATAAAGAATACGCAAAAAAATGGCGAAAGGTTTGGCTTGTTTGAAAGTTATTCTTTATATTTGCAACGAGAAAGACTCTAACATCATTATTTATTAATTATTTTTATTTGTATTATGCAAAACGTTCCTGTAATCAAGATTGGTATCGTGGCTGTGAGCCGCGACTGTTTTCCCGAGTCATTGGCTGTGAACCGCCGCAAGGCTGTCATCGCTGCGTATGAAAAGAAATTTGGTAAGGACGGCATCTATGAGTGCCCCATCTGTATCGTTGAGAGTGAAATCCACGCCCAACAGGCGCTGGAGGACGTGAAGAAGGCTGGCTGCAACGCGCTTTGCGTGTATCTGGGCAACTTCGGCCCCGAGATTTCTGAGACGATGATTGCTGACTGGTTCCAGGGGCCAACGATGTTCTGCGCTGCTGCCGAGGAGACTCAGAACGACCTCATCGACGGTCGTGGCGACGCTTACTGCGGTATGCTGAATGCCAGCCAGGCTCTCTCTCTGCGCAAGACTCGCGCTTACATCCCAGAAGAGCCTGTAGGCGACGCTGCACAGTGTGCTGAGATGATTCACGAGTTCCTGCCCATCGCACGTGCTATCGTGGGTCTGCAGAACCTGAAGATCATCAGCTTTGGTCCTCGTCCTAACAACTTCCTCGCTTGTAACGCTCCTATCCGCGCCCTCTATGACCTCGACGTGGAGATTGAGGAGAACTCTGAGCTTGACCTGCTCGAAGCCTTCCAGAAGCACGCTGGCGACCCACGCATCGACGGCGTTGTGAAGGATATGGCCGCTGAACTCGGCACTGGCAACAAGATTCCTCAGGTGCTGCCTAAGCTCGCCCAGTATGAGCTGACGCTGACCGACTGGATTGAGGCTCACAAGGGTTCTCGCCAGTTCGTGGCTATGGCCAACAAGTGCTGGCCAGCTTTCCAGACCATGTTCGGCTTCGTGCCTTGCTATGTGAACAGCCGTCTGACTGCCCGTGGCATTCCAGTGGCTTGCGAGGTGGACATCTATGGCGCTTTGTCTGAGTTCATCGGCACTTGCATCACTCAGGACGCTGTCACTCTGCTCGACATCAACAACTCTGTGCCTCGCGACATGTACGAAGAGAGCATCAAGGGCAAGAAGTTCGAGTGCGACACCTATACCGACAAGGAAATCTTCATGGGCTTCCACTGCGGTAACACAGCTTCTTCTAAGGTCTGCAACTGTCAGATGTGCTTCCAGCGCATCATGGCTCGCGCTCTCCCAGTAGAGGTGACCAACGGTACGCTCGAAGGCGACTTGAAGCCAGGCAAGGCAACGGTTTACCGTTTGCAGTCAACTGCCGATACCAAGCTCCGCGCTTACATCGCTCAGGGCGAGATTCTGCCTGTACCAACCCGTTCGTTCGGTTCTATCGGTACCTTCGGCATCAAGAACATGAGCCGCTTCTACCGTCACGTCCTCATCGAGAAGCACTATCCACACCACGCAGCTGTCATGTTCGAGCATGCTGGTAAGTATCTGTGGGAGGTGCTGAAGTACATGGGCATCCCTGTGGAGGAAATCGACTACAACTTCCCGAAGGGCGACTACTACCCAACGGAGAATCCTTTCTGCTAAACCATTAGCATCCATATCCAACAAGAAAGCCCGCTGATTGGCGGGCTTTCTTGTTTTTATTTGCAAATTTGAAAAATATCCTGATTGGGAGGTGGGCTTGTATCTTACTTCTTCTTCATCACAGCCCAGCGGTTCATGAACTTATCGACGCGACCTGCGGTGTCGACGAGCTTAGCCTTACCAGTGTAGAATGGGTGAGAGGTTGAAGAAATTTCAATCTTGATGAGTGGATACTCCTGACCTTCGAACACTTCAGTTTCGTTGCTCTTGGCTGTGGAGCGGGAAAGGAACATATCGCCGTTTGACATATCCTTGAAGATGACAGGGCGATAGTTGTCTGGGTGAATACCTTTTTTCATTTTTGTCTTTTGTTTTATACAGTCAATGTAATACTGCTGGTGTAACAAATAATTAAATCTCTGGTGCTTTTTTCAAAAAGCGGTGCAAAGGTACGACTTTTTATCATACGGACAAAACAAAAGGGGACTTTTTTTCTTGTTTTGACGAAAAAGCGAGCCGAAAAACAAAAAAAAGTCTTCACTTTTGTTTCTTAACTCTTAACTTTTCCGTATCTTTGCACTCGTTTTAGAAATCACACATATTATTAACTTATAAATATTCAAGTTATGATAAGCTACAAAGAACTTGGTCTCGTGAACACTCGCGAGATGTTCAAGAGAGCTATTGCAGGCGGTTATGCCATTCCAGCTTTCAATTTCAACACTATGGAGCAGATGCAGGCTATCGTGATGGCTGCAGTTGAAACTAAGTCTCCTGTCATCATGCAGGTGTCTAAGGGCGCACGCAACTACGCCAATGGCACAATCCTCCGCAACCTTGCCAAGGGTGCTGTGGAATATGCTAAGGAACTCGGTTGTGAGCATCCTGAAATCGTTCTCCACCTCGACCACGGAGACAGCTTCGAGCTTTGCAAGGACTGTATCGACAATGGTTTCTCTTCTGTGATGATCGACGGTTCTCACCTCCCATACGAGGAGAACATCGCTCTCGCCAAGAAGGTGGTTGACTACGCTCACCAGTACGACGTGACTGTTGAGGCTGAGCTGGGTGTGCTCGCTGGTGTTGAGGATGAGGTTTCTGCTGCAGAGTCTCACTACACCAAGCCTGAGGAGGTGATTGACTTCTCCACTCGTACAGGTTGCGACTCTCTCGCCATCTCTATCGGTACTTCTCATGGTGCTCACAAGTTCACTCCTGAGCAGTGCAAACTCGTCAACGGCGTGCTCGTTCCCCCACCATTGGCATTCGACATTCTGGCTGAGATTGAGAAGAAGCTTCCGGGCTTCCCAATCGTGCTCCACGGTTCTTCTTCCGTTCCAATGGAAGAGGTTGAGACCATCAACAAGTACGGCGGTAAGCTCGATGCAGCTATCGGTATTCCAGAGGAACAGCTCCGCAAGGCTGCCAAGTCTGCTGTCTGCAAGATCAACATCGACTCTGACTCTCGTCTGGCCATGACTGCTGCTGTGCGCAAGCACCTCGCTGAGCATCCTGGTGACTTCGATCCACGTCAGTACTTGAAGCCAGCTCGTGACAACATGAAGAAGATGTACATCCACAAGATTGTGAATGTGCTCGGTTCTGACGGAAAGCTCGCACAGTAATCAATGCGACGCTTTATATTTTCATTCATATTTGTTTTGTTAGCTTCTCTGTCTGGGCATGCTCAGGCAGAGAAGCCTGATTCTATTATAGGGTCTGAAGTTCAGGCGGAACAGGCTGATTCCGTTTTCTTGCAGGAGATTGACTCCATCATTGCTCACTACGAGCAGCTGGATCGTCAGCGCAAAGTCGAGCAGGTCATCAAGTCCTACAACGAGCGACAGCTTGAACGCGAGATGAAGTTCAATACCGATGGAGCTTTGCACTTTGTGCGCGGATTGCTCCTGACGTGGACTGACCACAACTTCATCACTCGCGACGCCTATTTCGATGTCAAGAGCGATGCCACCCGATGGACAGATTATGCCGTGGGGAGTGTGCCACTCGTGGCCAATTGGGTGATGAAGGCAGCAGGCGTGAAGAGCCGTTCCAAGCTCGAACGCATGCTCTCAGCCAACGCGATGGCTTTAGGCATCTCGTTCGGCACGTCTGAACTCCTCAAATGCACAGTTCGCGAGGGACGTCCAGACCAGACTGACCTCAATTCCTTTCCTTCTGCCCACACCAGCTTCGCCTTCGTGTCAGCCACCATTCTCAGCCGTGAGTACGGCTACATCTCCCCCTGGATCACGATTGGTGGCTATACGACCGCTGCGGGAACAGAACTCCTGCGCATCAAGCACAACAAACACTGGATGAACGACCTCTACATGGGAGCCGGCATCGGCGTGATGAGCACCAATCTGGCCTATTTCCTCACAGACAAGATTTTCGGAGCTGATGCCATCAACCGTTCCGAACTCCGTCGTCGCGACATCGAGCGACTCATCAAGTTCAACGACAAAGCCTCTGGCTTCACCTTCGTGTCGGGCACAGAGATTGGCGACCGCACCATCCATTTCGACAACGCCCGCATCAAGAGTGGAGCCGCCTTCTCGGCAGGAGCTGATGTGAGCTGGTTCGCCACTCCCAACATCGCAGCCGAACTGATGACTCGTGTGGTGGACGTGCAGGCGAAAGTCTTCGACACCCCCAACCCCTTCTCAGGTGGTCACCTCAACCTCTATCATCTCGACTTCGGCGCCAAGTTCTCCTATCCCTACGTTCTTGGCAAGCGCTTCGCCACCCGTGCCTTTGTTGGCATGCGCTTCATGGACGGCGACCAACTCACCGATGGCCAAACGACCTACACCATTCCCAACGAGACCCGTTTCGAAATGGGTGCCAGCCTTACATACGAGTGCCTCGACACCAAGAACTACGCCTGGGGCTTCAACCTCGACTACTACCACACCTTCTCCCACTACATGAAAAACCGCTACAGCATCGCCTCCAACTGGAAGATTCTCTTCTGAGCTACCGCCTCAATGCCTTTGAGCTTCTGGTTTAGGTATGACTTTCTTCCAGACAAACACGAATCTAACGGATAAAATATGTGCTAATTCTTTCCATAAATACATGCATTGTTGATAAAAATGACGAAAAAAAAGAAATAATAAAAGAAAATATTGAATTTGTTGTACAATTTAAGGTGTTTTTAAATCTTTTCTACGTAAATTTGCAACAAATTGGGATGATGAAAAGAATTACTTGACTAATTACTTGTATATTGATAATCAGATGAAAAAGATTCTTTTTTTGTTTTTAATGATTCTGTGTGGAATAAGAGTATCGGCACAGGAAGAATATTACATCAAAAATTTCGGAAAGGCGGATGACTTGAAAGTGCGCAGTAGGGTGTGCTTCGCTCAAGTCAATGGATTCATGTGGATTGGAACGACGAACGGCGTGATCGTGTTCGATGGTCGTCATGCTCACTTATATCCTATTCCCGACCCAGAGGGGATGGGTGGCTACTTCTGCCGTGTCACCGACATTCAGGTGGCACCCGATGCCTCCATTTGGGTGGGCACAAAGCGTGGTATCTACCTGTTCAACATCACGACGGAGAGTCTGGAACCGTTCCACGTCAAGGGATTGCCGAAGAATGCTAACATCTCACAGCTTCGTGTTGACTATGAGGGACGGCTGTGGGCATTGGTGGACAACCGCGTGTATGTGGTGGATGTGGAGAAGAAGACAGCGAAGAAGGTGGGCAGCGAGCTGTTGATGCCGTGTTGCCTGATGGTGGCTCACGATGGCAAAGTGTGGATGGGCGGCAGGCAAGGTGTGCTGCACAGCTATGATCCGAAGACGAAACACATCCATTCCTATACGGCCAAGCCTGAGGGGCAGGATAGGTTTGGCAGAATCGAGAGCATCACAGAGATGAAGAACGGTTTGCTGGCATTGGTGACAGGCTCAGAGGGAGTTTATCAGTTCAGCCCAAAGACACACGCGTCTAAGTTGCTCTTCTCGCATGACGATAAAGGCGTTCCCATCATTGCCCACACGTCTATCACTCCTGATGGGGAGGCGCTGTGGATTGGTACGGAGCATGGCATTGTGATTTATCACACGAAGGATGGCAGCATGACCAGTCTTCGTCAGTCTAACATATCTTCCAACTCACTGTCGGGCAATGCAGTCCACTCGCTCTTTGTGGACAGGGAACGTGGTGTTTGGGCAGGCACGTTCTTTGGTGGCATCAACCGCATCAGCATCTCATCGCAGAACTTCAGCACGTATAGTCCTGAAAGTGAGACTCATGATGTGGACGTGGTGCGCGAGATGTGTGAGGATTCACAGGGTCAGTTGTGGGTAGGCACCGAGGATGGCGGACTGTATGAACTGAACCGCCAGGAGGACAGATTGCAAGTGGCCGATGTGGATTGGGGCGGGGAGTCTGCCCCCTTCAATGTGCAGAGTTTGATGATGGTGGGCGACGACTTGTGGATGCTGACCATCAGTAACGGCATCTATGTGGTGGACACAAAGAGCCGTCAGTTGAAGCGCCGCTACACGAAGACAGACGATCAGGAGATGGGTTCGCTGGGTGGCATCAGCATGTGTCAGCAGAATGGCACCATCTTTGTCAGTTCGGCGCAAGGTGTGTTCATCTTTGACGAACAGAAGGGTTCGTTCGACCTGATGCCCGAATTGGCTCACACGTATGCACACCATCTGTATGCTGACCGACATGGTGAGGTGTGGGTGGCTACCTTCGACAGAGGTCTATGGCGCATCCATCAAAATAAGGATATGTGGGGTGCCCAGCAGCACAAAGGGCAGTGGAAAGCCGAACGAACTTCCTTCAACTATACCTGCACGACAGTAGTGTATGAGGACTCGAAGGGCTACTACTGGGTGGGCACCGACAAACGCGGCTTGATGGGTTATGATGCCAGAAGTGGAAAGACGATGCGGTTGGCAATATCGCAACATTTGACACAGGAGTCCATCAACAACATCATGGAAGATGAGAACCACAACTTGTGGCTGAACACATTCGACGGACTTTACAACTACAACATCGACAATGGCTCGATCCGCCACTTCACGACAGACAATGGTCTGCCGTCGGACTACGTGAACTATTCTGCAGGCTATATAGGCAAGGACGGTCAGGTGTATGTGGGCACCTATAAGGGTCTGGTGAGTTTTGATTCCAATATGTATAATGTGCCAGAAGAACGTCTGACTCCTTATATCCTGAATCTCTACATGAATGGCAGGTTCGTCCTTCCTGGCGACAGCACCAACATTCTCGAGCAGACCCTCTACACAACCAAGAAATTGACCTTGAAGTATAGCCAAAACACGTTCGCCATCAACTATGCCACACCTGTCTTCCAGCATGGAGTCAACGTATGGTACAGGTATCGCCTCAATCCAGATGAACCATGGGTGGTCAATCATCGTGCAGACATGTTGCAACTGACCAACCTGGCAGTAGGCACTTATGACTTAGAACTTCAGGCCAGCTTCAACCCAGAGGTGTGGGACGGCGACGTTGCAAAACTGCGCATCACCATTCTGCCTCCAGCATGGTTAAGTCCAGTTGCCATTGTGTGCTATGTGCTGTTAATTGCACTATTGATGTACGGCCTCATGTGGTACCTCGATAAGAGAAAAGCCAACAAGAGCTCTGAAAAGGAAGAAAAAGTACAAGAAGAAGTACAGGAATAAGGAGCAAGGCGCATGAGGAATATAAAGGGAAGGTCGCACAATCTGCAACCTTCCCTTTCCATTTGATGCCCATTTGCTTGCATCGCGTTAGCCGCCGAAGCCACCTCCTTCAGGTGGAGGACCATCATTGCCATTGTCGTCGCTGCCACCGTTGTTGTCGCCGCCAGTCGTGCCCTCGCCATGCTCCTGCTTCCACTGAGCCACAGCGGTCTCGATGGGGATGAGGGTCTGCTTCTTGATGTCCTGACCCTTGGCGTTCTGACCCACCACGACGGTGTCCACGATGTTGCGGAGCTCAAGTCGGCAGGCGTACTTGAAGGTGGGTGCGCAGAGGTTGTCGAGCTTCGACATGTCGGGCTGGAAGCGGATGTGCACGCCCTTCACGATGTCGTTCGGGTTCAGTCCCTCCATCGCGGGGATGTTCAGCACGCCGCCCTTCACGCTCTCCACCGTTGGGTAGAAGATGCCCAGCGCGCCGAGCTGCACGGGCACGCCCTGTGCGACGAGCTCTGGGAGGCACTCCACGATTTGGTTCAACACGCCCTCCACCTCAGAACGGGAGTACTTGCCGCCGTGGGCAGTCATGTGTTCTGCGAAGCCTCGGAGGGAGAGGGTCTTCTGGGTGTCCACCTCGGGGTAGTACTTGCCG
>CAJOGQ010000005.1 GCA_905234125.1 uncultured Bacteroidaceae bacterium | reverse complement strand
CAAAATTCTGTTCTCATAAGTGTCAAAATACACACACAAAGCCCTCTTTTCGATGCTTTTCCCCTTCCTTTGAGCAATTTGGCCACAAAACGAAAAGCCCCTCTTTCGCTCCATAATGGTAGGTTATTTCCAAATAATGGCGGGTTATCACTCAATAATGCAGGGTTATTGCCCAGGAAAGGACGCTTATTCTATTACAGATGACAGATGACAGTTTTCTCATGAGCAGACAAAATAAACGTGACAAGTGACAAATGACAAAGTGACAATAAGGAGTTTTCAATTATCGAGGAAACGGTTGAGTGGAGTTATTATTATGATAATAATATAATAATTATATTATTAACCTCCCATTCCCTATTGTTTGCTAATGGAAAGGTGCTTATTGTCATTTTGTCACTTGTCACTCGTGTCACTTTGCGTTAAGAAGAGAGCCGGTACCCCCAAGGCATTGAGCCGGTAGCTCAAAGGCGACGAGCCGGAGCCTCAAGGACGTTGAGGCTCCGGCTCGTTCAGAGTCAAAGACAATTGCATGGATTATTGACGGATGAACGCTACGGAATGGTTCTGCTCCAGATGCAAAATGATGGAGGAACCCTGCTTTTCGATGTGGGTCTCGTCAGGGAATGCTGGTGTCCAATCGTTCCAGTTGACAGTTGACAATATTCCCGAGCTTTGCTCGCCTACCCGTAGCCTTTGACAATTGATAGTGGTTTGGCCTTTGAAGTTGCTGATGAGCAGATAGGAGCATCGGGCATCGGGCACGATGACGCCATTCCAGCCCTCAGGCAGTTCGTCTTTCAGCGAGATGAGCTTGGAGGCCATCTTCTTGGTCTGCTTGGCCGTGATGTTGCTGTAATAGACGAGGTTGCGGGCATCGACCACATCGCCTGCCTTGACGGTGCGATGGGTGTTGGAATACAGAGGATAGAGTTTCGAGGTGAAGATGGAGTTGTTGGCACCACGATCGCCAAAGGCCATACTTTTAGATGTTAAATGTGAAATGTTAAATGTATTGTCATACTTGACATTTGACATTTTATATTTAACATTCTCTGGCTTAGTGATGACTCCTAATTCGTTGTCGATGTTCACCCAAGGGCTCTCGAAGGTGACCAGCTCTGTTCCGTCTCCTTCATAGGTTTGGTATTTATTATATAATGTACGCGAGGTCTTCATCAGTTCGTCCGTAGAGATGGCTAACAAGCCTCCCTTCTCGGCTGTGATGGTGGCATCGGCGTTGGCTGTAACGTAATCGAGATAGATGATGGCATTCTGTGGGGTTGAATAGAGGACGAAACGGTTGTTGAGGGTTCCCTCGTTCGTGTTCAGTTCGCCATTCATCACATAGCTGTTGCCCTCCATCAGATAGTTGCCACTCACCACAGGCGTTGCATCAGTTCTCTTGCCTTCCACTTCGTACCACCCCAAGAGATTGCCCGTGTTGTTGGCACGATAAGGCACCACAATCTTGTTCTTGTCGGGCGAGTTGGCCGTGAAGTAACCCGTGTAGGACTTCAGGCCTTCGCTCCATGAGAAGCAGGTGAAGCGGTCGGCTGTGGAAGCACGGACGATGTTCTGACAAGGAATCATCTTGGCCTCGCCATATTGCCGATTGAAGTCATCCCATCTCGTGGGGGTGAGGTCTGCCGTTGAGAGCATCTCGTGCATCAGGTAGGTCATCATCACACGATGCGCCTCCACACCCATGCGACGTGCTCCCACATCAGGACGCAACAGCCACGAACCGTCAGGTGTGGTCTTCTGACGTGCCTTGATATACTTGTAGGCCATGTTCTCCAGCATCAGCGCGTTGGGGTCTCGCTGGAAGCAAGCCTGCGTGGTGTAAGAGGTAATCTGGTCATAGAGGAAGAGGCTCCAGTCGTTGCCGTTGGGCATAGCCAGTTCGCCATCGGGCAAAGCAAGCCAATTGAGGATGCTGTCCTGCACCTCCTGATTGTGGTGCATCAGGGCGTTGGTCTTCCACTTCTCTTCGCCATACAAGCCCTGCTGAAACATCTTGAGAGCCAAAGCGGCCTCACCCAGCTCCTGCATCACCACGTTCTGATAGGACGTGTGGAAGAGGTTGTGGTTCTGGAGCGAATAGTCCTCGTAGAGGTTCTGCCCCTTGTAGAGATCGGCAACGGTCTTGTTGTCGTAGTCAGGGTCGATGACCGTCTGGTTGTGCTGATCGGAAGGATGGGAATAGCTGTTGATGGCAAATTCCCTCAGACGTTCGAACCACTGAGGAGCCAATGGGTCAGTAGGAAAGAGCCCCAGGGTGACAGCCAACACATCGGCTTCCCAACCATTCTCCTCAGCCTTTGTGTCGCCAGCGTAGCCCGTAGGGATGGAACGCTCCAGCTCGTAGTTGCACTCAGCTCTCAGCAGGTTGTGGATATAGTATTTCTGCTTTCCTGTGAGTCTTTGCCATTGGAAATAGGCCGAGTAAGCCACCGACATCGCCCACAACGATGATTCCCACACGTGGTCGGCATTGGAGACGGAACCCCAATAGTTGTTGCCCTTGCACACCTTCAGTTTGTTGGCCTTGTGGGTGGAATAGGCAAAGACGAGTGACTTCATCGCCAAGTCCTCCAGCTGGTTCCACGTCACACCCTCTGGGAGCGTGACACCAGCCGGCTTGCCATAGGCACAAATCATCGAGAGGTCGGCATTGGGACGCACACCCCGTTCGTCGTTGGCCATCGTGTTCTCTCCCTTGAAACAGCCACAAGCCTCATCGTCGGCGTTGGGGTATTCACACGCCTGCCAGTCGTTCACCATATATTGCGAGAAGTCGGCCAACATCTGCAGCAGGTCTTTTTTCATGGGGCTTTCCTGCACAAAATCAGCAGTAATGACGCCCTCGGTATAAGACATAAAACCCTCTTGTGCATGAGCCGCAAGTGCCCATGCCAAGAGGATTAAGGTTAGCAGTTTCTTCATAAGAATTATATTGCAGTTATTTAAGACGTGCAAGGGTCTCTTTGATGCGCTTCATCGACTCCACGATGTTCTCATCGCTGGTCGCATAGCTCATGCGGAAGCACTCAGGAGAGCCAAAGGCATCACCACCCACGGTGGCCACATGACCCACCTCGAGCAGATACATGGCGAAGTCGGTGGAGTTGTTGATGACACGATCGCCATCCTTCTTGCCGAAGTAGCTGGAGCACTTGGGGAAGAGGTAGAAGGCACCTTGCGGGTCGTTCACTTCCAAACCTGGAATCTCCTTGGCGAGTTTCACGATGAGGTTCTTTCTGCGCTCGAAAGCCTGACGCATGTCCTCCACACATTGCTGGTCGCCAGCGAATGCGGCTTCGGCTGCCTTCTGAGAAACGGAGCAGGGACCAGAGGTGTACTGACCTTGCAACTTGTTGCATCCCTTCACAATCCAATCGGGAGCAGCGATGAAGCCAATACGCCAACCCGTCATTGCGTATGCCTTCGACACACCATTGATGACCACCACACGATCCTTGATGTCGTCGAACGAAGCCATCGAAGCGTGCTTGCCCACATAGTTGATGTGCTCATAAATCTCGTCAGCAATCACGATGACATTCTCGTGCTTCAGGAGCACATTCTTCAAGCCTTCCAGTTCCTCCTTGCTATAGACAGAACCTGTTGGGTTGCTGGGTGAGCAGAGGATAAGGGCACGGGTTTTAGGTGTGATGGCCTTCTCCAACTGAGCAGGGGTGATTTTGAAGTCCTGCTCGATAGGAGCATCGATGAAGACAGGTGTACCCTCGGCCAAGAGCACCATCTGGGGATAGCTCACCCAATAAGGGGCAGGGATGATGACCTCATCGCCAGCATTGATGATGGCCATGATGGTGTTGCAGACAGACTGCTTGGCACCATTTGAGCAAAGAATCTGAGAGGGCTTGTAGTCCAATCCGTTCTCGTTCTTGAGTTTGTTCACGATGGCCTGCTTCAGTTCTGGATAGCCAGGCACGGGGCTATAACGGCTCCAGTTGTCCTCCACAGCCTTGATGGCGGCCTTTTTGATGTGGTCTGGAGTGTTGAAGTCGGGTTCACCGACACTAAGGTTAATGACATCCACGCCCTGAGCCTTCAGCTCTGAGCTCTTCTGACTCATCGCAAGCGTGGCACTTGGAGAGAGTCTGTTCAATCTTTCTGAAAGAATTTCCATATTATTGAGTTTATTTGTTAAAATGCAATGTATGTCCCATGCGCTCCTTCTTCGTGTGGAGGTAACGCTCATTGTATGGATTGGGCGTGATTTCGATAGGGACGTTCTCCACGATTTCAAGTCCATAACCTTCAAGTCCCACACGCTTCACAGGATTGTTCGTCAGTAGGCGAATCTTGCTGATGCCAATTTCTCTGAGGATTTGGGCACCCACGCCATAATCTCTCAAGTCGGGGTCAAAGCCCAAGTGGATATTGGCATCCACCGTATCGAATCCCTGCTCCTGCAACTTGTAGGCGGCAATCTTGTTCATCAGTCCGATGCCTCGTCCCTCCTGAATGAGATAGACCACAGCACCCTTGCCCTCCTTCTCGATGAGTTGCATCGACCTGTGGAGCTGTTCGCCACAATCGCATCGCTGACTGCCAAAGATGTCGCCCGTGGCACAGCTCGAATGCATTCTCACCAGCACAGGCTCATCAGGTTTCCATTCGCCCTTGATGAGTGCCACATGTTCCAGTCCGTTGCTCTTCTGACGGAAAGGGATGATGCGGAAGTGTCCGTAAGCCGTAGGCATGTCGGCCTCCACACCTCTCTCCACTAAGCTTTCCCTTTGCAGACGATAGGCAATGAGGTCTTTGATTTGGATGAGTTTCATGTCGAACTGCTTCGCCTTCTCCACAAGTTGGGGCATGCGAGCCATCGTGCCGTCAGGATTGAGTATCTCGATGAGTGCAGCCGCAGGTTTCAGGCCTGCCAAGCGAGCCAAGTCGATGGATGCTTCTGTATGTCCTGCACGACGCAACACACCATTGTCCTGCGCATAGAGCGGATTGATATGTCCTGGACGACCAAAATCACTTGGTTTCGCCTCTGGATTGGCAAGCCATTGGATCGTGGCAGAACGGTCGTGAGCACTCACACCCGTCGTGCATCCTTCGAGCTTATCGACCGTCACCGTGAAGGGCGTTCCCAACATCGACGTGTTCTCCTCCACCTGATGGGGCAGTTCCAGCTCCTTCGCACGCGACATCGTGATGGGCGCACAGAGCACACCACGTCCTTCACGCAGCATGAAGTTCACCTTCTCAGGGGTAATCATCTCGGCTGGCGTAATGAAGTCACCCTCATTCTCACGGTCTTCATCATCCACCACAATGACGAACTTACCCTGTCGGAAATCCTCTATGGCCTCTTCTATCTTACTAAATTGTATCATATTTTTCTATTTCTTTTTTGATTTGTTCTGAATACTTGATGACGGCTCGCAGGTCCTTCCTCCTTCGACGATAGAATCGGAAGTTTCGTGTCTCCATCACAGGGTAGCCGTTCAACAATCTGAGCACCTGACGGTCTTTACTGTTCGAGAGCACCTCCACCACATACTCCGTCATCAGCATGATACCCTCGGCCTTGATGTCCTCACGCTTCGAGAACCAGTAGCGCACGATGTAAATCATATAGCCGAAGAACGTGGAACGAGGCAACGAACCCAGATATTCTCGGCTGGTCGCGATGAGCTGATCCAGCGTCTTCTTCATGTCCACATAGTCTGGGTCGTTGATGATGACCTCCTTGCGCACGATGTTTCGCTTGGGTCGTATGCCCAGTATCTTCTTCCACAACATGACGTAAGCATCCAAGTTGAACACAGCCGAGTCGTTGTTCGACTTCACCGTGAGCAATATACCCAACGGAGCCATCACCAGCGTACTGATCCACATGCCTATCCACACAGGCATTCCTCCCTCTCGACTCACCTTCATGGCACCCGTGTCGATGATGTAGTAGAGAATGAAGATGATGACCGCCACCACAACGGGGAACCCCAATCCACCCTTCCTGATGATGGCACCCAGAGGAGCACCCACGAAGAAGAAAATCAGACACGAGAGCGACATCGTGATTTTCAACCAATACTGAATCCAATGCAGGCGAATCTGCTTCTCGTCCCATTCCATCGCATCTTCTTTGCTTCTGGAATCCATCTCCTGAAAGCCCACCTTCTGCAAAGCCGTCATCATAATCTGCTGCTGCTTCTGCGAGTCGTAGCCCGCCATCAGCGAATCCACATTCACCGTCGAGGTCGCCACCTTCATCCCTCTCTTCTCCTTCTCTGCCAGATAGCGCTCCTCAGCCTTCTCCAACTTCTTCCTCACGCTGTCGTTCATCTGTGTCACCGTCAACGAGTCATAGTCGGAAATGCGAGCCTCGTGGGGAATGGCCAATGAATACCTCTCCATGTTCTCCTTATATATCTTGCTCTGCCTCTGCAGGTAGTTCTCTATCGAATCGATGCTCTCCTTCAGTTGCGTCATGTTCTTCGCACGGGCATTGTCCGATGCCGACTCATCCGTCATGTTGAAGTTCGTATCGAAGTCGATGATGAAATGCTTCTCCACAAACGACTCCCTCCGATAGGGCGTGTACTTGGCCTGCAATCCGTCTCCTCCCTGCAAATTCTCAAACTGACCACCACCATACAGGTGCAAAAGCAAGTGCAACTTGTCGTCCGTAGTCTCTAACCTGCCTGAATCAGCCAGCACGATATGCGCACGGCTCGCCCCATCCTGCAAGTTATAAATCAGCACATCATAAAGCATGCCCGTCTCCTTGTCCTTGTGGTCCACATACAGGTTGATGTTCTCAATGCCATCATAGAACACCCCCTCTGGGATGTCCAGCTCAGGCGACTTCATCTTCAACGACCGAATCATCTCCAGCAACTTCTGCTGAGCCTCTGGCGCTATCTTGTTCTGGAAGTGGAACGAGGTGAGCGTCAGCACCACCATCAGCACAATCAATGGTCGCATCGTGCGAATCAGCGATATGCCCGCTGCCTTGATGGCCAGCAACTCCAAGCGTTCACCCAGATTGCCAAACGAAATCAGGCTCGCCAGCAAGATGGCCAAAGGCAACGATGTGGGCACCAGCGTCTCGATGGCATAGAAGAAGAACTGCGCATACACATCCATCGTCAGTCCCTTACCCACCAAGTCATCGATGTACTTCCACAGAAACTGCATCATGACGACAAACGTGCTGATGCAGAACGTGCCTGCAAACAGCGTGAGGAAATTCCTCAAAATAAACATGTCCAGTCGCTTGATGAGTCTCATTTACGTGTGCACCTCTTCGTGCTTACAATCAAAATCCAAAGAACTCCTTCAGACCCTCCTTCTCCTTCAGGTCTTCCAGCGTAAAGCCATAGTGCGTCGCCGCTGCAAGTTTCAGCACATTCTGGAGAAACTCGTCGTAGGGAAGCTCAAACCACCCCTTCTCAACATCCACATGGATGGTTCCGCCACCATAGTGACTGCCTTCATCCCAGCCCTCGTCCAGTTCAGCCTCATACGTTCCGTCCTCCTTCCTGTTGAAGCAGTAGTGGTTGGCCCATTCCTCCAGACCCGTATCCCTTTTGCCCTCGAGGTGTGGAGCCGAGTGCGGCTTCGGCGAATACGTCGGAGAGCCCTTCTTAGCCCACCGGTCATAAACCATGAATTTTTCCTTGCTGTGTCTCTGCACCATTGTCTTTACAGAATTTGAGTGCAAAGTTACTGCTATTCTTTGGAACAGCCAAACAAACCGCCCTTTTTTCACCTTATCGGCTTCATCATTGACGCGCATGACATAAAAGATGAAAGATGAAAGCGATAATTCATAAATAATTTGTACCTTTGCACCCAAAATTGGATTTATTATGATTACAGCAGAACAACTGAAGGATATTAAGGACAGGACGGAGGCTTTGCACCGGTACCTGCAGATTGACCACAAGCAGATGGAGGTGGAAGAGGAGGAACTGAGGACGCAGGCGCCTGGGTTCTGGGACGACCAGAAGGCGGCGGAGGCGCAGATGAAGAAGGTGAAGGCGTTGAAGCGCTGGATTGACGGCTACAACGAGGTGAAGTCGGCTACGGACGATACGGAGGTGGCGTTCGACTTCTACAAGGAGGAGATGGCCACGGAGCAGGAGGTGGATGACTACTATGCCAAGGCTCTGGGGCTGATTGAGGACTTGGAGATGAAGAACATGTTGCAGGGCGAGGCTGACTCGATGGATGCCGTGCTGAAAATCAATGCGGGTGCTGGCGGCACGGAGGCTCAGGACTGGGCTCAGATGCTGATGAGGATGTATCAGCGGTATGCCGAGCAGCATGGCTACAAGGTGACGATCAGCAACTTCCAGGATGGTGAGGATGCGGGCATCAAGACGGTGACGATGGAGATTCAGGGCGATATGGCTTACGGCTACCTGAAGGGCGAGAGCGGGGTGCACAGATTGGTGAGAGTGAGTCCTTATAATGCTCAGGGAAAGCGAATGACGTCGTTTGCGAGTGTGTTTGTGACGCCTTTGGTGGACGACACCATCAACGTGGAGATTGAGCAGGCACGCATCTCTTGGGACACGTTCCGAAGCAGTGGTGCTGGTGGCCAGAACGTGAACAAGGTGGAGTCGGGTGTCAGGCTGAGGTATCAGTACAAAGACCCCTACACGGGTGAGGAGGAGGAAATCCTCATCGAGAACACGGAGACTCGCGACCAGCCGAAGAACAAGGAGAATGCTTTGAGGCTGTTGCGTTCGATGCTCTACGACAAGGAGTTGCAGCACCGCATGGCTGAGCAGGCGAAGGTGGAGGCTGGAAAGAAGAAGATTGAGTGGGGAAGCCAGATTCGCTCGTATGTGTTCGACGACCGCCGTGTGAAGGATCATCGCACGAACTATCAGACGAGTGATGTGGGTGGCGTGATGGATGGCAAATTGGATGACTTCATCAAGGCGTATCTGATGGAATTTGCGGGAGAAGAATAAATAATAGTTTTGTATGCAAGAAATAGAACGGAAATTTTTGGTCAAGGGCGAGTGGAAGGCTTTTGCGGACAGCAAGACGCACATTGAGCAGGGATATTTCCATACTGACCCGGGACGGACGGTGAGAATCAGAATCCGTGACGACAAGGGCTACCTGACCATCAAGGGAGCGCCTGAGAAGGATGGCTTTGCGAGATATGAATTTGAGACGGAAATTCCTTTGGAGGATGCCCGTGAGATGATGAAGCTCTGCATGCCTGGCCGTGTGGACAAAGACCGCTACCTCATCAAGAACGGCAAACACACCATCGAGGTGGATGAATTCTTTGGCGACAACGAAGGTCTGGTGGTGGCAGAGATTGAACTGGAGAGCGAGGACGAGGCGTTTGAGAAGCCTGATTTCCTGGGCAAGGAGGTGACGAACGATTTCCATTATTACAACAAGTACATGCTGAAACGTCCCTACAAGATGTGGAAGGATGAAGTGGACTACGAAAAGGGAGAAGGCGAACGGTATTAAAGTTGTGGTCAAGAAAAGTATATGAAGAAATATTTGTTTACAACGATTGTGTCGGTGGCCATCGTGGTGCTGAGCACGATTCCCATCCCAGAGAACCCTCCGTTGGGCGATGTGCCACTCATCGACAAGTGGGTACACATGGTCATGTATGGAGGATTGGTTTTCGTGATGTGGGTGGATCATGCGATGAGGAACAAACGGAGATTCACGTGGATGGCGCGCCTCATCATGGTGATCTATTCGATTGCCTTGGGTGGTGCGATGGAATTGGTGCAGGCCTACCTGACCACTTGCCGTTCTGGCGATTGGATTGATTTTGAGGCAGATGCCGTGGGGGCGCTATTAGGAGTGCTGCTGTGCATGGGGCTGAATTGGAAAATCAAAGCGAAAAGAGAAAAGTGAAACATTTATAGGTTATGGAAAGAGAGAACTTTGGATCGAAGATAGGTGCCGTCTTGGCAGCGGCAGGTTCGGCTGTAGGTTTGGGGAATGTGTGGCGTTTCCCCATCGAGACGGGACAGAACGGTGGTGCAGCATTCATCATCATCTATGTGCTGTGCATCATCCTGTTGGGACTGCCCATCATGATCAGCGAGTTCCTCATCGGACGCCACACCCACGCCAACACAGCAGGAGCCTTCCGCATCATTTCGAACGGATCACCTTGGAAATGGGTAGGTCGCATGGGCGTGTTCACAGGCTGGTTCATCCTCTGCTACTACGTGGTGGTGGGTGCCTGGACGATGCACTACACCTTTCTCTCCGCCATCAATGCCTTTTACGATGTGCCAGCCAAGCAATACGAGGATGTGTTCAACAACTTCGTCTCGAACCCCTGGTTGCCCACCTTCTGGCTCTTTCTCTTCATCGGCGTGATTCATTATGTCATCACACGGGGCGTGCGGTCAGGCATTGAGAAGTCAGCTAAACTGATGATGCCCACCCTCTTCATCATCACCATCTTCCTCGCCGTCTGCTCCGTCTCCCTGCCTGGCGCCTCGTTAGGCATCGAGTTCTTGCTCAAACCCGACTGGAGCAAGGTGAACAGCACCACCATCCTCGATGCGATGGGACAAGCCTTCTACTCCCTCTCTCTGGCAATGGGATGCCTCTGCACCTACGCCAGTTACTTCGACAAGAAGACTCCGCTGGCCAAGTCGGCTGTGAATGTCGCTTTCATCGACACCCTCATCGCCATCATGGCTGGCTTCATCATCTTCCCTTCCGTCTTCAACATCGGCATGAATCCCAACGAGGTTGGCGTAGGTGCAGGACTCACCTTCGTTTCCCTGCCCAACGTCTTCCAGCAAGCCCTCGGCAACGGAAGTTTCTTGGCTGTCATCTTCTCCTCACTCTTCTATTTCCTCCTGTTCGTCGCTGCCCTGACCAGCGCCATCTCCCTGCACGAAGTGGCCACAGCCTACGTGACTGAGGAGTTCAAGATGTCGCGAAGGAATGGAGCCACTCTGGTCACCGTTTCCATCCTCGTGCTGGGCACCCTTTGTTCCCTTTCCTTTGGTCCTCTGAGCGACGTGAAGCTCTTCGACCGCAACATCTTCTCCCTCTTCGACGACCTCTCAGGCCGAGTCCTCCTGCCCCTCGGAGGCATGCTCATCAGCATCTTTGCAGGATGGGTGCTCGACCGCCAACTCTATCGAGAAGAAATCAGTAACGGAGGCGATCTCCGAACCCCCTACTTCAAGGTGCTCATCTTCGCGCTCCGCTACATTGCTCCCCTCGCCATCGGCCTTGTGTTCCTCGACCAGATAGGCGTGTTCAATCTCATTCCCCACTGACACCAAATTTCACATCAATAAACAAACACAATCCTATTAACTAACATTTCTATGACTGCCTTTATCTCCGTTATCCCAATCCTATTGCTCATCGTCCTCATGATGGGTTTCAAAGTGTCTGGCTACAAGAGTGCCGTGGTCACGCTTGCCGTAACCATCGTCCTGGCCTTGTTCGCCGTTCCCAAGATGGGCATCATGCCAGCAAAATATGCTGAAGCTTCCATTTATGGGATCACCCTTTGGTCTGTCGTGGAAGGATTACTGAAGGCCTGTTTCCCCATCATCCTCATCATCATTTTTGCCATTTTCAGCTACAACATCCTTTGCGAAACGAAGGAGATTGAGACCATCAAGACGCAGTTCATACAGATGACCTCCGACAAGGGTCTGCTGGTGCTTCTGCTGACCTGGGGATTGGGTGGTGTGCTCGAAGGCATGGCTGGCTTTGGTACAGCGGTGGCCATCCCTGCCGCCATCTTGATAAGTCTGGGCTTCAAGCCGATGTTCTCGGCTGTCATCTGTCTGGTGGCCAACACGGTGGCCGTTGGCTTTGGTGCTGTGGGCTTGCCAGCCACCACACTCGCCAATCAGGTGGCGGCCAATGGTGTGGCATCGCCAGAAGAACTCTGCGAGGTGGCTGCATTCATCATCTTGCAACTCTCGCTGATGTTCTTCATCACTCCATTTATCATCCTGATGATGACCGACCGCAAGAAGATTCTCAAAAACATCAGCATCGCGCTCTTCGTTGGAACTTTCTCGATCGTCGTGCAGTTCTGCTGTGCCCATTGGATTGGCCCCGAGACTCCCGCCATCCTGGGTTCCGTGTCCGCCATCATCGCCATGCTGATTTACGACAAGTTTTTTATCCGCAGGGAGGCATCAACAGAGAAGGTGACGATAGAGAAGCAGAAGTTTGGCCTCGTGAAGACCCTCAAGGCTTGGAGTGTCTATGGACTCATCATTTTCTTCATTCTGCTTTCGAGCAAGATTGTGCCGCCCATCAACGAATTGCTGAGCAACACGTTAGTGACGCAGTTCGACCTGCCCGTCATTGGCAACACCTTCAAGTTCGGCTGGCTTTCCAATGCAGGTCTGATGATTTTCTTGGGAGCCATCATTGGCGGCCTGATCCAAGGTCTCAGCTTCGGCAAGTTGATGTCGATGCTTGCCAAGACGACGCTCAATCTACAGAAGACAGTTGTCACCATCTGCTGTTTGGTGGCAATGGCCATGCTGATGAACAACACAGGCATGACCAACGATATCGCCAAGGGACTGGTGTTGCTGACTGGCTCGACCTTCCCATTCTTCGCTCCACTCATCGGCTCCATCGGCACCTTCGTGACGGGTTCTGCCACAAATGCCAACATCCTCTTCGGCAAGTTGCAAGCCACAGCCGCCAGCGACCTCGGTCTGGTGAATCAAGGCACCTTCTTTGGTGTCAGCGGCAGTGAGACCAACTGGCTCGCCTCTGCCAACTGTGCTGGGTCAGAGGGTGGAAAGCTGCTCTCGCCACAAAGCATCGCCATTGCCACTGCCGCCTGCGACATGGAGGGGCAGGACGGCGACATCATGCGAAAGACGATGCCATTCGCCATCTTCTGGATTCTGATGAACGGCTTGATGGTGTTCCTCGGACTGCATGTATTTTAAGTGAAAAGAGAACAATCAAAAGTGACTAATTTGCTACCGCTATGATGACAAATCAATTCCTTGAAGACCTCAGACAGTTCATGCCGTCTGACCGTATCTATACCGACGAACTACGCACCCTTGGATGGGGAACAGATGCCAGTTTCTATCGTCAGATTCCCAAAGTGGTTCTCCGTAGCGATGGCGAGGAAGAGATCTCGCGCATCGTCCGCCTTTGTCGCAAGTATAAATTGCCTTTCACTTTCCGTGCAGCAGGTACTTCTCTCTCCGGACAGAGTTGTACGGACTCTGTGCTCATCGTGGCAGGCAAGCATTGGGAGAAATACAGTATAGAGTTGAAAGATGAGGAGGTAGAGATACGCTTACAACCAGGTATTGTGGGTGCTCGCGTCAATCAGATTCTGAAGCCATACGGACGTGTGTTTCCACCTGATCCTGCCTCTATCGGATCGGCAATGGTGGGAGGTATCGTCATGAACAATGCCTCTGGCATGAACTGTGGTGTCCACGCCAATAGCGACCGCATGATGGTGTCGGCACGCATCATTCTGACGGATGGAACCATCCTCGACACAGGTTCGGAAGAGAGCCGCGAGGCCTTCCGCAAGAGTCATCCTGATTTCCTGAAAAAGATTGAAGACCTGCGCGATAAGGTTCGTGCCGACAAGGAACTGGCTTTGCGCATACACAACAAATACAACATCAAGAACGTCACAGGCCTGAACCTTCGTCCGCTCATCGCATACGATGATCCCTTCGACATCATTGCCCATTCGATGGTAGGTTCAGAGGGCACATTGGCCTTCTTGTCAGAAGTGACGATGCGAACGCTGAAGGACTATCCCTACAAGGCTTCGGCGATGGTCTATTTCCTGACGATGAAGGAGAGCTGCGAGGCCGTCGTCGCGCTGAAGAAGCTGAAAGCTGGGGAAGAAGACTTGGCCATGAGTGCTGAGAACCTGATGGTGAAGAGCGCCGAGATGCTCGACTACAAGTCACTCAGTTCTGTCGATGACCCTGTCTATCTGCAATATCAGAAAGATGTGGATGCGGGCAAGATTGAGGGTGTGGAGCCTGGTGACTACCACAACCTCACGGCCATCCTCACAGAGACCAAAGGTATCACCCACGAACAACTGCTCGAAAAAATCGAGAAGATCAAAGCTTGCCTCAGTCAGTTTCGGCTCTACCAGCCAGCCGGTAGTTTGGGCGAGGGTTCATCCGTTGCCGATTGTGGCGTCACATTTACAGAAGACCCTGTCGTGTACGGCAAGTATTGGGCTATCCGTAGCGGCATCTTCCCTTCGGTTGGTGGTACACGTCCAGTTGGCACCTCGTGCCTCATCGAGGATGTTGCCTTCCCTATCGAGTCTTTGCCCGAGGCGACGGTGCAACTGCAGAAGCTCATTGCCGACCACGGTTACGCTGACGCCTGCATCTATGGTCACGCCTTCGAGGGAAACTACCACTTCATCCTGAACCAGAGTTTCGCCAACGAGCATGAAGTGGCACGCTATGCCGAGATGATGCGCGATGTGGCCAAATTGGTGGTCGAGGGATATGATGGTTCGCTGAAGGCCGAACATGGAACGGGTCGCAACATGGCTCCGTTTGTGAAGTACGAGTGGGGAGAGAAGGCTTACGAGGTGATGAAGGAGTTGAAAGCCATCTTCGACCCCGATGGCCTGCTGAACCAAGGTGTCATCTTCAACAACGATCCCGACTGCTTCATCAAATGCTTGAAGCCTTTGCCCGTGCTCGATTTCGACTATGAGAAGGTGCCTGATGGCGGACATTATCTAATGGAGCCAGCACTCTCCACCGCCAAGGAGACCATCAAGCAGGTGAAGCGTGCCAACAAGTGCATCGAATGTGGCTTCTGCGAGGTGAACTGCATGTCGTGCGGACTCACCTTGTCGAGCCGTATGCGTATCGCCGTGCAACGTGAAATCCGTGCCCTCGAGTCGCAGTTGCACGCTGGTGGCAACTCCGTCGCGGCAATCCAGACCCGCATCGCAACTCTGAAGAAGAAATACAAGTACTACGGCGACCAGACCTGCGCCACCGATGGACTCTGCGCCACCTCTTGTCCGATGAAGATCAACACAGGCGAACTGACCCACCTCATCCGTCAGATGGACATGAACGACAGTCCGTTGAGCTACAAGGTGGGCGAGTTCACAGCCAACCACATGGCTGGCGTCAAGAGCGGGCTGCGCTTGGTGCTCGATGTGGCTCATCTTGGCCACGTCACGCTGGGTCCCAAACTCATGACCAGCATCTGCCAAGGGATGAACAAGATGGGACTACCCCTTTGGACAACTGCTATGCCCAAGAAGAAACGTCAGCCCAAGCCATCGGATTTGACACAGCTCATCATCGAGAAGTCCCTTCCACACCATAAAGACAATCAAAGGTCAACCAACAATAGTCAAGGAAAAGTCGTGTACTTCCCCTCTTGCATCAACCAGACGATGGGGCTGTCGAAGGAGTCGCCTGTCAAGAAACCGCTCGTTGATGAGATTTGTGAACTGATTCACAAGGCTGGCTACGAAGTCATCTTCCCTGAGGGAATGGAAAAGATGTGTTGCGGACAAATCTGGGAGTCGAAGGGCATGCTCGACATCGCCGACCGCAAGAGTGCAGAACTCGAAGCCGCACTATGGAAAGCCTCTGAACAAGGCAAGTATCCTGTGCTTTGTGCCCAAAGTCCGTGTCTGCACCGCATGAAGAAGGTGATGCACAAGATGCACCTCTACGAACCTGCCGAGTTCATCATGAAATTCCTCGTTCCCCTTCTCGACTTTCACCCCATCGACCGCCATATCGCCTTGCACCTGACGTGCTCCACTCGCGAGATGGGTGTTGACAAGGACATGATTGCCCTCGCAAAGATGTGTTCCACCAACGTCTTCCTGCCAGAAGGGGTAGGTTGTTGTGGTTTCGCAGGCGATCGTGGTTTCACCTTCCCAGAGTTAAACCGCTACGGCCTCCGCAAGCTTCGTCCACAAATCGAAGCGAACCAAATCGAAGTGGGCTATTCAAACAGTCGCACCTGCGAGATTGGTCTCGAATCGAACACAGGCATCCCCTACATGAGCATCGTCTATTTAGTGAATGAGTGTACGACAGCAAAATAAGGAGAAAACGGTGCCGATCTGACGAGCCACCGGCTCAACGTCAACGAGCTACCGGCTCAACGCCAACGAGCTACCGGCTCAACGCCTTGGGGGTACCGGCTCAAAAAAACACAACAAAAGTCACAATGAAAAGGGAAGGTTGCTGATTGCGACCTTCCCTTTGATTTTGCTTGACATACACCTTATTTCACATACACTTTTTTCACCGTCCCATCTGTCATCTTGATGATGTTCAGGCCTGGCTGCATGTGTTGCAGAAGGAGGCCAGAGGGGCTGTAGATGCCTGCGGGTTTGTTGGAGTCAGTAGTCTGTGGAGCAAGGATGGCATCAGCAGATTGAACGGTGTTGATGCGACACTCAGCAAGGAGGAACTCGTGCATGGCGTCACCACTGGTCATGTCGACAAAGCGGATGGTGTACTTGCCAGCCTTCTCGATAGTGAAGGGCAGTTCGTAGGCTTTGGCCGACTTGATGCTGGCACTTGTGTTGCCGTTGGCGTTGGGCGAGGCAGTGTAGGTGTTGGATTCGACTACAGCGTTGCCTGATGCATCGAGGATTTGAGCCTTGTACTTGGGGTTTCCCTTCCAAGCAGCCATTGCGAAGGTGAATTTGTATTCGCCTGGCTGGAGGTTCAGCGGATAGCTGGTCTGCTTGCCATATTCAGCATTTTCATCGCGCCAGTAGAAGGCCTTGCCCTGATAGCCAGTGAAGCCTGAGAAGGTGCGGGCGCCAGATGAGTAGGAGTTGGGATATTCGTGCACTTCGTTGCCGCCTTGAGTTGCACGCCAACCCTGTGGAACGGTACCTGCCAGCACTTCAGAGAAATCAAGAGTGTAAACCGCTGTGGCATCAGCAAAGACGGGCTTGATGGTCATGTTGTCGTCGATCATGGTGAAAGTGATGGTGTTGCCATCGGCCACAGGGATAGTCTTGTCCTGAGTGAAGTAAACAGAGTTGACCACACGCAGTTCCTTCAGCGCATATCCTGCATCAGGAGTGACGGTCAGGGTGACAGTCTCGCCTTCGCTTGCTTCCTTCACATTAGCCTCAACCTTTCCATGTTCAGCGTCACGGATGGTGACAGCGAACTTCTCTGCCTCTGTGCCTGCTGGAGTGTAGATGATCTGGTCGATATACATGCCGATGCCACTTGTGTTGGTGATGACAAGGTTGTTGGTGCCCTCCTTCATGGTGGCCGTCACTTTCGCCTTATGCCATTCGTTCAGCTTCACTTTCTCGCAGGAGGCATTGAGTGTCTTTCCATTGACGGTGAGACGGAGGTTGCCCGACTTGGTGGTGTTGCAATAGCGCACATATATGTCATATTCCCCACCCTGCTTCAGTTTGAGCTGATGACGGAGAGAGCCAGCCGTGTTGGTGCCCATATCGATGAAGCCCAGACCAGCAAACTCACGCAGGTTGGGATAAGCATTCAAGGGGATGTTGCCATTGGAGGTGCCACAGCAGCTTTTGATGCTCTTGTAATCCATGTTCTCAGCCTCGATGACGATAGAACCCACAAATGCCTCTGGCTGTTTTGGGGTGGGCAGAGCCGTAGCAGGGAGCGGGTCTGTGTTGCGCTCTGTGGCTGTGCCTGCGCAGTTGATAGTGACATCGACAGGGGCACGATGCTTCACGCTGAGGGTGTAGGTCTTGGCTTCAGCATCGTAGGAGGCCGTGGCTGTGGCATTATAAGTAGCTGTGCCTGTAGCACTGGAACGATGCTTGGTGAGCGTATAGGTAGGCTCAGAAGCGACACCCGTCACCACAATCTTGTCAGTCTGCTGGGTGGTGATGTCATCGCGGAAGTTATTCAGATAGAAGTCGATATGGTCGGAATACTCACGGACGAGGCCACTGCTCAACTGATCCCAAGTGAGTTCGAGAGTCTCGCAGGTGTTGTACTGGAGAGGAATCTTGGCCGAAGCCGAAGTCTTGGAGTTAAGGTAGGTGTAGGGCGTGTAGGTGACCAGCTGGTTCTTGTAGCGGTTCACGTAGAGGTCGCCCGTACTCACCTCTGGATATTGGGCATTGAAGTCAGACACTTTCTTAGTCTGATTGCTCCAGCGGGCAGATTTCTTCACCTGCACAGGGATGCTCTTGGCGAGGTCGTCGTAGAGTCCTGGCACCATCGGAATGGCACCATAGCGACCCGTCTTCTTGAAGTAGCAGTAGTTGTCCATCCACTGTCCGTTGTTCTTGTTGAAGGGGTCAGTCTGCTTGTAGAGACCATCGTAGAGGTCGCCCCATGTGGCATACTTGTCCTCGTCACTACCACTGGTCACGTTGTTGATGACCACAATCTTGGTCTTGTTCACAACCTCCTCACGAGTAGGGATGTACATGGTGCCATCGATAATCTTGCGCCACATATCGAGCCAGATTGCCTGGAAGTTGGAATAGATGCCCCAGTTGCGACGGGTGTAGCCATCCACCTGGGTGTCGTTCAAATTCTTGAAATCTTCAGTCCATATCAACTCAGGACCATCCCACACAGCACCACCATTCACGCAGGTCTGCTCCATCACCGTACCGATGCCGGCAGCACCTGGGTATTTCTTGCCGTGACCATCACCCAAGATGGCACCCAACGCACCATTCCATCCGCAGTTGTCGTAGCGCACACCATAGTTGTTAGCCAAACCTGCAATGAAGGGACCAAAAGTGACACTCTCGTTGTTGTAGAAACAGGAAGACGTGGTGTACTTGTAGAGCCACAGGATAGCCTCTGGATAGTCTTGACAAGCCTTCAGCAAGTCCTTGTTGCGCTTCATCATGCCGATTGGGTTCAGTGGATGTGACCAGATGTTGCCACAGAAGGAGACGGTCAGCACACCACCATACTGATGATGCATGGGCACCAACTTGGCAAACAGGGCGATACGTGAGGCCTGAGTGCTGGAACTCTTGTCGCCAGGCTCATCGAAACCCCAGAACTGCTCAGCATAGTTCCAGCCGAGGAAGTTGGGGTAAGCCTTGAAGAAATACTCGAAAGTCTCGAGGTCGTCATCCTGAATGTGGGTGTGACCACCACTGGCAGGCTGGCAAGTGAACCACAAGCCATTCAACTGACAAACGGATGCCCACGATTTGTAGGTTCGCACAGCATTCTGAGGCTTCTCATAGACGTTCCTGTCAGTCTTGTAACTGCACGAGAGCGAGAGGTTCATGCAGACATACGGCTTGATGTCATCAGGAATCAGGTCGATAATCTTCTGAGGGTCTGCCTGGTTCCAAACGTCAATGTGAACCATCCAAAGAGGATGCTGTGAATCGATGGGTCGGCGAGTTTGTGCCGACAGGGTGAGCGATGCCATCAGAAAGGCCATCGCCAAGATGAGTTGAGTAGAGATTTTTTTCATACAAAATGTGATTTTGGTATTTGCGTGCAAAGGTAAAGAGTCTTTTCCAAACAGGGTGCCTGCCATGTTTCATCTATTTGTGAATAGGTTACATCTTGTGTTCAGAGAAATGTCATTTCGGCATTTTTGAGGAAAAGAAGGGCTGAAAAGTAAGTTTTTTCTGCATGGCGTTTGGGAGAGTCAGAGAAAACTCGTATCTTTGCAACATAACTCTAAATCTCGGACTTGATTGTAAATTGTAAATTGTCAAATAGTAAATATAATTATGGCTTTAATTGAAAGTATTATTGCGCGTGCAAAAGCAAACAAACAGCGCATCGTGCTCCCAGAGTCTCTGGAGGAGCGCACTCTGACTGCCGCCGACAAGAGTCTTGCTGACGACATCGCCGACATCATCCTCATCGGCAATAAGGAAGAAATCTTTGCTTTGGCCGACAAGTTGGGACTGAAGCATATCGGCAAGGCTACCATCATCGACCCTGCCACCTCAGAGAAGACTGAGGAGTATGCACAGTTGCTCTTCCAACTTCGTCAGAAGAAGGGCATGACCATCGAGAAGGCTCGTGAGCAAGTGATGGATCCTCTGTATTTTGGTTGCCTCATCATCAAGAGTGGCGATGCCGACGGACAAATCTCTGGTGCCCTCTCCACAACAGGCGACACGCTCCGTCCAGCCCTCCAGATCATCAAGTGTGCTCCTGGCATCACTTGCGTGAGTGGCGCGATGTTGCTGATCACCCAGACTCCTCAGTATGGCGAGGAGGGTGTGCTCGTGATGGGTGATGTGGCTGTGACTCCAATGCCTGATGCCAGCCAGTTGGCTCAGATTGCTGTCTGCACGGCTCAGACCGCCAAGAGTGTGGCAGGCTTTGCCGACCCACGTGTAGCCATGCTGTCGTTCTCGACAAAGGGAAGTGCCAAGCATGAGGTGGTGGACAAGGTTGTGGAAGCCACACGTCTGGCCAAGGAACTCGACCCTGCCCTGAAGATTGATGGCGAACTGCAAGCCGATGCTGCGTTGGTTCCATCTGTAGGTCAAAAGAAGGCACCAGGAAGCGACATCGCCGGTAAGGCCAACGTGCTTGTAGCTCCTTGTCTCGAAGTGGGCAACATTGCCTACAAACTCGTGCAACGTCTGGGCAATGCCGATGCCATTGGCCCGATTCTTCAGGGTATCGCACGACCCGTGAACGACCTGAGCCGTGGCTGTTCAGTAGATGATATTTATAAGATGGTAGCCATCACGGCTTGCCAAGCAATGGACTCCCATTCATGAATGGAGTGAAAAGTGAAGAGTGAAAAGTGAAAAATCTAAGTTACTGAATCAAAATGTATGAAAGTTCCCAATCACCTCTATCTATAAAAAGCGCGGCTTTTGCGGGTAGAATCATCAAGATGGTACAGCATCTGTATGAAAATGGCGATAAGCATTTGGCTTCAGTATATAACCAGATTTTAAGGTCTGGAACTTCGATTTCCGCTAATATCGGCGAGTCGCAATTCGCTCAAAGTCCTGCTGACTTTATCACTAAACTCCATATAGCATTAAAAGAAGCAAGTGAAACACGCAGATGGTTAAACGTGCTAAAAGAAGGCCAAGTTCTCACCGATCAGCAACATGACAGTATGTCTGCTGATTTGGATGAAATCATCGCAATGCTTGTCGCTTCATTAAAAACATCAAAGAAAAATCAAACTATAATAATTAAATAACACAAAAAAGTGAGTAAGAAGAGTATTTCTAACGAACCAAAGGTAACTTAGATTTTTCACTTTTCACTTTTCACTTTTCACTTTTCAAATGAAAAAGATTCTTGTTCTTAACTGTGGCAGCAGTTCGATTAAATATGCATTGTATGACATGACTGACCAGAGCGTGATTACCTCTGGCGGTATTGAGAAGATTGGTTTGCCTGACTCGTTCATCACCGTGAAGCTGAATGGCGAGAAGCACAAGATGGAGAAGCCGGTGAAGGAACACACAGCTGGTGTGCAGTGGATTTTTGAGGTATTGACGCAGGGCGAGTTTGCCGTGCTCAAGAGCCTCGACGAACTGGATGCCGTGGGTCACCGCATGGTGCATGGTGGTGAGAAGTTCAACAAGTCCGTGCTCCTGACCCCAGAGGTGATGGAAGCTTTTGCCAAATGCAACGACCTGGCTCCTCTCCACAACCCAGCCAACATCAAGGGTGTGAATGCTGTAAGTGCGTTGTTGCCAAACATCCCACAGGTGGGTGTGTTTGATACGGCATTCCATCAGACGATGCCTGACTATGCCTACATGTACGCCCTACCCTACGAGCTGTACACGAAGTATGGGGTGCGCCGTTATGGTTTCCACGGAACGAGCCACCGCTATGTGAGTCAGCGTGTGTGTGAGTTCTTGGGTGTGAAGCCAGAAGGCAAGAAGATTATCACCTGCCACATCGGCAATGGTGCTTCCATCGCTGCCGTGAAGGATGGCAAGTGTATCGATACCTCGATGGGTCTGACGCCACTCGAAGGCCTCATCATGGGAACCCGTTCTGGCGACATCGATGCAGGTGCCGTGACTTTCCTGATGGACAAACTGAACCTCGACACCAAGGGCATCAGCAACCTCCTCAACAAGCAGTCAGGTCTGCTGGGTGTGAGTGAAGGCTTTTCTGACTTCCGCGACATCCTTGCAGGCATCGCCAACGGCAACGACAAGGCACGTCTGGCCAAGGACATGTATTGCTATCGCATCAAGAAGTACATTGGTGAGTACGCTGCCGCAATGGGAGGTGTGGACATCATCCTCTTCACAGGTGGTGCTGGCGAGAACCAGTACGAAGTGCGTGAGGGTGCCACACAGGGCTTGGAGTTCATGGGAATCAAACTCGACGATGCCAAGAACAAGGCCTGCCGTGCCAAAGAGGCCATCCTCTCCACTGATGACTCGAAAGTCATCATCTGCTGCATCCCAACGGATGAGGAACTGATGATTGCCCTCGACACTCTTGAGTTAACTAAGTAAAATAGTATGATTATTGCGGCAAGCCGCCAAAAGAAAAATATAAAAAAATAAGGAAAAATTAAAAAAAAGTTTTTTTATATCTTTATCTATTTTTACTTATTTTTTCTTCGGCGGCTTGCCGCAACTTAAATAATATCAAATGAGCGAAGAATATAACGACAACGAAGAAATCATGGAGGAGCCCGTGGAGGAAGAGGCTTTGGATGCTTCTCCTCCAGCCGGCGGTCAGCCACCCAAGAGTGACTACGACCCTACCATGATGAAAGACAGCATCACACACCATCTGAGTGGCATGTACCAGAACTGGTTCCTGGATTACGCATCTTACGTGATCCTCGAACGTGCTGTGCCACATATCATGGACGGTCTGAAACCTGTGCAGCGACGCATCCTCCACTCGATGAAGCGGATGGATGACGGACGCTACAACAAGGTGGCAAACATCGTGGGACACACCATGCAGTTCCACCCTCATGGCGATGCCTCCATCAAGGACGCCTTGGTGCAGATGGGACAGAAGAACCTGCTCATCGACTGCCAGGGCAACTGGGGAAATATCCTCACAGGTGACGATGCCGCCGCAGGTCGTTATATCGAGGCTCGACTCTCTAAGTTTGCACTCGACATCTTGTTCAACCCCAAGACGACAGAGTGGAAACTCTCTTACGACGGACGTAACAAGGAACCCATCTCATTGCCTGTCAAATTCCCACTCCTCCTCGCTCAGGGAGTGGAGGGCATTGCTGTGGGATTGAGTTCCAAGATACTGCCTCACAACTTCAACGAACTTTGTGATGCAGCGGTTCACTATCTGCACGACGAACCCTTCCAACTCTATCCGGACTTCCAGACAGGTGGCTCCATCGATGTGTCGAAATACAACGACGGACAGCGCGGAGGTATGGTCAGAGTTCGTGCCAAGATAGAGAAGCGCGACAACAAGACCCTTGCCATCACAGAACTTCCCTACGGAAAGACAACGGGTTCTCCCTCGAAGCCAAGCCAGTTCATCGACTCCATCCTCAAGGCCATTGAGAAGGGAAAAATCAAGGCTCGAAAAGTGGAAGACCTGACAGCGGCAGGGGTGGAGATTGTCATCCATCTGATGCCAGGTGCCTCCAGCGACAAGACCATCGATGCCCTCTATGCCTTCACGGATTGCGAGATCAGCATCTCACCCAACTGCTGTGTCATCGACGACCGCATGCCGAAGTTCCTGACGGTGAGTGACGTGTTGCGCAAGAGTGTGGACTACACTAAGCACCTCATCAAGCGAGAACTGGAAATCCGTCGAGGCGAACTGCTCGAACAACTGCACTTCTGCTCTTTAGAGAAGATCTTCATCGAGGAGCGCATCTACAAGGCCAAGGAATTTGAAAATGCCAAGAACATGGACGTTGCCATCGACTATGTGGATTCCCGTCTGAAGCCCTTCTATGAGATGTTTGTGCGTGAGGTGACGAGGGATGACATCCTGAAACTCATGGAAATCAAGATGGCCCGCATCCTCAAGTTCAACAAGGACAAGGCCGACGAACTCATAGCCCGTCTGAAGGCAGAACTGGAGCAGATAGAGCGTGACCTTGCCAACCTCATCGAGGTGACTGCCGAATGGTTCCGTTTCCTCCAGAAGAAGTATGGGGCAGAGCATCCACGTCTGACGGAGATTCGCAACTTCGACACCATTCAGGCGGCGACGGTGGCAGAGGCAAACCAGAAGCTCTACATCAACCGTGCAGAGGGATTCATCGGCACGGGGTTGAAGAAGGACGAGTTCGTCTGCAACTGCTCCGACATCGACGACATCATCATCTTCTACAAGGATGGCACCTACAAGGTCATCAAGGTGGCAGAGAAGGTGTTCATTGGCGAGACGGAACGCAGCAAGGCAGAGAAGCGCAAGGTGGAGGTCATCCATGTGGCTGTGTTCAAGAAGAACGACATACGCACCATCTACAACGCCACCTACAAGGACGGCGCGACAGGAGTCACCTACATCAAGCGTTTCAGCGTGACTGGCGTGACCCGTGACCGTGAGTACGACCTGACGATGGGCACTCCCAAGTCGAAGGTGACGTGGTTCTCAGCCAACAGCAATGGTGAGGCCGAAATCATCAAGATCACCCTCAAGCCCCAGGAGAAGCTGAAGAAGCTCGTCTTCGAGAAGGACTTCAGCGAGGTGGAGATCAAGGGCAGGACGGCTCGTGGCAATCAGCTGACGAAGCACGAGATCTACCGCATCCTGCTGAAGGCACATGGTGGCAGCACGTTAGGCGGTCTGAAGGTGTGGTGGGATCCTGATGTACAGCGCATCAACTACGACGAACACGGCGAGTACCTGGGTGAGTTCCTCAACGACGAGCAGATACTTGTGGTGCTTCCCACTGGCGAGTACTACCTCACCAACTTCGATGCCAACAACCACTACGAGCAGAACATCCTGCGCATCGAGAAGTTCAAGCCCAAGAAGGTCTGGACGGCTGTCCTGTGGGATGCCGAGAATCAGAACCAGCCCTACATCAAGCGTTTTGTGTTCGAGGATTCGAAGAAGAAGCAGAGTTTCTTGGGTGAGAATCCCAATAGCCAACTGATTCTGCTGACTGACACCCCCTACCCTCGTCTCCAGCTCACCTTCCTCGAGCCCGACACCTTCCGTGGCCCTCTCGAGGTGGATGCAGAGGAGTACATCGCCGTCAAGGGCTTCAAGGCAAAAGGAAAACGTCTCACCACCTATGCCCTCGACCAAGTGACGGAACTCGAGCCCACCCGATTCCCAGAAGAAGAAGGGGAAGAGGAGCCTGTGGAGGAAATCGAGGAGGTGGCAGACCCAGATGAAGGAAAGAGTGACTCCGACATCCGCGATGAGATAACGGGACAACTGAAACTCTTCTAAGCCCCTTATATATTATATAATGTGTAGGATGAAGACAGCACACCATACACCCCGTCAGGCCTCCCCCTTTGGGGGCTGGGGGGCTTTGGCAACGGCAATCATGCTGTTGCTGAGCCTTACTGCTCAGGGGCAAGGAGCAAGGAGCAAGGTGCAGGAGGATACTCAAAGCACAGACAATACTCTTGCCCCCAGTTTCTCGCCCCTCGCCCCTGATATCAACAAAGAGGTTCTCCACTCCACCCTCTTTGGCGCAGGTTGGGCAAACGTGCTCGACACATACCTGTCTCCCTACAACTACAAGGGCACAGACATCCGCATCCAGCGTGAGACAATGCGCATGACGAACCTGTGGCAGGGCAGAGTCTCCAACCAGTCACTCATCGACGTCAACGCCTCCATCAACAAGAACCACACCCGCAATCGCGACGAGTATGCAGGAGGCATCCGCTATTCCCAAGGATGGTTCTACAACTTCATGGGCGGCAACACCGTCAATCCTCTTGCACCTCGCACCTCGTCCCGCACCTCCTCTCTCCCCCGATGGAACTTCTCCGCCGGACTCGTGGCATCGGGCTACATCGGAGGCATCTACATCGACCGCAGCGGCAACAATCCGGCTCAGGCCAAGGCCGGCCTCATGATAGACGTGAGTGGGATGGCCACCTACGACATGCAGATAGCACGCCACCACTACCTCTGGCGCTACCAGGTGTGGCTGCCCTTCATCGGCATCGCCTTCTCGCCCAACTACGGACAGAGCTACTACGAGGCATTCACCCTGGGGCAGAAAGACCACAACGTCGTCTTCGCCTACCCCGGCAACATGCCCTCCATGCGCCACAAGATCACCCTCGACATCCCCATCCGCCGCTACACCCTCCGAGTGGGCTACGTCGCACAAATCCAGCAGTCCACCTTCAACCACCTGAAGCACCATTACTACACCCACGACCTCATGATTGGCTTCAACAAATACCTCTACCGCCGATGAAGAAACTCCTACTCATAGCCGTCAGTCTCTCACTATTCATTTCCACCTCCTGCGTCCGGGAAGACCACTACGACAACTCCCGCCAGGGAACCTTCGAGGCCCTGTGGAAAATCATGGACGAGCACTACTGTTTCTTCGACTACAAGAAGCAGGAGATTGGCGTGGATTGGGACGAAGTCCACACCCGATACGCCGCCCAGGTGAACGAAAACATGTCCAGCGTCCAGCTCTTCGAGGTGCTCAGCAACATGCTCGGCGAACTTCAGGACGGACACGTCAACATCAGCGCAGGCTTCGACCTCGGACGCAACTGGAGCTTCTTCGAAGACTACCCCGAAAACTACAACGACAGCATAGCCCGCCTCTACCTCGGACACAACTACCAGATAGCCTCCGGACTCGAATACATCATCCTCGACGACAACATCGGCTACGTCCGCTGCCAGACCTTCGAGGAGGGAGTCGGCGACGGAAACGTCAGCGTCATGCTCAACTACCTCGCCACCTGCCGGGGCATCATCATCGACGTGCGGAACAACGGAGGCGGACAGCTCACCAAAGCCCACACACTCGCCTCCCACTTCACCAACGAGAAGCTCCTCGTCGGCTACATCTCCCACAAGACAGGCCCCGGACACAACGACTTCTCCCACCCAGAGCCAGAACACCTCGATCCCGCCTCCGACGGAATCCGCTGGCAAAAGCCCGTCGTCGTCCTCACCAACCGCCACGTCTATTCCGCAGCCAACGACTTCGTCAAGTGCATGAAACGCTGTCCCCAAGCCACCATCATGGGCGACCAGACCGGCGGAGGTTCCGGCATGCCCTTCAACAGCGAGCTCCCCAACGGATGGTCCATCCGCTACAGCGCCGTCATCATCTACGACCACCAGATGAACCACACCGAATTCGGCATCCAGCCCGACATCCCCCTCTCCATGTCTGGAGCCGACATCGCACAGAAAAAAGACACGTACATCGAGACTGCACGTAAATATTTATCGATGGACAAATAAACGAGCTACCGGCTCAACGCCATCGTGCTACTGGCTCAATGCCTTTGAGCTACCGGCTCGTCGCCTTGGGGGTACCGGCTCGTCAACCTTGAGAATTTTTGTGGTGTACATCCCAAGCGTGACAATTGGCTCTGAGAATTGACTGAATTTGCCCCTTCTTGACCGTCCAAGAGGGGCAAATTCTTGTTTCTCTCCACTTTTCTCAAATACTTTGTGTCTGCTTTCAGTTTTTTTCCGTACCTTTGCACGCACTTAAGCAGAGAGCGCTTGTGGCGGAATTGGTAGACGCGCCAGACTTAGGATCTGGTATCTCCGATGTGCAGGTTCGAGTCCTGTCAGGCGCACGAACAGGGGCTAAAGCTCCCCTACATCGACGAGGCCGTTCATGACGACGTGGATGATGATGTCGGCAAGGGAACGGGCTTGGAGCTTCTCCATAATGTTTTTGCGGTGGGTGATGACGGTGCTGGTGCTGATGTTGAGCTTGTCGGCCACTTCTTTGTTGATATAGCCTTTGGCGAGGAGGATGGCGACTTCGAGCTCACGGGATGAGAGGTCCCGGTCTTCTTTCTGATCGGGATTGTGGAGACGGGATGGCATGCCGTGGGGATGGCCTTGCCTGTGGACGGCGAGGAGGGACTTGACGAGGGCGCTCTCGGACTGACAGACGTTGAGGGTGGGAATGCCCTGGACTTGGAGGTCGCCGTTGACAAGGATGATGACGCGCTTCCCCCCTGAACGGAAGTAGGCGGCATGTTCGAAATAGATGCTGGAAGCCACGAAGTAGTGGACGTATTGCCCTCGGTCGGAGGCTTGCAAGGCGTCGAAGGTGATGAAGATGGAGACCTCCACGCCGGGTATCATGTCTGACAGGATCGGCTGCAACCCGAGGGCTGAGAGGATGCTGGAATCTACTATGGCTATCTCGAAATGTGGCATAGGAATATTTGTTATGATGGGACAAAGGTAGTGATTTTCTTTCAGTTGAGCTATCTTTGCAGAATTTTTTAGCAGTGTTGGCATGTTTACAACTACTCTACTTGACTGGTTTGCTCTGAACGGACGCGATTTGCCCTGGCGAAGGACGCGCGACCCGTATAGAATTTGGCTCAGCGAGGTGATACTTCAGCAGACCCGAATCGCTCAGGGTATGGAGTACTATCTGCAGTTCGTGAGCAAGTGGCCGACTGTGGAGAGGCTGGCTGAGGCGACGGAGGATGAGGTGATGAAGGCTTGGCAGGGTCTGGGCTATTACAGCAGGGCGCGGCATCTGCATGAGACGGCCAAGGCTGTCACCGCCCTTGGTGGTTTCCCATCGACGATAGAGGGTCTTCGGGCCTTGAAGGGTGTGGGAGATTATACAGCGGCGGCTATCGGTTCGATTGCTTTTGGTCTACCGAGTGCGGTGGTGGATGGCAATGTTTACAGGGTGCTGGCCAGACATTTCGGGGTGGAGACGCCCATCAATTCGACGGAGGGCAAGAAGCTCTTCAGGGAGCTGGCGCAGAGTCTTCTTCCGGAGGATCGTCCAGCGGAATTCAATCAGGCCATGATGGACTTCGGAGCCATGCAATGTCTGCCTTCATCGCCTGACTGCATGGAGTGTACGCTTCAGGAAACCTGCGAAGCCTTCAGGACGAATCGGGTGGGAAGCTTGCCGGTGAAGCTGAAGAAAGTGGAGGTGAAGACCCGCCGACTCATATATATATATATTAGGTGGCAGGGGATGACTGCCATCAGGAAGAGGCCTGCGGGTGATATATGGCAGGGCTTATGGGAACCGATGAATGTGGCTGAGGATGCCATACCTCAGGGGGCTAAGATGGTGTGCAAGGATGTGAAGCATGTGCTGACCCACCGCATCCTCTTGGCAGACTTTTATCTGTGGGAGACGGAGAGGGAACCTGACCTTCCGGAGGGATACATCTGGGTGAAGGAAGAGGACCTGGATCAGTATGCCGTGCCGAGGCTGATAGAGATTCTTCTGGAGAAGCTGCCACGGGGATAGAGTGGAAATCCTCACAAATGGGGATTGTGAGATAGGAGAAAAAGCCGTACCTTTGCAGCGATTTTCCGGACAGCATGCCGGAATGGCTTTTTAACATTCAAAACATCTATCAACAAAATGAAAACTATCAAACTTTTAGCACTGATGCTTGTCGGCCTCATCGGCATGACAGCATGCAGCAGCGACGACGACAACAACAAGCACAAACCCATCATCGATCCCGTGGAGGGACTCAATGGTTACATTTTCGTTTCTTCGGGCTACTTCAAGGATTCCTACTATGGCAACCAGGCTACAATGAGCGTGAAGGCCGAGAACGACCAATACACGGTGTCTTTCCATGACCCACAATGGGGTGATGTGGACTTCGCAAACGTCACGTTCGATGAAGCCCAACAAACCTTCTCAGGTACAGGAACCCTCACCATGGTATATCGTGGCAAGGAGGGGAAATACGCAGCTTCTGTCAACGGGAATCCAGAAGAGTTCGTCATCACCATGCCCGATGTAATGGGTGGAACCGCAATCACTTTCTATGCAGGCAAAGCACCTCTGGCATGTGAACTGAACGGCAATTTCAGCGGCATCAACACCATTGAGGTGGGAGGAAACCCCTACCCCGTCAATATCACCTACAAAGTGACAGCCAACCCCGACGGCACCCTCAACCTCTCCCTGCCTGAGTATCAGGTGGAGGGAACACCAATGGGTGATCTCACATTAGGGGCTTACACCCTCAAGAACATCGCCTACGACGAAGAGAAGGGAGCCTTCTATCGTTTATATGGCGAAGGAGTGACAGAGCATCTGACTGCCGTGAGGAACGGAGCCACGACAATGGACGATGACTACGAATTGGATGCATCAAGCTACATTCAGGTGGAAAAGACAGAGAATGGCATCAAGGTCATTAACAGCTTCAAGCCTGGAGCAATGCCTTTCCCCATTGTGGCTACTTTTGAAACCGCTGCTGAATAATCCATGACGAGGAGACTACATATCATTTACTGGCTGGGGGCGATGTTATCGCTCTCAGCTTGTAAAGATGTGTTAGGCAACCTGTATGATGACCCTGCGGACACGCCATCAACCACACAGAACCAGCTGTATGTGGATGCTTCGAGTTGGGCGGATTGGCACTACATCGACTTAAAGGATGTGGGGAAGGGATTCGTGACGATGAGCATACCCTTGTCAGAGCAGACTCCATCCGATTCCTCAACCCCCAACTCCCCCGGCATCTACACCTACTGGTACGATGTGTTCGGCGAAGGGCTGTCCAACTATCGGTATGAGGGTTTCCGACCCACTGAGCCTCAACCCGAACCGGCACAATGGAGCTTTGCCGTGCATCGGAATAATGTGCGCACAAATGGTGGAAAGGTCTTGGAAACCAATTACGTACTCATGGAGCAGCTACCCGCCAGCAGCGAGGCATTCAAAGACTCTATCTTTACGCCTGACGAGTGGGACGAGCAGGATGTGTGGGCGGTGCAAGACCAGATGTTGCAAGGCCTCATCGGCAGTCAAGGCATCAAGCTGAACAAGGTGTTGTCGTCATGGCTTCGGGTGGACATTCCCCCCATGCCTCCCCTCTTCACCCTCAATTCCCATATCTTCATTGTACGGTTTGCTGATGGCACTCATGCCGCCCTCCAACTGGCAAACCACATGAACGAGAAGGGCACCAAGTGCTGCCTGACCATCAACTACAAATATCCGTATTAAGATGAAGGGTATGGAAAGGAATAGAAAGGAATTGAAAAGGGAGTTAAAGGGACGTATGTCTTGCTGTTGGCAAGGTATTGTCCTTTCCATTCTCTTTAACTCCCCTTTCACTTCCCTTCTCAACCTTTCTGCACAGCAGGCCGACTCCACCCAATGGCTCAACGATGTAGTCATCACCGGCACCCGCACCCCTAAATTGCTGAAGGATGTGCCGATACAGACACGACTCATCACGGCGGATGACATTGAGAAGGTGGATGCCACCAATGTGGTGGATTTGATGCAGCAGGAGTTGCCAGGGGTGGAGTTCTCGTATGCCATGAACCAGCAACTTCACCTGAATTTCAGCGGATTCGGAGGTCAGAGCGTCCTGTTCCTCGTGGATGGTGAACGGATGGCAGGTGAGACGCTTGATGACATCGACTTCACCCGTCTGAACATGGCAAATATAGAACGCATCGAGATTGTGAAGGGAGCAGCCTCTGCACTCTATGGCAGCAATGCCGGGGGCGGTGTCATCAACCTCATCACGAAGGAGGGAGCTCGGCCTTGGACACTCAACTACAACACCCACGTTGGCTATCGCAACTACCGCTGCGACATCACGTGGGGACTCAATCGCAAACATTGGAGAAATGCGATGACACTCCACACCAATCTAAACGGAGGCTACGATGTAAAGAATGGTCCCAATCCTGCCGCACAAGTGGTGCATCATGTGTACGACGAAGATGTGGTGAGTGTCAAGGATCGATTCACTTACATGCCCACAGACCATCTGAAACTGATTGGTCGCATCGGACGTTTCATGCGCTATCTGCCACGAGATCCCAAAAATCCTGACTACTACCACAACTTCTCCTCTGGCCTTCGGATGTTGTGGGAGCTATCTGAGCGCGATAATCTTGATTTCTCCTACGCCTTCGATCAATATGACAAAAGTGTCTATTATGACATCACCCACAAGGAAATACGCCAATACAGCAATTCCCAGAACACCTTGCGAGGCGTCTATAACCACAGTTTCCGTCAGGGCGACATCCTCACCTTTGGGGCTGACTACGTCTATGACTATCTGATGCACAAGAACCTCGACAGGGAAACCTACGACCAACGTGTCGTCGATGCCTTTGCACAGTACGACTGGCTCATCGATTCTCAATGGGAGGTAGTGGGTGCCCTGCGCTACGACTACTTCTCCGATGGCAACGACTCACGCCTCACCCCAAAACTCTCTGCACGCTACTCCCTGCCCTTAACCCTCAACTCTCAACCCTCAACCCTCAACTTCCGCTTCAGTTATGGTATGGGATTCCGTGCCCCATCACTCAAAGAGAAATACTACAACTTCGATATGGCTGGCATCTGGATAGTGAATGGCAATCCCATCCTGAAAGCAGAAGTGAGCCATAACTTCACGCTCTCAGCCGACTACACCCAAGGGCACTACAACCTCACCGCATCAACCTACTACAACGAAGTGAGGAACAAACTTGCCACAGGTGTGCCCCACTATTTGGAGGGGCAAGGAACAGGAGGCATGGGGCAAGAGAGCACTCAATTACACCTCGACTACATCAATCTTGATTCCTACTCCATCTATGGTGCCGAGGCAACTGCTCAGGCTCGATGGGACAATGGCATCACCGCCCGCATCTCCTATGCCTACACCAATGAACGCATCCCCAAAGACAAAGATGGCAATACGGTGAACAACCAATACATCCCAGCACGACATCATTCCCTCACGGCACGCATCGACTGGGATCACCAATGGACACGTCGCTATGGACTGCGCCTCTCCCTCAATGGACGTTTCCTCTCTGCCATCAGAGCTACCTCGATGCTCTCGACGGGGCAAGGGGCAGGAGGTAAGGGGCAAGAGGATACCCAAACATCAGACATTTCTCTCGCCCCTCGCCCCTCGCTCCTTGCCCCCACAAACTATCCCGCCTATACCCTCTGGAAACTCTCTGCCACCCAACGCTTCGGCACCGCCTTCCGCTGGACCCTCGCCATCGACAACCTCCTCGACTACCGTCCCAAATACTACTACTTCAACAGTCCCATGACAGAAGGCCTCACCTTCATGACGACCCTCTCCCTCGATGTGGATCGCCTCTTCAAGCACAAGTGAAAAGTGAAGAACGAAAAGTGAAAAATCTATCTTACAGACCATTCGAAAGGCAAGATACTCAGTTTTTTCGCTCTTCACTCTTCACTTTTCACTTTTTTTTCTTACCTTTGCATCGTTTTTCGACCAGCCGATGCGCTGGGCGAGTTTTTTTTTGCGTCCAAAATCATTATTGACAGAATATGAAACATTTACTTCTTGGTGACGAAGCCATTGCCTTGGGTGCCATCAACGCCGGACTTTCTGGCGTGTACGCCTACCCTGGCACTCCGTCTACCGAAATCACGGAGTTTATCCAGACAAACAAAGTGGCATGCGAACGTGGCATCCACAGTCGTTGGTGTACAAACGAGAAGACTGCGATGGAAGCTGCACTCGGTATGTCTTACGCCGGCAAGCGTGCCTTGGTATGCATGAAGCATGTGGGCATGAACGTGTGTGCCGACGCTTTTGTCAACAGCGCCATCACAGGCGTGAACGGCGGTCTGATTGTATTAGCTGCCGACGACCCATCGATGCACTCTTCTCAGAATGAGCAGGACTCCCGCTTCTACGGCAAGTTCGCCCTCATCCCCGTGTTCGAGCCATCGAACCAACAGGAGGCCTACGACATGGTGTCCTCAGCTTTCGAACTTTCTGAGCGCCTGAAGGAGCCTGTGCTCCTGCGCATCGTCACCCGTTTGGCTCACAGCCGTTCCGCTGTCGAGGTGGGCGAGTTGGCAGAACAGAAACCTCTCAACCCCAGCACCGATCAGTGGGTGCTCCTCCCTGGCATCGCAAGAAAGAAGTATGTGGATTTGTTGGGCAAGCAGGTGGAATTTGCGAAGGCAAGTGAGGCAAGTGCCTACAACCGTCTGGAGAAGGGTGGTCAGCAGCGCCTCGGCATCATTGCTTGTGGCATCGGTTACAACTACGTGAAGGAGAATGTGGGTGATGACGCCAACATCCTGAAGGTGAGCCAATACCCACTGCCAGAAGAGAAAATCAAAGCTTTGGCAGCAGAGAATGATGCCATCCTCGTGGTGGAAGATGGTCAGCCCGTCGTGGAAGAGCTGTTGAAGGGTCTTTTAGGTGCAGGCTACCCCATCAAGGGACGTCTGACTGGTGACCTGCCACGTACTGGTGAGTTGACTCCTGACTGTGTTGCCAAGGCACTCGGCAAGCCAGCAGGTCCTGCTTTCGACAATGCAAAGAATCTCGCGGGTCGTCCCCCACAGCTCTGTCAAGGTTGCGGACACCGCGATGTCTATGCTGCATTGAATCAGGTGCTGGCTGAATATCCCGACTATCGCGTCTTTGGCGACATCGGTTGCTATACCCTCGGCGCACTGCCTCCTTTCAAGGCACTCAGCAGTTGTGTCGATATGGGAGCCAGCATCACGATGGCCAAGGGTGCTGCTGATGCAGGACTCTTCCCAGCAGTTGCCATCATCGGTGACTCCACCTTCACCCATAGCGGTATGACAGGTCTTCTGGATGCTGTGAATGACAAGTCCAACATCACCGTGGTCATCTCCGACAACCTCACCACAGGTATGACAGGTGGTCAGGACTCTGCAGGTACCAACAAGTTCGAGGCTATCTGTCTCGGACTCGGCGTGGAGCCAGAGCATGTGCGTGTGGTTGTTCCTCTGCCCAAGAACATGCCAGAGATCACCCGCATCCTGAAGGAAGAGATTGAGTACAACGGAGTTTCAGTGATTATCCCACGTCGTGAGTGCATCCAGACAGCTGCAAGACACGCAAGGGAAAAGGCAAAAAAGTGAAAAATGAAAAGTGAAAAATCTATATTACTTTTGCTAACGAGTTGCCAACAGACCGCATGGCAGGTAACTTAGATTTTTCACTGTTCACTTTTCACTTCAAAAATTTCACTTCAATTTTTTTGACAATGAAGAAAGACATCATACTTTGCGGTGTGGGTGGACAAGGCATCCTCTCCATCGCTACAGTTATCGGCGAAGCAGCCACAGAAGCAGGACTGAACCTGAAACAAGCAGAGGTACACGGAATGAGTCAGCGTGGTGGTGACGTGCAGTCTAACCTGCGTCTCTCTACGGAGAACATATACAGCGACCTCATCCCACAGGGTGGCACCGACGTGGTTATCTCCATGGAACCCATGGAAGCATTGCGCTACCTCCCCTACCTCGCCAAGACCGGCACCATCGTAACCAGTTCAAAACCCTTCGTCAACATCCCCAACTACCCTGACGAGGCCGCCCTCATGGCTGAACTCGACGCAATGCCATCTGTCGTGAAACTCGACATCGAATCAGTAGCCAAGGATGCTGGCAATGTCCGTGGTGCCAATATGGTTCTCCTCGGCATGGCAGCCCCCTTCATCGAAATCCTTACTGTCGAACAACTCCGCAAGGCCATTGCCGTCATTTTTGCCCGCAAGGGTGACGCCGTGGTGGAGGCCAACCTGAAAGCCTTCGACAGTGGCGTGGAGGCAAGCAAGAAATAATAACCAAACACAAAAGAACACATGATTCACAACCCCGAAATGGAGTGTATGGATCGCGAATCCATGCGCAAGTTGCAGAGCGAACGCCTGCAGAAAGTTGTAAAGAACTGCTACGAGAATGTACCGTTCTATCGTAAGAAGATGGATCGCATGGGCGTAACGCCTGAGCAGATCAGATCCATCGATGACATCGTGAAGCTTCCCTTCACCACCAAGCACGACCTGCGTGATGAGTATCCCTTCGGACTCCAGGCCGTTCCTCAGAGCGAGATTCGCCGCATCCATGCCTCATCAGGCACGACCGGTAAACCCGTTGTCGGCACCTACACCGAGAATGACCTGAAGATGTGGGCAGAGTGTGTAGCCCGCGTGATGGCAGTTGGCGATGTGGGACCAGGTGATGTCGTGCAGGTGGCCTACGGATATGGACTGTTCACAGGCGGATTAGGTGCTCACGATGGAGCTGCTGTGCGTGGAGCCATTCAGTTGCCTATCTCTGCCGGTAACTCCGCAAAGCAGATCATGCTGATGAAAGACTTTGGCACCACCGCCCTTTGCTGCACCCCTTCTTATGCCCTGCATTTGGCAGAGGTGATAGAGCAACATCCTGAAATCAAGGCCGAAGACTTGAAACTGAGAGTCGGATTCTTCGGGGCTGAGCCTTGGACATGGGGCATCCGCCGCGAGCTGGAGAAGAAACTGCACATCAAGGCTATCGACATCTATGGACTCACCGAGATGTGTGGTCCTGGCGTTGGTGGTGAATGTCTCTATCAGAATGGCACACACGTGGCCGAAGATATGTTCTATCCCGAAATCATCAATCCAGACACGTTGGAGCCCGTGGCACCCGGTGAAGAAGGTGAGTTGGTATTCACTTCCCTCTGCAAGGAAGCCATGCCCATCCTCCGCTATCGTACTCGAGACCTCACGCACCTCATCTATGAGCCTTGTGAATGTGGACGCACCACCGTCCGACTCGGCAAGATTCTCGGACGTAGCGACGATATGCTCATCATTCGCGGCGTGAACGTCTTCCCATCGCAGATAGAGACGGTGCTCACCGAGTTCCCTGTATTCACTCCACAATATTTCATCACCGTGGATCGCAAGAACAACGAAGACACCTTCGACCTCGATGTCGAGTTGCGTGCCGAATACTTCTCGCCCAACCCAGCGAAGCAGATGCCATTCATCAAACCGCTCTACGACCGCATTGTCAGCCTTGTGGGTATCAAGCCCAACATCCACATCAAGGAACCTGGCAACATCGAACGTTCTACTGGCAAGGCAAAGCATGTACTCGACAAGAGAACCCTCCTGAAAGACTGGAAGTAGCATCTTTCTTGTTCATCATAGTAAGCCCCACCCTCGTTCATCGCGAAGGTGGGGCTTCGATTTTTCCCGCTATATAATCTTGTGGGCTGTTCTATACACACCTATTCGAACCTCCCGTATATCTCCATCTTCGTGTCGATTTCTTGATTCTCGACATGGTCTTCTGGCGAGGCTTTACGAGAAAAGTGAACCATGCAGTTGATGAGAATATGATCTTCCAACTTACCGTCTTTCATCGAGAGGGAGCCACTGCGGAAGGGATTCTGGTGGTAGTCAGATACGGGCGTAATTTGGAAGCTGAAGTGGTAGGTGATGGTGACAGGACCGTTTTCATAGTAGGGATAGGGATCTTTATAAACCCAGGAATAATCCCAGCCGAAGGGAGTAAGGTTGTAGTCCTCTGTGTCGGTGTTGAATGTGAAATTGACCTCCTCCACTCCGTCCACCATCCGCTTCTCAAGTTTGCAGGTTCCCTCGAGAGTGAAGGGGCCGAAGTTGTGCCAACCCAAACCGCTTTCTCCTCCGTCGTAGGGATATTTGTGGGCGGGAATGGTGAGCTTGAACTTACCATTCTTCACAACGAAACGTCCAATGACCGGCTCCCTATTTTCGTCATAATAAGTAAACAATTTACCAAACACGTCGTATGAACCATGATCGAATTCAATACAGGAGAGACGGAAGGCAGCGTTGATGTCAGCTCCACCCAGATCTTCCTCTGCGTTCTCCTCCTTTTCAGGTTTGATGAAAACTGAGTCGGCATTCTGCTCGGCGGTGTCGGTCTTCTCCTCAATATTTTGCTCTTCCACTTCCTTCTTGCGGACGAAATTGACGGTCTTGGTTGGGGGCGAGTAGAAGAGGTGTTGAGGAGATTTGGCATAATAGAAGCCAGCCGGGATTTCGTAATACCAACGAGTGGCGACACTGACGTCGATGTTTTCCGTGTCAGTGATGTCTATCTTTTCGTATGGAATCTTGACAACCTTTCCACACTGATCAAGCTTGACGTTGAAGGTCTTTTTGAGCTTGGTTTTATTGTTTTGGATGGTGATTTTCATGCCACTCACGTAGCCGTTCTCAAGAAGGTCGTCACATGGCTCTAAGCGTGTGTCGATGAGCAGCCCTGTGCCGTCCTTGGAACGTCCCTTCACGATGGGGTCGAGCATAGGTCGGTAGAGAGCAACGAAGTCCACCCAGTAATCGGAATTAAGGATGGCATATTCGAAGCCAGGCCGAGTAATGAAGACTGCATATTGGGAAAGTTTCTCAGCAGTGGACGCTGATTCGAAGCCTTTGTTCGGGTTTGGTATGTAGAGCGAATCTTTGGGATAGTGTCGGTCAAAACCTTCGAGCATGCTGAAACGCATGTGGGAGGTGAGCAATCGGCGGGAAGGCACGGCGAAGAGAGAATAGGGTGTGTATTCTTTGTCTTCGGGCTCTTTCTCTGCCATGATGCGGATGGTCTTGACGGCAAAAGCCTTGCCACGATTGGTACCATTGTGACCGAACTGGTCAAAGTGCATCACGCAAAGGTAGGGAGCATGAAAGAGCGTTGAGGGGATGTACTTAGCGTATTGCGGCTTAGTGCGTCTTGTCTTCACTAACGCATTATTTCTCCTCACTTCCTCTTTCTTTCCCTTCGATTCATCTTGTCCGAAGCGGCGTTCTATAACAGAAAGAGATTGGTCACCCACATCGCCTTGATAGCCCTTCTGTTTTGTGACAATGAGAGCCATATTCTCACGGCAGAAATCCTCGTAGTAAGGAACGAACTCCTGTTCGTTTTTGAAACCGAAGATATCGAGCATGTCCTGCAAGAAGGTCTTCTGGTATCCATAGCCTTTCATCATGTCATCGAAAGAAATCTTCTTATTCTTGGGATTATGTTCACGCAGATAGCCGACGAGTCGTCCGAGCACGTAGCCGCAATCGATTTCAGGCTTGGAAACGTCAAGATATGGGTCTGGCAGCGTCTCGGCAAGTGGCCAAGAAAGGAACTCGAGACTGGTATAGTCGGCATAGTCAAGGCGGTTGTCGCCGTAGTCACTCTCAGGGTCGTAATCGATATAGTTATGCTTCTTCATCCATGCGGAGAAAATATGTTCGGTCAGCGACCCGAGAGCCTCCATGAATCGCATATCACGACATGGGGTGAAGTTGAGGTAGGTATATTCGTAGATGTGAGAAATTTCGTGAGCCATAGAAAGGATGACAGCGTCAGCCTGATCAGTGTCGTAGTAAGAGTTGGAACTAATATTCATGTCGAGCGTTTTGTCATGATGGTTGATAAATTTGTCTTTATTGACCATGAGGAAGGCTCCCATCATCGGGATGGGGGTAGCAGTGGCCTTGGACGCTTCACCACAATAGTCATTGTTGGTATAGAACACATCAAAGACATAGCTCAGCGGTGCAAGGTTGAGTCCATCTTCCGACCGGCAGAAGCGCAAGGCCACACGACCGCCCTTGATGATGTCGAGCACACTCTGTGGAGTGGTCATAAAGGGGTCTTGGGCTATCTCCTGCGCTTTCTTATTCTTCCCCAAGTTCTTCAGGAAAAGGTCGTAGATGCCTGTGCGCCGACGTTCTTCCGCATTCCAATTAGGGATGAGTTTAGGCTTAAGTTCTGGATGTGATTTGTCGAAATCCTCCTCTGCTTCTTCATAGATTTTGTCCACAAGCGCCTCCAGTTCCTCCTTCTTGGCAATGTACTTTTCAGCATCGGCACCAAGCTCCGTCTCACTGTAACGGTAACGAACATTGAACTTGCCAAAAGGATCGTTAACACGAAGAGTGGCGACATCCTTACGTTTCCAAAGACCATCGGGGAAAGTCTTTGCAGCTTCCCAATAAGCAGAAATGGTCATATTCTTGCCAGGACGCTTCACCAGATAGTTGAAGACACTCACACCCGTACCGACGGAAACAGACCAGAAAACGGTAGCACTAATAATGAGGCCAGAGTTCTGGCAAGCCTGATAGCGGAGTACACCGTCCTTAACCTCGATGTTACATTCTTGCAACTTCTGCTTGCCATCAGCTCGATAGAGCGTCAGATAGGGCCAAAGCGTCTCAGGAATGTCGAGTTTCTCCAAATCAATCTCCACAAGGAATCGACCCGGTGCCACCTCGTTCTCCCCCAATCCGCAGTCAAGGTCGTAGGCCATCAGCAACGTCGATTCCGTCATGCGCTGCATCTGATTGTCCAACCGCGACATCTCCGCATCCGTTGGTATCGTCACTTTTATCTCAGGGGCTCGTTCGAAAGTACCAGCAGGAGCCGTGACATGTACCTCAGGACGGGGCTGCACATCAATAGCTTTACTCCGTCCATCACCGCGAGTGTAAGGTTCTGGAGTGAACTTAGCCAGCTCCTCCTCGGTGATGCGGTCGAATACTGATTTGTCACCATCATGGTCGGTGGAACACTTGCTGCAAGACTGCATTAGCGGGAGAGCCAACACGATGCTGAACAGCACGGCGGCATGAATAACGTTCAAAAGATTCTTTCTCATAAAGCAGACCGGTTAAATCCTATTTTAGAAACGAGTTAGTTTTTCGGGCACAAATATACAAACATTTCCACATTACAAACAAATTATGAGAAGTTTTTATCAATTTATGGCCGAAAAATGGCCTAATCATGTCAAAAAGTTCTACTTCTTGACGCTTGTAACAAACCACCAGTTTGTCGTAAGGAAACCATACGTTTGTCGTAAGGAAACTACCCTTTTGTCGTAAGGAAACCATACGTTTGTTTGTTGGTTCTGTAAAAACATCAAACTCTCCCCCTACATTGCCTGTGGCAAAAAGAGAAGAGGGCGGAACTCACGTCCAGCCCTCTTCTTGTTTTCACCTATTATATTACTACCTAATCAAATCTAATCAAAACTATCTTTACCAATCTCAATAACAAATCTAACGTTTCATTAATACACTAATCTAACAAAATCAAACTACGTTGGTGAATCTGGTGCAAAGTTATGGATTTTGAGGCGAAACGTGTGACACAAAAGTCTAAATGGATGGGAAAATCGTACAAATACGGAGCCTAAGTGCAAGTTTTGGACATTTTTCTTGTTGCGCTGTACGATTTTTTCATTACCTTTGCTTCGTCAACACATATTTATCCATCGTAAAGTTATCTTTTGTATGTCCTACGTCCATCGTTTTCTGTTCACTGTTTTGTGGATGTCGCTTGGCATCCAGCTTCACGCCGTTGACGGTGTACCGTTCTCCCCTCTTTCGGAGGGATCGGGGGAGGCTTCCCAACCCTCAACTGTCTCATTCTCGTATCTGACCATCAATGAGGGACTTTCTTCCAACACGGTGCGTGCCCTCATGCAAGACAGGAAGGGTTTCATCTGGATAGGCACCAGCAGAGGTCTGAACCGTTATGATGGGCATCGGATGGTTTCCTTGCGAAAGACACACGCTGTGTCCGTCACCTCGTTGGCTGAATGGGGCGACTCCATCTGGGTGGGGTCGGACAATGGACTATATTTGTATCTGCAACGGACGGACAGCATCAGGAAATATACGATACGGAAGAAAGATTCGTCGTTGGGGAGTCTGAATGTGGCTGACCTGAAAGTCGATGCGAAAGGGATGCTCTGGATGGCGACGATGGGACAGGGCATTTTGTGCCTGAACACCCAAACGGGCGAGTGCCGTTCTGTGCCTGTGCCCAACGATTCGAAGTCCTACGGATGTATATATGTGGATAAGAAGGGAATGGTGTGGGCATCGAGCAACTGGGCATCGAGCAACCTCGTCTGCTACAATCGTCAGAAAGACTGCTTCGAAGATGCATCCCTCTTGTCCCTTGCCCCTCGCCCCTCGCCCCTGAGTGGCCTTGCCCTGACAGAAGATTCCTCTGGCAAGATGTGGTTGGGGGCTTGGGATGGAAGCGTGATCCGTTTCGATCCTTCGACCCATCAGGCAGAGGTGGTGCTGACGGCATCGGAGTCGCAGATGCAACACATCCACAGCATTCTGGAACTGACGAAGAACCGCATGCTGGTGGGTAGTGACAAGGGATTGGCTTCAATAGATGTGACTTCGAGACAAGTGCGCCTGCACCATCGTGGTGGCTCCCTCTCCAACGCCCTCAGCGACAATTTTGTCTATCCGTTGATGCGTGACCGTGAAGGCGGAACGTGGATTGGCACCTACTACGGAGGGGTGAACTACACGCATCCTGTGTCAGGCAACTTCACATCTTATACTTATTCAGAACACAACAACTCCGTGTCTGGCAATGTGGTCAATCACTTCTGCGAGGACAGCAAGAAGCGCCTTTGGATTGCCAGCGACGATGGGGGGCTTTGCTATTATTCCCCAGCCGACGGACAGTTCACGAAGGTTCCTCTCGCCCAGCAGGGAGAGGAACACAACGTGCATGCCCTCAGCATGGATGGGGATCTGCTTTATGTGGGCACTTATGCCCAGGGAATGGACATCGTGAATGTCAACACGATGGCTGTGACCCACGTTCCCCGTTTCGTGGATGAGAAGGGTGCCTATTTCGATGCCACTTCCTACGCCATTTGTTGTGATCGCCAGCATCGCATCTGGGTGGGCACGTTCCATGAGGTGGCTCTCTATCATCCTGACTCACGCACTTTCAGCGATGTGCAGTCGGTGGGTGGGCCTGTGATGGACATCGTGCAGGACTATACTGATGGGATATGGGTGGCGACTGAAGGTAATGGCTTATGGGCTTGCAGCAAATCGGGCAAGTGGAAGCACTACCTGGACTTCGACGGCGAGATAGACGACACACAAGTGTCAGCCAACAGCCTCTTCGAGGACGGACAAGGAACCCTGTGGGTGGGAATGGCGAACGGGCTGTTCCGCTATGACCGTGAGGACGACCGCTTCGTGAAGGTGCCTCTGTTGCAGGAGGATGTGTCCGTATATGGCATCACGGCTGTGGAGGGTCATCTGTGGCTCACCACATCGGCTGGAATCATCTGCTACTCGATGATGAAACATGAGGTGGCGCAGGTCTATAAGGGAGGAGGCAACATCGCCAGCGTCGATTTCCTGCCTGATGCCATTTTCAGGGGCTACGACGGAAAGGTCTATCTGGGCACCACCAACGGATTCGTCGCCTTCATGCCTCAATATATGCATCGGAACGAAGTACAGCCACAGGTGCTGTTCACAGGATTGGAAATCTTTAACCGTCCTGTGCCAGTGGGGGGAGAGATTCTGCCTCAACGGTTGCCCTATCTCGACGAACTGCGCCTAAGCTATCGTGAAAGCGTGTTTCGTATCTCGTTCTCAGCCATGAGCTACCTCAATCCTGCCGATATCGCCTACAGCTATTATTTAGAAGGCTTCGACGAGGACTGGACAGAGGCTGGCAATCAGCAGAGCGTGACCTACACCAACCTCGAACCAGGCACGTACACCCTGCATGTGAGGGCTGTCACCAACGACGGCATGCAATCGGAGGATGCCACCTTGCGCATCGTCATCACCCCTCCGTTCTATTGGAACACCCCAGCGAAGATCCTCTATCTGTTGCTCATCATTGCAGGCATCTTTTTCTTCATGCGCCATCTGTTACGCAAGAAGGAGCGGAAGCATGTGGCTGAGATTCAGGAAATCAACGTACAGAAGGAACAGGAGATTCAGGAGATCAACATCCAGAAGGAGCAAGAAATCCAGGAAATCAATATCCAGAAGGAGCAGGAAGTGCACGATGCACGCATCAAGTTCATGACCATCAACGACAAAGACCAGGCTTTCCTCGACAAGATGGAGGAGGTCATCGAGCAGAACTTCTCCAACTCCGACCTGACCGTCGATTACTTAGCTTCTGAACTCAATGTGTCGCGCTCTGGCCTCTTTGCCAAAATCAAGGCGTTAGCTGACGTGACCCCCAACGAAATGATTCAGGTCATTCGCCTCAAACATGCCGCCTCATTGCTGTTGTCAGGCAATTATCGAGTGAACGAGGTGTGCTATATGGTCGGATTCTCCAGTCCTTCGTACTTCGCCAAGTGCTTCCAAAAGCAATATGGATGCACGCCTGCGAAGTATAAAGGTTGAGAGGTGAGAGTTTAGAGTTAAGAGTTTAGGGTTGAGAGTTTAGGGCTCACCCCTTCTTCTTGGGTTGTACGTTTAGCCGATAAATGGCGTGAAGGATGCCATAGGAGGGGATGACGTTGTAGAACGTTTCAGTACGACCTTGGGCATTCACATAGCGACGCACATTGGAGAGGTTGCCCAAGAGGTCGAAGCCATCGAACATCAGGGTCAGCTTACCCTTCATCATGCGTTTAGCCAGACGAGCATTCCACACCAGTTCGTTGGTGTTCATCATGGGTTCGCTGTAACCTCGACGACAATACATCGTGATGTCCGTCGATACCTGCATGTTCCAAGGCAATTCCAATTGTGCCCTCGCACCATAATTGAACGTATAGACATTCATGTTCGTAAAGTTCTCGCGGTTGCTCTGCGAATGCTGATAGACGAATTCACCACTGGTGCCAAACTCAAACTTGTCCTTTGGACGCCAAGTGAGCGAGAGATATTCGTTTATATTGTCGTTCTTCACCACCGACTTCGTAGCTCGTTCACTCAGGTTCGTTCCGTTCAAATCAACGCTGTTGGTATGGCCGTAGCTAACCCGCTGATTGAAGCGCCACTTGTCTGCCTTGTCAAAGGCAAAGTTGGTGCCAACATGGATGTTCAGGCTCCAGTTTCCGTTCACATTCTCAGGTGTCACCGTCTTCACGCCTGTCACCTTATTATATATATAGCCAGATGCCACAGCGTTCTCTGTGATAGTTCCCTGCACAGACGTATTGAAGAAGGCCTTGCCGAACTTGTCTTGATAGTGCATCCAGAGATTATGGGCTCGCGTGTTCTTCAGGTTCGGATTACCCAAAGTAACGTAGAGTGGATTACTGTCGTCACGGATGTTCAACAGACTCGTCATGCCTGGAGCAGTGGTGGCAATGTTATAGTCGGCAACGAAGTGGCGATTGCGTTTGTAGAGGGAGTGTGAAAAGTTGACGCCGGGATTGAGGAAGAAGGTGTTACGGCTCATCAGCGTGTCCACCTGCGTGCCACGATGGTAATCCATGCGCTCATGCAAATAAGGCATGTTCAAGGCAAAGGTCAGTTGAGTGAAACTGTTGTCTTCACCTTTCGTAAGACTGTAGTTGACACTGCTCGTATGACTGTGGATCGTAGTTTTGGAGTGCGAACTGTTCTCTGCATCGAGGGTGGTCAGCATCTCATCCATAGAAGGGAGGGAGCCGAGGGGAGGAACTGTTTCCTGCAAACCATCATTCAATCCCCACCCTTTCAGTTTGTTCAGCAGGTAGAGCGGTTGGTTGTTTTTGTCATAGTTATAACTGAAGGTGTAGCTGGCCTCAATGCGGTTGTGTTGCTTGGCATCTAAAGCAAAAGCGAAATTGGCGCCAACGCTGGCCGATTGGGTACGAGTCTCTGTGGGATTGTAGCGGTTGCGGAAATCGAGAGACTGTTGGGTGCTTTCCTGCGGGGAAGCCGAAGGATGCAAACCACCGTTGGGATAATCCAAACGATAGTGCTCGAACTGGTCGGTTTTGCTGTCGGAGAAGTTGTAGGAGTAGGTGATGTTGCCGTTGATGTAGTCGTTATGGGCAGGGGTGGCGGTGAAGAAGCCATCGATACTACCATTGGTGGTGTGCCCCTCGCCCTTTTGGGTGGTGAAGGTGCGGTTGATGGCATAGTGTCTCAGTAGGTCGCAGGCGTTGGGATCCATGATGCTGTCCATCCAAGCTTTACCCAACTGCGAGGACACATCCTCTGCCAACGTCACACTACCGTTGTTTCCTCTGTTGTTCCATTTGTTGTACGTAATCGTGGGACGGAACGTGACGAAATAGTGTTTGAACACCTCACCCAGTCCATGCGTGCCATCCAAGGTCAAATCATGATTCATGTGGAAATCCCAACTGTACCTGCGATCGCTCTGGAACGAACGTTCATAGGTGTCGCCATCCTCCAAGAACGTCGCAGCGTTGGTGTTCGAGGCATTGTCTGTGTCCGTATAAGAAGCCTCCACACTACCCATATAACGATAGACATCTTCCTTGTCACGCATGTAATTGCCACCCACTTGATAGGTGGTGGTCAGTCCGCCCGTCTGCTCCAACTGGCTCCACTCACCCTCACCTCCAGGACTGTGAGTGTCGTTCAGGTTGTTCACGTTGGCATAGACATTGAGACGCGAATTGTCGGTAAAGCGCAAGCCAAACAGCCTGCCCATGTATTTCGTGTCAAACCTTCCCTCTGAATTCCTGAAGAACGTGGCTCCAGCTCCGCCCTCAGCATTGGCAATCCATCCAGTGGCATACTCCCGCTTCAACTTCACATTCATCACCAACTCCTTCTTGACGGTGTTCTCACGAGGCGAACCCTTCACGCTCTCAGGCACCCGCTCATACGACTGGATATTCTTCACCATGTACGAAGGCATATTCTCCAAAAGCAACTCCCTGTCGCTGTCGAAGAAGTTCTTGCCGTTCAAGAGCAAGGCATCCACCTGTCGACCATTCACCTTGATGACACCACCCTTCTCCAACTCCACGCCTGGCAACTTCTTGATGAGGGCATCAAGCATCGACCCCTCAGCCATATTGAAGGCGTCAGCATCGTACACCAATGTGTCGCCATCCATGTAGAACTTCAACTTAGTGGCTGTCACGACAAACTCGTCCAAATTGATCTCGTTCTTCTTGGGGGGAGTACGCAAATAGACCGTCTTCAGAATCTGGTAGCGTTCGTGCTTGTAGATTCTCTTCACCTCAATGGGGATGTACTTGGTCACATAGCCCTCGGCCTCCACCTTCAGCAAGTAGTTGCCCACCTGCTTGATGGGGAAGTCCATGTACGAACTTTTGTAGAATTCTTCGTCATGGTACACAGCATGCACCGTGTCCGCATGGGTGCTGTCCGCCGCCCACAGCAGTTCAGCCTTTAACCCCTTGATGGGGTCGTGAGTGAGGTGATCCTTCACTTCGGCATACATAGCCATGCTTCGCTGGGCACTTTTCGTCGAGTCGGCATCAGTCTTCTGTGCTGACAATGCGGTGGCAATGGTCAGCATCAGCAACAAAAAGAAATATTTCAAATTCATATTCTTATGGGATCCCCCTTCTTCAGAATTCCTCGTTCTCTGTTCGTGCGATAATCTCGTTCTGGAGTTGTTCGGTCATGTCGTTGAAATAGTCAGAATAGCCAGCCACACGTACTAAGAGGTCTTTGTAATCCTCTGGTTGCTTCTGGGCATCGAGGAGGGTTTGGGTGTCCACGATGTTGAACTGGATATGGTGACCGCCCATATTGAAGTAGGTACGGATAAGGGAAACGAGTTTCTTGAGGTCTTCGTCACGCTTGAGCAACGTAGGAACGAAACGCACATTGAGCAGGGTTCCACCTGAGAGGGTCTGGTCCAATTTTCCCAACGACTTGATGACGGCTGTAGGGCCGTGGGTATCAGCGCCATGAGCTGGCGAAGTACCGTCGCTGATGGCGAAATGTGCCAAACGTCCATTGACGGAGGCGCCACACACAGAACCGAAGTAGTTGTGGCAGGTGGTGGAAAGCATGTTGAGCTGGGTCTTGCCACCACGCGTGTTGGGATGTCCCTCAATAGCCTCAACCAAGTCATTATACACCTTCACGGCGATGTCGTCAGCATAGTCATCATCGTTGCCAAAGAAAGGAGTGCGGTTGAGGATGAATTGACGCTTTTTTTCGAGTTGAGAGTTGACAGTTGAGAGTTGAGAGTTGTCACCTCTTCCCCAGTTGGAGGCAACAGCATGGAGCAGTTCGTCCATCGTGAACTTCTTGTCCTCAAAGACGTGCTTCTTGATGGTCGAAAGACAGTCGGTGATGGTGCCAAGACCTGTACACTGGATATAGGTGGTGTTGTAGCGTGCACCACCGCTGTAGTAGTCACGACCACGGGTGATGCAGTCGTCGATGAAGAGCGAGAGGAATGTAGCTGGGGCATAGAGCGAGAACATACGCTCGATGTAGTTATTCACTGCCAGCTTGAGGTTGACGAAGTAAATCATCTGCTTGTGATAGGCTTCGTACAGCTCTTCATAAGAGGTGAAGGTGCGTGGGTCGCCTGTCTCCAAACCCAATTTCTTGCCCGTCATGGGGTCGATGCCGTTGTTGAGCGTAATTTCAAGAATCTTTGGGGTGTTCAGATAGCCCGTAAGGATGTAAGCCTCTTTGCCAAAGGCACCCACCTCAATACAACCAGAACATCCACCCTCGTTGGCATCCTCTTGGGTTTTGCCCTGACGCACAAGTTCCTTGGTATAAGTATCAGGATTGAAGACGGAAGGATAGCCGTGACCCTGACGAATCACCTTGGCACCTGCCATCACGAAATCATCAGGAGTGACCTTCGACACATGGATGCTCAGGCCAGGTTGCAGTTCGTGCAGTTCCTCCTGAATCTCCAAGATGATGTAGGAGAGTTCGTTGACGGCATTGTTGCCATTGCGGTCGATACCTCCGATATTGATATTAGTGAAGTCGTTATACGTGCCGGACTCCAAAGCTGTGATACCCACCTTCGGAGGAGCTGGCTGGTTATTGAACTTAATCCAGAAGCAGGAGAGTAGTTCCTTGGCCTTCTCACGAGTCATCGTTCCATCTGCCAAACCCTTCTGATAGAAAGGATAGAGGTGCTGATCGATATGACCAGGATTCATGCAGTCCCAACCGTTCAACTCTGTCACCGTACCAAGATGCACAAACCAATACATCTGAATAGCCTCCTGCATATCACGTGGAGCATGGGCTGGCACCCAACGGCAGACCTCAGCAATCTTGCGAAGTTCGGCAATTCTATTTAGTTTAGGATTCAACTCTAAACTAAGTTCATCAGCCATCTTCTCAGCCAACTCTGCATGTCTTTCCGCAAAGAGGATGGCGGCATCGCAGGAGATGTCCATGGCTTGGAGTTCCTGTTGCTTGTCAGTGGCCTCGGGGTCGTTGATGAAGTCGAGCTCTGCAAGGGTTTTGGCAATGAGTGCCTTGCAGTCGAGCAGACCACGCTGGTACATCTTGCCATCCATCGCCGTGTGACCACCCGCACGTTGTTCCATAAATTCTGTGAAGACACCTGCATGGTACGCCTCTTCCCATTCCTTGCTCACATGGCTGAAAATGCGTTCACGCTGGGTGCGTCCCTGCCAATAAGGAATAACCTCACGCTCGTAGGTGTCGATGTCCTCCTGCGAAATGAGGTAGGGTTGCAGTTCGCGGTCGTTGAGTGTGTGGAGGTCTTCGACCGTGTGGCAAGTCAGTTCAGGGAAGGTAGGCACAGCCTTGGGCAGCGGACCACGTTCACCCACGATCAGTTCATCCTCACCGATATAGATGGTCTTCTTCTTACAAATCTCATAAAAGTTGCGGGCACGGAGGATGCAGTTAGGCATCTTGCCATAGTTCTCCTTATAGAACGCCGTCTCGATGAGCGCACGTTCGATGGTGAGCGTGGTAGGGGTGTCGATGCTCTGCTGGTGCAGACGTTTCACGCGGTCGTTCATTCCGCCTTCATTCTCAGGATGCTGTAAAGCATAATTCATTTTACTGTGCGGCTTGCGCATAGCAACGGTTGTAGCCATAGATGTTGATGTGTTATAATTCGGGTGCAAAGATACGAGTAAATGCTCGAATAACCAAATTTATTTAAGTTTTCTATCTTTTTCACTATTCACTATTCACTATTCACTAAAAAATGCTTACCTTTGTCGCAATTTGGATAAATAGTCCTGATTGTGAATAGAATCGAAAACGATATGGCATTAAAGACTTTGATTATCGGAAGCGGCCCTGCTGGATATACAGCAGCGATTTATGCTTCACGCAGTTCGTTGGAGCCAGTGCTCTACGAAGGCATGCAACCTGGTGGACAACTCACACAGACAACCGAGGTGGATAATTTCCCTGGCTATCCGGAAGGGACGACGGGGACAGAACTGATGGACGACCTCCGCAAACAGGCGGAAAGGTTGGGCACAGACATCCGTTATGGCATGATTACGCAGGTGGAACTCTCGAAGGACGGCAGTGCTCCCCATAAGGTCACCACAGATGACGGCACCGTGTTGGAAGCCCACACGCTCATCATCTCGACGGGCGCATCCGCCAAGTATCTCGGTCTCGACGACGAAAAGAAATACGCTGGACAGGGCGTTTCTGCCTGTGCCACCTGCGATGGTTTCTTCTACCGCAAGAAGGTGGTGGCCGTTGTTGGCGGTGGAGACACAGCTTGTGAGGAGGCACAGTACTTGGCCAGCCTTGCCAAGAAGGTCTATATGATTGTGCGCCGCGACGTGTTGCGTGCTTCCGATGCCATGCAACAGAAGGTGAAGGAGGCCGAGAACATCGACATCCTCTGGAACACGCAAACGGAAGGACTCTATGGCGACAACGGTGTGGAGGGTGCTCACCTCATCGAGAACAAGGGCAAGGAGGGTGAACGTCGTTATGACTTGCCCATCGACGGTTTCTTCCTCGCCATCGGACATCACCCCAACAGCGAGATATTCCGTCCCGATGTGGAGGTGGACGCACAGGGTTACATCAAGGTGCAACATCCCACAACGGCCACCAACATCCCTGGTGTGTTTGCAGCAGGCGACGTGGCTGACCCGCTCTACCGTCAAGCCATCAGTGCAGCTGGCAGCGGATGCCATGCAGCCATCGACGCATTGCACTACTTACAAGAGAAAGGTATCGTATGAAGGTTGCAAACATGGAATTGAACATGAGAAAAGTTCTGCTTCTTTTCACTTTTAGTTTTTCGTTTTTAGTTTCCTTTGCTCAATTCATGAAACCCGTCAAGGTGACGGCCTCCATCAAGGAGACCTCATCCACCGAGGCGGTCATCACCTTCGTGGCCAACATCAACAGCGGCTGGCACATGTACAGCACGCAGAAGATGGATGGTCCGACATCCACCACCATCAATGTGGAGAAGATCTCAGGGGCGACGTTAGAGGGGGCACTGACGCCTGCAACCACGCCCATCAAGAAGTTTGAGGAGATGTTTGGTACGGATGTCTATTACTTTGAGAATTCTGCCACCTTCACCCAGAAAGTGAAACTCTTAGGGGGCAAGTACGAGATTGAGGGCTATCTCGAATATGGGGCTTGCAACGATCAGAACTGCATCCCCCCTACCCCCGCCGAATTTAGTTTCAGTGGCGAGGCGGCAACTCCAAAGGCCAAGGAAGAGCCCAAGCCTGACGTGAAGCCCGAAGAGGAGGTGGTACGAGAGCAACCACCCCTCGACAGCACCCAACTCTCAACGCTCAACACTCAACTCTCAACTGACAGCGTTTCACTATCCGACGCCATACCCCCAGCCTACTCCATCTGGTCGCCCGTCATTGACCAACTCTCCGCTTTCGATGAAGGAGGCAATAGCGACACGTCCAACACTTCCCTTTGGCAAATCTTCCTCTTGGGGCTGTTAGGCGGTCTGGTGGCATTGGTCACTCCTTGCGTATGGCCTATCATCCCTATGACGGTATCCTTCTTCCTCAAGAGGGGCACCACAAAGAAATCTACCGAAGAAGAGAAAGCGGCTGCGAAGAAGCGGGGCATCCGTGATGCAGTACTGTATGGCATCAGCATCATTATTATCTATGTAACCCTCGGATTGGTCATCACGGCTATCTTTGGTGCATCGGCCCTCAACGACCTCGCCACCAACGCCGTGTTTAATATCCTGTTCTTCCTGATGCTGCTCATCTTCGGAATTTCCTTCGTCGGTGGCTTCGAAATCACCTTGCCATCGAAGTGGAACACCGCTGTCGATAACAAGGCCAGCAGCACCACAGGCATTTTGAGCATTTTCTTGATGGCATTTACATTGGTGCTGGTCAGCTTCTCCTGCACAGGTCCCATCATCGGTTTCCTGCTCGTGCAGGTAGTGACCTCCAGCATCGTTGGCCCCGTCATCGGCATGCTGGGCTTTGCCATCGCCTTGGCATTACCCTTTACCCTCTTCGCCCTCTTCCCCCAATGGCTCAACACGGTGCCTAAGAGTGGCAACTGGATGAACGTAGTGAAGGTGACTTTGGGCTTCGTCGAGATTGCCTTTGCGCTCAAGTTTTTCTCCGTGGCAGATTTGGCTTACGGATGGGGATTGCTCGACCGCGAGGTGTTCCTTTCTCTCTGGATTGTCTTGGCCATTCTGCTGGGGGCTTACCTCATCGGCTGGATTCGTTTCCCACACGATGAAGAGGAGTACGACGAGATGGGGAATGTGGTCATGCACCCCAAGACCTCCATCCCCCGTTTTTTCATGGCGCTCATCTCGTTCGCCTTTGCCATCTATATGATTCCAGGTCTCTGGGGCGCTCCGCTCAAGGCTGTCAGTGCCTTTGCACCGCCGATGAAGACCCAGGACTTCAACCTCGCTCCAGAGCAGGAGGTGAAGCCGATGTTCACGGACTATGAGGAGGGCATGAACTACGCCCGGACGCATCATCTGCCTGTCATGATTGACTTCACCGGCTATGGTTGCGTGAACTGCCGCAAGATGGAGGCCGCTGTCTTCACCGACCCCACCGTGGCCGACATCATGACCAACAAATACGTGCTCATCCAACTCTATGTGGATGACAAGACGAAACTGCCAGAACCCATTGAAGTCATCGAGACAGGTGATGGCAACCCCATCTTCAGTGTGGGCGTGACTGCCGACCTCAAAGTGTCAGCCTCTGATGGCGAGAACAGCTACGAGTACAACAAAACCTACGACAGCAACACCCGCAAACTCCGCACCGTGGGCGACAGATGGAGCTATCTCCAGTCCACCAAGTTCGGAGCCACCGCCCAGCCCTTCTATGTCCTCCTCGACAACAACGGCAACCCGCTCGAACGCAGTTACTCCTATGACGAGGACATTCAGAAGTTCATTGACTGGCTCAACAGCGGGCTCGCTCGCTATCTATGATAAATTGCGACAAGTCGCTGAAAGAAAAATATAAGAAAATAAGAAAAAATAAAGAAAAAAGAATCCCTTGCGAGGGATGATAAAGAGCCTTTTTTTATATATTTATCTGTTTTTTCATATTTTTCCTTCGGCGCCAACGGCGCAACAAAACATCCGAAACTTAAATAAATAATAATATGTATCTGAACGACAATCTGTATATCGCGCATTGCGATGAAGGTCCCATCAATCTGGTGGGCAAAATGTGTAATCGTCATGGTCTCATCGCTGGAGCCACTGGAACGGGTAAGACCGTCTCGCTCCAGGTGATGGCAGAGACATTCAGTCAGGTGGGAGTGCCTTGCTTCATGGCCGACATGAAGGGCGACCTCTCTGGCATCTCACAACCAGGCAAGACGTCTTCTTTCATTGAGAAGCGTAAAGATGAGTTCGGGGTGCCCAATCCTGAGTACAAGGGCTGTCCCGTGCGTTTCTACGACGTGTTTGGCGAACAAGGCTTCCCCATGCGCACCACCATATCGGCGATGGGTCCTCAACTCCTCAGCCGTCTGATGGGTCTGAGCGATGTGCAGAGCGGTGTGCTCAATATTGTCTTCCGCATTGCCGACGACAAGAAACTCCTGCTCATCGACCTCAAGGACTTGCGTCTCATGCTCGACTTCGTAGGTCAGAACGCAGGACTCTTCACAACGGTCTATGGCAATATGTCGCCTGCCAGCATCGGTGCCATCCAACGTGCAGTGTTGGAGATTGAGAGCGAGGGTGGCGACAAGTTCTTTGGCGAACCTGCCTTCGACGTGAACGACCTCCTCGACACGGAGAACGGTTTAGGTGTGATGAGCGTGCTGGCTGCCGACAAGCTCATGCTCAATCCCAAACTCTACTCCACCTTCCTCCTCTGGCTCATGACAGAACTCTATGCCACCCTGCCAGAGGTGGGTGATCTGGAACTGCCCAAACTCGTCTTCTTCTTCGACGAGGCACACATGCTCTTCGACGGCACGTCCAAGGCGATGGTCGATAAGCTTGAGCAGGTCATCCGTCTCATCCGCTCCAAGGGAGTAGGTATTTACTTCATCACCCAGTCGCCTTCCGACATTCCAGACTCCATCCTCGGACAGCTCGGCAACCGCATCCAGCATGCCCTCCGTGCTTATACACCCAAGGATCAGAAGGCTGTGCGGGTGGCTGCCCAGACCTTCCGTGCCAACCCTAATTTCAGTACCGAAGAAGCCATCATGGAACTCGGCACTGGTGAGGCGTTGGTCTCTGTGCTGGACGAGAAGGGCGCCCCCACGATGGTGCAACGTGCGAAGATTCTCTTCCCCCTCAGTCAGATTGGCGCCATCACCGAAGGACAACGTATCGACATCCAGAACGCCGCCCCAGCTCGCATCAAGGGCTATGCCAACTACTTCGACCGCGAGAGTGCCTACGAGATTCTGATTGCCCAGAAGGAGCAGGAGGATGCCGAAGCTGCTGCTATGTTGCGTCGTCAGGAAGAAGAAAAGCAACTGAAGGAACAGGAGAAGGAGAACGAGCGCTTGCGTAAGGAGCAAGAAAAGGAAGAGGAGCGCCTGCGCAGAGAGAATGAACGGGAGGCTGAACGCATCCGTCGTGAGCAGGAGAAAGAGGCCGAGCGCTTGCGTAAAGAACGGGAGAAGGAGGCTGAACGTCTTCGCAAGGAAGAGGAGCGCAAGGCCAAGGAGAAGGAAAAGTCATCCAGCATGTGGAAACGAACCATCTTCGGCACCCTCGTCGGTGCGGTGTTAGGTTCTGTCGGTCGTCAGGTGGGCACATCTGTAGGCAAGAAGATAACGGGCAACACCTCTTCTTCCGGCAGCACCTCCACCACCAAGAAGACTACAACGAAGAAGACCTCCACATCAAAGAGATCCTCCTCTGGTGGTTCCATCCTCGAATCAGCAACCAGAACGGCTGCCAACACCGCCACCCGTAGAGTGACTACTGAAATCTTGAAGAGTATATTTAAATAGATGAAAGCAAAATCAATCCTCTTGGCGCTGCTCCTTGTGCCTGCCCTATCCTTGCAGGCACAGGAGAACGCCAACACTCGTCAGGCACGCAAGATGTTTGACGAAGTATATGAGAAAGTATTTGGTGCACAAGGCGCCTCGCTCCACTACTTAGTGAACGTGGCGAACATCTACAAGACCGAAGGCACCATCTGGTACAAGGGCAAGAAAAGCAAGTACGAATCGAAATCCAGCAAGGCATGGAACGACGGTGTGACTGCCTACGTCATCAAGGGCGACAAGAAACGTGTGGAGATCTATCGTGGTGACGACCCCAAGCAGAGCCGTTTCGGCGATGACTTCAAGTTCGAGCCCAACAACTACAACTATCACATTGCCAACAACCCCGAAGGCTACCTCCTCACCCTCAACGTGAAGAAGGGCATGAAGGGGATGAAAGAGATCCGTGCATTGATCGACAAGAAGACTCGCGACCCACTCCAACTTCACATCAAGGTCGCCTTCTTCTGGGCTCACGTCAACATCTCCAACTTCAAGTCAGGCGGAATCACCGACGCGACTTTCACCTTCCCCAAGGAACAGTATAAGGGGTATGAGATAATAGATAAGCGATGAGATTGAAAGCTACAACGTCCCCATCAAAACAACAAAAAGAAATCCCCCGAACTTCACAGTTCAGAGGACTCGAAAACAATTAACTTTTTTTTATCAATAACGCATCTTTTATCTTAACAGATGCTTTCTTTTACGTGTGCCAGAAAAGTCTGGCACACGTATATTATTGCTACTTGACCATTACGCCAGCAGCGTTGTACTTCACGCCGTTCTTGTAGATGACCACCTTGCCATCCTCGAGGAACTTGCCGTTCTTCACGGAACCAGCCTTCTCGATGTCAGCAATCTTCACTGCACCTGTGTAGGTGAAGCTGATCTCTACCAGCACAGCCTTCGTGTCGTTTGCGATAGCCCAGTAAGTCTTGATGGTCTGAGGATCGCAACCGTTGATGTTGTAGCAGAGG